>BOJX01000017.1 GCA_016860685.1 Planctomycetota bacterium
ATGCGTTCTTCAAGGCGCTGCTGTTTCTGGGCGCGGGCAGCGTGATGCATGCGATGGGCGGGGTGATCGACGTGCGGCAGTTTGGCGGTCTGCGGCGGGTGCTGCCGAAGACGTGTGCGCTGGTCGTTATCGGGTCGCTGGCGTTGGCGGGATTCCCGATGCTGTCGGGGTTCTTCAGTAAGGACGAGATCCTGCATCACGCGCTGCACGTGCATCCGGTCCTGGGGATGATGGGGCTGGCGACGGCGGTGCTGACGGCGTTTTACACGTTCCGGATGGTGTTTCTGGCGTTCTCCGGTCCGCAGCGTGTGCCGGAAGGGGTGCATCCGCATGAGTCCGGGGGGTGGATGATCGCGCCGATGAGCGTGCTGGCGGTCGGGGCGGTGCTCGTGGGGTATCTCGGCGTGGGGTTCACCGGGAAGCCGTTTCACGCGTTTCTAGAGCCGGTCATTGCGCATACGTTTCTCGCGGCCGGTCCGAACGCGGCGGGGGCGCACGGCGCGGCGGGCGAGGTCGTCGGTCATGCGGCGACCGGGGGATTCCTGGCGGAATACGGGTTGATGATTCTGTCGGGCGGGCTGTCGGTGCTGGCGATCCTGGCGGCGTACGTGGTGTATGCGAAGGCGCCGTGGATGGCGGCGACGGCGCGGGCGACGTGCCCTCGGGCGCATGACGTTTTGTGGAACAAGTACCGGGTGGATGAAGCGTATGACCGGGTGATTGTGCGGCCGCTGCGAGCGCTGGGTCGGGTGTGCTTTTATCTGGATGAGTATCTCGTGGACGGGATCATCTGGGTCATCTCGTTCGTTCCGCAGGCGCTGGGGTACGGGGCGCGGGGCGTGCAACGCGGGGCGCTTCAGGGGTACGGGCTGGCGATGGGCGTGGGGCTGGCGATCGTGGTGACGGTGGTGTTGACGTGGTAGGGGAATGACGAATTGTGAATGTCGAATAACGAATTGTGAGGGTGACGCGAGACCAACGTCGAGTGGAGAGGGTGGTGTTTTGCGGCGGATGCCGGTTGTCCGTGGGTCGCGGCTAACTCAGAGCGCTGAATGATGTCGAGTTGGATTCTTACGTTGGTGATTTTTGCGCCGCTGGCGGGGGTGGCGGCGCTGGCGCTGATGCGCGGGGAGAACAAGCGGGCGATCGAGCGCGTGGCGCTCGGCACGTCGCTGGCGGCGTTCGTGCTGGCGGGGGCGGCGGCGGTGCTTTTCTTTCAGGACGAACCGCGGGGCGGATTCGGTCTGAAGGCGACGTACGCGTGGTTGGAGGGGGGAGCGGCGGAGGATGCGCTTTCTGGCGGGCGTGGGCCGATCGGCGGGGTCGATGTTGCCTACCGGGTCGGGGTGGACGGGATCAGCCTCTGGCTGCTGTTGTTGACGGCGTTTCTGACGCCGCTGGCGATTGCGTCGAGTTTTTCGGCGATTCAGGAGCGGGTTCGGGAGTATTACATCCTGATGCTGCTGCTGGAGACGGCGATGCTGGGCGTGTTCTGCGCGCTGGATCTGCTGCTGTTCTACATCTTCTTTGAGTTCACGCTGGTTCCGCTTTTCTTCCTGATCGGGATCTGGGGCGGGAGCGAGCGGCGGCGGGCGTCGGTGAAGTTCTTCTTGTACACGCTGGCGGGGAGCATGATCACGTTCGCCGGCGTATTGTACACGGCGTATTACGCCTACCGGAGCGGAGCGGGGGCGTTCACGCTGAATCTCGAGGAGCTGATGCGGTTGTCGCGCGCGGGGGCGTTCCCGGCGGGAGTGCAGGGGTGGATCTTCCTGTCGTTTGCGGCGGGGTTTGCGATCAAGGTTCCGCTTTTTCCGCTGCACACGTGGCTGCCGCTGGCGCATACCGAAGCGCCGACGGCGGGCAGCGTCATCCTGGCGGGCGTGCTGCTGAAGCTGGGGACTTACGGGTTCTGCCGGCTGAGCCTGCCGCTGCTGCCGGAGGCGTCGCGGGCGTTTGCTCCGGCGCTGGCGGTGCTGGCGATCATCGGGATCGTTTACACGGCGCTGGCGGCGTGGGTTCAGACGGACGTGAAGAAGCTGGTGGCGTATTCATCAGTGTCGCACCTGGGGTTCTGCATGCTGGGGCTCTTCAGCATGAAGCTGGCGGGGATGAACGGCGCGGTGATGTACATGATCAATCACGGACTGTCGACCGGGGCGCTGTTCCTGGTGATCGGCTGTCTTTATGAGCGGTATCACACGCGCGAGTTCGCGAAGCTGGGCGGGCTGGCGCGGCGGATGCCGGTGATGGCGTTCTTCCTGATCGTGTTCACGCTGAGCAGCATCGGGCTGCCGGGGCTGAACGGATTCATCGGGGAATTCCTGGTGCTGCTGGGGACGGCGACGTCCGGGTCGACGATGGACGGATTGGCGCCGGGTCCGCTGGGTTTCCCGTATGCGGCGGTAGCGGCGACGGGGATCATCCTCGGAGCGGTGTACATGTTGTACATGTGCGGGCGGGTGTTGTTCGGTCCGCTGGTGGAGCCGGTGCAGGCAGGTGGGGTCGGTCACGGCGAGCGGGATGAACACGGTGATTCTTCGGGTCACGGGGGGCACCACGATGACGGTCACGGTGGCGGAGACCTGACAAGGCGCGAAGTGGCGATCCTCGCGCCGATCGCGGTGCTCTGCCTGATCCTGGGTGTGTATCCGAAACCGATGCTGGCGTCGATCCAGGCCGCGGCGGAGGCGAACGTATTTTCGGTTGACGATCGTAGGCAGGCGGAGGGCGGAGCGGCGCCTGGGGGGTGGCGGGCCGCGCAGGGGAATGCGGAATTCGGAATGCAGAACGCTGAATTGACTTGCCACCGCGCTGAAGATCCGCGAGGGCCTGTTGTGTTCCTGGCTCCTCATTCCGCGTGTCTGCTGCCGTCGTCCGGCGTCAGCGGCGCCCTGCGGGCCGGAAGGGCCGCGTCGGTCGCGTCGACGGGAGGCGCTCAATGACGTTCGCCGCGCTGGGGCACCTTCTTCCGGAACTGATTCTCGTGGTCGGGGCGTGCGCGCTGCTGGTGCTGGGCGTGACGCGCGCGGCGCGACGTCCGGGAATGCTGGCGGCGTCGAGCTGCGGCGTGTGTGCGGCGGCGCTGGCGGCGACGCTGTGGGCGGGCATCCCGGACGGGACGGCGGAACTTCCCGGGCTGGCGCTGTCGGGGATGACGTTTTACGTGCGCTGGCTGACGCTGCTGGTCGGGTTGCTGCTGATCCTGCTGAACTGGCGTCAGGCGGATCCCGCGGAGCAGGGGGAATACCTGTCGCTGCTGCTTTTCACGATGTTGGGCGTGTTACTGACGGCGTCGGCGTCGGACGTGGTGGTGTTGTTCTTCGCGATCGAGTTGGTGAGCGTGCCGACGTACGTGCTGGTGGCGCTGAGTCGGCGCGACGCGCGGGCGTCCGAGGCGGCGGTGAAGTACTTCTTTCTCGGGGCGTTGTCGGCGGCGCTGCTCGCATACGGGCTGGGTTTTCTTTACGGAGCGGCGGGGTCGACGTCACTTTCGGCGATGGCGCGGGCGATCGGGTCGGGCGCGGCGGTGAGCGGTCTGGCGTTGATCGGGCTGCTGCTGGTGTTCGGCGGGTTGTCGTTCAAGATCGCGGCGGTCCCGTTTCATGCGTACGCGGCGGACGTGTATGAGGGCGCGGCGGCGCCCGTGACGGCGCTGCTGGGATTCATTCCGAAGTTCGCGGGGTTCGTGGCGCTGATCCGGGTGCTGGACGTGTTCGGATGGGCGATGTCGCCCGGCGTGTTCTGGCTGATCTGGGCGACGGCGGCGCTGACGATGACGGTCGGAAACGTCCTGGGCCTGATTCAGAAGAACGTGAAGCGGATGCTGGCGTATTCGAGCATTGCGCACAGCGGATACATGCTGGTGGCGCTGCTGGTGGGACCGCGGCTGGGCGAGGGGCCGATGAGCAACGGCGTGACGGCGCTGCTGTTTTACATGGCGGTATACGGCGTGATGAACCTCGGGGCGTTCGCCGCGCTGTCTTCGTTTCGTCGCGGCGAGGATGAAGTTGAGCGGGTGGAGGACTTGTCGGGTCTGGCGCGGTCGCAGCCGGGCGCGGCGCTGGCGCTAGGCGTTTGTCTTTTCAGTCTGATGGGTTTTCCGCCGACGGCGGGTTTTCTCGGGAAGGTGTACATCTTCAGCGGGGCGTTTTCGGTCGGGGCGGATCATGCGTATGCAGGGGGGCTGGCGGTTCTGGCGGTGATCGGCGTTCTGAACTCGGCGGTGGCGGCGGCGTACTACCTGCGGGTGGCGGCGGTGTGCTGGGTCAGCCCGGAGCGCGAGCGGCTGGCGGCGGCGTCGGGTATGTCGGGTCGGCTGGGACTGACGATCGCGGCGGTGGCGATGATCGCGTTGTTTGTGTCCCCGCAGGCGCTTCTGAGCAAGGCGCGGACGGCGTCGGAGCCGGTTCTGTCCGGAAGGGTCGCAAAAGGCGTATCCCGCCTCGGACTCGACGGCACAAGCGTCCCGTCCGACGTCTCCGCTGAAGGATACGTGGCGTTGTCGGAGTAAGATCCGGCTTCAACACCTTTCCAGGTCGTCATTCTCAATTTCGTGCGTGCCGTGAAACGCACGTTCGCGCGGGGTGAAGCCTGCGACTCCAGGGGGCGTTTCACCCGCGTGAATCATGATTCAGGGTTCAACCGGGAAGGCCTGCTGCATCACAAAGGGATTTCGGACTGTGACGAGCGTCGCGTCCATCCGGCCGAAGGTGATGCGTCGGTCGTCGGGGGAGACCGCCACGCAAAGCACACCGGGCTGATGTCCGCTGAGCGTGTTCACGAGTTCGCCGTCGTCCACGCGCCAATACTTGATCGTGCCGTCGCGGCTTGCGGTGAAGATCGTCGCACCGTCGAGGGTGAAGACGACGGAGAACACGTAGTCGATGTGACCGATCAGGGTGTGCAGGAGTTCTCCGTCACTGACGCGCCAGAGGCGGGCGGTGTTGTCCTGTCCCCCGGACGCGAGCAGGGTTCCGTCGGAGAGAAGGCGACGCAATTGACGGGGCCGATGTGTCCGGCGAGCGTGGTCACCAGCGCCTCCCGAGGCTCGGCGTCGGCAAGCCAGATCTTGATCGTGTTGTCCGCGTTCGCGGAAGCGATGAGCGCGCCGTCCGGCGAGTACGCGAGGCCGGTGACGACGTTGGCGTGTCCGCCGGCCATCCAGGCGATGTTCGGACGGTCGGCGAGGACTTCGGCGGGCGAACCCGTCGCTGCAACAAGAAGCAGAACGAACTTTGCAGGGACGTTGCGACAGTTTGAAATATTTGACGTCAGCCTGTGGCGCTCTCGGAGATTTTGTTTGCCGCGAACCGGAGACCGACCCCGGCTCTTATGTCGCAGGGAGCGCCGGAACTTGCAAGACGGCTCCCCGGATCTGGCGGGCTGGGTTGTTGTCTGACGCTCCTGCCGGGGCTGAGACGCTCGGAGGACTTCCGGATGATCCTTAAATGACGCTCGGGGGGGGGGTACGTCACAACCTCTCGGATAATCCTTCGGGGGGCGATGACTCGCGGACGATCTTCCGGGGGGATGAATCTCGGATCATCCTCCGAGAACGACGACTCGCAGGGGCCGCCTCGGAATTCGTGACGGTCCGCGGCTGCGGTGAGGCGAAGTCCCTTACCGCGAGGTTTCCGCAGGATCGTAAACTCCAACGAACTCAACGCCCGGCAACCGGGGTCACGAGGGTGGCTCAGATGCGCCGATTCAACCCGATCCGCGTCCGTTAGAGCGGTGCTGTTGCAAGCAAAGTCAAGGACAGACGGGCGCGGCCAGGATTTGAAACCGCGATCAAGTTCAGCATTATCAGGGCTGATGCTCAAGGAGTCCGAAATTCGGACAAGACCCAGCAGTGCTCTGCTCTGGGCAAAAGACCCGGAGGGTTGAACCCCTCGGGACATGACGGTCTGACGGGTTCGGGATGCCTCCAAGGCTTCGGCAGGATTGCGGAGAGGCGTGATGCATTTGACAGGACAGATCGTGAACCGCCTGACGCGCGAGCAGGTTCGGCGGGTGGATCGGCTGGCGGTGGTGAAGTACCAGATGAGCGGGCTGGTGCTGATGGAGAACGCCGGTCGCGGGGCGGCGGAGGTGATCCGCCGGGAATGCGCGGAGGCGCGGTCGGCGACGATCCTTTGCGGCGTGGGCAACAACGGCGGTGATGGGCTGGTGATCGCGCGGCACCTGCACAACGCGGGGTGGGCGGTTCGCCTGCTGGTGGCGGGCGATCCGTCGGGCATGGCGCCGGACACGGCCGCGAATTTCCGCATCACGACGGAGATGGGTCTGCCTTGCCTGGTGTCAACGGACTGGCAGCAGTGTTTCACATATCTTCAGGCCGGGACTGAGGGCGAAGTGCTCGTTGATGCGATTCTGGGCACGGGATTCACGGGGAACGTGCGGTCGCCGCTGGATCGGTTGATTCAGACGCTGGGGATGGTGCGTCCCCGGACGGTGGTGGCGATCGACGTGCCGTCGGGTCTGGACGTGGACACGGGCTTCCGGTCGAACGCGACGGTGAAGGCGGACCTCACGGTGACGTTCGTGGCGGAGAAGGTCGGGTTCATCACGGGCGAAGCGCCGCTTTTCCTGGGAAGCGTGTTCGTCGTGGACATCGGCGCGCCGAAAGAAGTGATCGCGGAAGTGCTGGCGGGAAGCCCGGGCGCGTAATCCGCCGTCGAGGTCAGGCGTGGACGGGTTCTGCGGTCAGATATGGTTCGAGATCGCGGGCGGGGGCGGACTTGAAGACTGGTCGGGCCGGAACGCCGACGACAGTGGTCATCGGGTCGACGTCGCGGATGACGACGGCTCCGGCGCCGATGACCGCTTCACACCCGACGCGCAGGTTTTGAATGACCGTCGCGCCGATGCCGACAAACGCGCCGGACTCGATGATGACACGGCCGGCGATGCGCGCTCCGGGGCAGACGTGAGTTGCCGTGCCGATCATCGACTCGTGATCGACGATGCAGCCGGTGTTCAGGATCGTCGAGTCTCCGATCTGAACGTGGCAGCACACGTGAACGCCGGCGGCGATGACGATGTTGCGTCCGAGGGAGGCGTTGCGGGCGATGTTGGCGGAGGGGTGGACGGCGTTGAGGAGGGTGAACCCGATCGCTTCGAGGCGTGACGCGAGATCTCGGCGAACGCCGTTGTTTCCGATAGCGACGACGGCGTGGCGGACTCCGCTTCGGTCGCGGATTGCCGGAAGGTCGTCGGGGCCACCGAGCACGGGTTTGCCGTCGATGCGGGTTCCGCGGAGTTGGGGGTTGGAGTCGACGAAGCCGATGACGTTGCAGGATCGGGTATTCTCGAGGATGTCAAGGACGACGCGGCCGTGTCCGCCGGCGCCGACGATGACGCAGGACGGGCGTCCGGGGTTTGCGGCTGCGGACTGAAGCTGGTGGTCGATCACGCGAGTCATCCGAATCGAGGGCGGCGTTCGCGGGGGCGTCGCGGCGAGCCGGCAACCCGATCAGGGGCATATCGGATACAATCACGGGCTGGCTGAACCTCTCCGGGGGAAACGACATGATTTCAAGTCGAATGTGCAGGTCATGAGCGGCAAGAAGCAGGATCAGCAGGCGGCTGCCGCGCCGAATCTGCCGGGGAGCGGCGCCTCAGCGGGAACGTCGATCGACGGTCGGAGGAGGGCGTACTTTTCCGGACCGCTGGTGATTGTCCTCGTGCTGCTGGGGGGCGGCGCGCTGGTGCAGGGGCCTCTCGAACGCTGGCTTAAGGTCGTGGCGTACAAGGAGGCGGTTCCGCTGCGAGCGGCGCTGGGTTCGCTCGATCGGGAGGCGCTGGGTCCGTACCGGTTCGTCCGGGCGGAGTTTCTGACGCCGGAGTACGTTGAGGCGCTGGGGACGGATCAGTACCTGATCTGGACGCTGGAGGACACGCGGGAGGCGCCGGACAGTTCGCGACGTCAGGTCCACCTTTTCGTCACGTATTACACGGGGGGACCGGAGCTGGTCGTGCATCGCCCCGACGAGTGCTTCCGGGCGAGCGGGTACACGCTGACGGAGTTCCGTCGGGACGAGCGTCTCCGGATCGACTCCCTCGGCGGCGGGGGCGGCGAGATTCCCTTCCGGATCGTGACGTTTCGGAAGACGGGGTTGTTTCAACAGGCGGAGTTGTCGGTCGCGTATACGCTGTATTGCAACGGGCGTTTCACGGTGAGTCCGACGGAGGTTCGGATGTGGACGACGTCCCCGGCGGCGCGATCCGCGTATTTCAGCAAGGTGGAAGTCTGCTTTCTACCCTCGCCGGGCGGGTCGGGTCCGGGCCGACCGGCGACGGCCGACGAGACCCTGCAAGGAACCGGGGAATTGATGCGTTACGTTCTTCCGCTTCTAATGAACGACATCTGGCCGAGCGTTGCGGCGCCCGGCGCGCTTTCCTCTCGGTAAGGGCGCGGGATCCGAGCGTGCCCCGTGGCTGAGAAGCCGCGGAACAAGGACGCGACGTCAAGGGCCGCCGACAGGGAGCACATGGCGCGCAGAATCAATAAACCGCTGATCGGGGGGTTGACGGCACTTTCGGCGCTGGCGGCGATTGCCGCGGCGACGGCGATGATCGTTGGCCTGAGGCCTGAGGATCCCCGACCTTTCATCGAACTGGCGGAACGTCACGCGGAACGGGGGGATTACCGCCGGGCGGCCGGCATGTACGGTCGCGCGGCTTTGATCAGCCGGGACGCGAAGAATCTGGCGCTGGCGGGCCAGATGTGGGTGCTGGACGGGAACCTCGAGATGGCCCGCGCCACGTGGGAGGCGGGCAAGACGCTGGACCCGACGTCACCTGCGCCGCGCGAAGCAAGCCTGCGGTTTCTTCTGGATTTCTGCGATGTGACGAGGGCGTTGTCCGGGTGGCAGGCGGTGGATCGGGAGGCGAGAGAGCTGCTGGCGCTGTCGCCGGGGCACGCGGGCGCGCTTCATGCTTCGGCGCTGGCGGCGCGGGAGCTGCCGACGCGAGCGGGGTCAGAGGAGGAGATTCTGGATTCATTGCGTCGCGCGTCGGAGCTGGATCCGACGAACGTGCGCTTCAGCCTGGACTACGCGGGAGAGCTCGAGCGTCGCGGGCGCGGGGCGCAGGCGGAAACGGTGCTTCGGGAGGCATGCGCGCGGATCGAGGCGCCTGCGTTCGATGTCGTGAAGCTGTGGTGCGGTCTGGGGATGCTGCTGGGGCGTGCGGATCGGCTGGAGGAGGCGAAGGAGGCGTTTGAGCACGCGTTGTCGCACAGCGGCGCCGAGGCGAAGGCGCGATCGTGGGCGCTGCTTCATCAGGCGCGATATGAGTTAAGCGCCGCCGCGCGAGCGCGCCTCGATGAGGGCGCGGAATCCTCGAAAGGGAAAGACGCGGAATCGGCGGCGCTGAAGGCGCTTGAGGAGGCGGTCCGTCTTGATCGGGAGGATTATGACGCATTCCTTGAGCTGGGGAGGTTGTATCTTCGGCTGGGGCGTTTTGAGGATGCGCTGCACCTTGCGGAACCTCGGGTTGCGTCGGGCGCGGCGCCGACGGGACTGGCGCAATATCGAGCGCGGGCCCGTGTTTACGAGTCCGCGCTTCTTGCGGCGGAGGCGTGCATCCGCGGAGCGACGCAGCCGGACCTTTCCGCGGCGGTTCGTGACGGCTGGATCACGCGGGCGCTGGGATTCGTGGATCGTGCGCAGTCGGAGTGGGAGGACGGTCCGCGGGGACACCTGCTGGAAGGGGAGATCCGCCTGCTTCAGGGCCGGGTGCGCGACGCGCTGGCGAGCCTTGCGAAGGCGGATGCCCGTTTTTCGCAGACGGGCCGGGTGGACTGGAGGGTGAAGACGCTGCTTGCGCGGCTGCACCTGGAGGTGAACGAGCCCGGAACGGCGCTTCAGGTGCTCAGCGTGGTGCGGGATCAGGCGCGAAAGGAGAACCCGTCGGATCCGGTGTTCTGGACGTTGTACGCGGAAGCGCTGGTTCGGAATGAACGTGCGGAGGAGGGTCTGGAGGTTGCGAAGGAGGTGCTCAAGGGGTCGCCGGATCATGAACCGGCGAAGCGCGTGAAGCTTGCTGCGTTGACGATGCTGAACCGGGCGTCGGAGGCGGAGCCGCTCGCGCGGGAGCTGGATGAATCCGGCGTGACGGCGGTGCTGCTGCGAGCCCGGTCGTTGATCGGTGAGGAGCAGTATGCCGCGGCGTATGACGTGTTGACGACGTATCTTGACGGTGATCCCGGTCGGCTCGTGATCCTGCGGGAAGCGGTGTTTCTCGCGGCGCGCGCGGGGCGAGAGGATGACGCCCGCCGGCGGGTGGCGTCCGCGATCGCGGCGAAACCGGATGAGACGGAGCTTCGCAGGTTGTCGATCGTTCTCGATCCGTCACTGACGGAATCGCAGCGGTCTGAGGCGATGCTGAAGCTGATCGAGGAAGACCCTGATCTGCTGTCGCGTGCGTTGCGGAAGGTGAACTTTCACACGGCGCGGCGGGAGGATGAGCGGGTGTTGGCATCGGTGAAGGAGGCCTCGGAGGCGCTGGAAGCGCGAGGGTCGGAGCTTGCGGATGCGGATCGGCGGACAATTCTTCAGGTGCTGAAGCGGCGCGAGATGTATGCTGCGGCCCGGCTGAAGGACTGGGCGAGGGCTGACGGCGCGGTGGAGGCGGCGGTGCGGGAGAGCCTCGACGACGCAGGAGGCGCGATTTTCAAGGGGGAGTTGCGGATTCTGAAAGAGGACTACGCCGGGGCAGTAAGCGTGCTTCAGGAGGCGATCGTCCGCCACCCGAACCACGCCTACGCTCTGACGCTGCTGGGGGCGAGTTGTTTCGAGTCGGGTCGTCTGACGGAGGCGAAGGCATATTTCCAGCGAGCGGCGGAGGCAAGCCCGGGGTATGCGCCGGCGCAGCGCGGTCTGGCGCTGGCGGCGGACCGGCTTGACGACCGGGGGGTTTACGAAAAAGCGTTGGACGCTTGTGCTCAACTGATTCCGGGCGATGCGTGGGTGGCGGAGCAACTGCTGTTGCGGGCGGAAGCGCGCGAGCCGCAGCAGGCGCTGGAGCGTCGCCTGAAGATCCGCGAAGCCGAGCCCGGGAACGTGCGCAACCTGCTTCAACTTGCCCGCCTCTGCCAGCGCTTGCAGCGCGTCAGCGACGCGGATCGGTATTTCGGCGAGGCGCTGGGCGTCGCTCCGAACAATCAGGAGGTGGTTTTCAAGGCCGCGGATCATCACCTTCAGACGGGTCGTGCCGATGAGGGGGAGCGGATCATCCGTGCGTTTGTGGATGCGCAGGACTCCGCTGCCGACCGGGCGAACGCGATGCTGACGCTCTCGGCATTTTACCTGCGCGCGGGTCGCCTGGCGGACGTGGAGCGGGTGATGCTCGAGGCGTCGAGGCTGGCGGAGACGTTCGAGGTCTGCCTGAGTCTCGGTGATTTTTACTACCAGCAACGGAAGTCGCCGGAAGCGGCGGCGGCGTGGTTCGAGAAGGCGCAGCGGATTGCGAAGGAGGGGAATAACGCGAGGTGGATTGAGGCGCTGGTGCGACGGCTGACGTGCGCGCTGGACACCTCCGTGCATGACCTCAGCGGAGCGGAGTCGCTGCTTGAAGAAGCTCGGGCGGCGTATCCGGACCTTCCGGACTGGTTGTACTGGTCGGCGACGATCGCGGGTCTTCGCGGGCGTCCCGACGAGGCGGTGTCGCTGCTGAACCGGTACCTTCAAGCCCTTCCGGATGACGCGGCGGGCCTTTATGCGCGGGCCCAGCACCAGATGATGCAAGGGCAGTGGTTGGCGGCGATCGCCGACCTGGAGCGCCTCAAGGCCCGGAACCCCGCGGCGCTGGATCTGCGTCCGCGGATTCAACTGGCGTTCGCGCATGAGAGCGCGGGTCGCTCGGAGGCAGCGGTTCGGGAGCTGGAGGCGCTGGTGTCCGAGTTTCCGAACTCGTCCGAGGCGGCGCGGGAGCTGATGTTCGCCTATCTTCGGGCGGACCGGATCGCAGACGCCCTGAGGATCGCGACGCAGCAGGTGAACCGCGCCCAGGACGCGCGGGCGGTCCCGTGGCTGCGTTATCGCGCGGAGCTTCACCGGCGTTCCCGGGACGAGTCGGCGGCGCTGGCGGACGACCTGCGCGTGTCGCAGTTGCAGGGACACCGGCCGGAGGACGTTTCGCGCGTGCTCACTGCTTATCTGCGGCTGCGGCGCGCAACGGATGCGGTGAGTTTCTTCGAGTCGGCGGTGTCAGCGCGTCCGATGACGGGTCCGGTTCTGGCGCTTTATGCGCAGGCGCTGGACGCGGCGGGGCGGGGGAATGACGGACATCGCATTTTCGTTCAGGCGCTCACACAGGCGTTGGAGGAGTCGTTCGCTTCGGCGATGCGCGTCATGCGCGCGGCCGCGCAGACCTACGCCTCGGACGATCGTCGCGGGGTGTTTTCGGCGGCGCTGTCGGAGTCAGATGCATCGGGGACGGTCCGAGCTTTGTTCGAATGCGCGTTGATGGAGGGATCGGGAAACTGGCAGGGGGCGGTCGCAAGGCTGGGGGAGCTGGTTTCGACGACCGGAGACGCAGCGCAGCGGGCGACGTTGCGACGGATTCTCGCGATGACGCATCATGCGCATGACGACACGGCGGGGGCGATTCCGGTTTACGAGACGATCGTGGCCGAGGATCCGCGCGACGTGGTGTCGCTCAACAATCTGGCGAACCTGCTGGCGGCGGACGACGCGAATCTGGTGCGCGCGGAAGAGGTCGCACGGCAGGCGGTTTCGGCGGCGTCGGGCGGAGAGTTTCGTGCGGATGCGCAGGACACGCTGGGGTGGATTCTCTCCCGCCGTGGGCGTTACCCCGAGGCGATCGCCGCGCTGAATCTGGCGCTGCGTCTGAAGCCGGATGACGCGACCATCCGGTATCACCTTGGGGAAACATGCCGTCGCGCAGGTCAGTTTGAGCTTGCGGTGGCGATGCTGAATGCGTCGGCGAAGGATGCGGACCGCTCCGGGGACGCGGATGTTGCGGGTCGAGCGAGAGCGTCCGCCGCCCGGGCCGCGGAGCGGGACGCCGCTCCCTGACGGGGGTCATCGCGGTTCATAACGTCGGCCGAGCGTCACGGTCAGCGTCATCGGGGCGCCGTCCCGGACCACGTCCAGCGTCATGTTCTCGCCCGGCGTCCTCGCGGCGATCAAGGCGATCAAGTGGCGGGCGTCACGGACGACGTTTCCGTCAACTCGCTCGACGAGATCCAGCTTCTGCAATCCGCCCCAGTGCGCCGCGCTGCCTTCGACGACGCCGGCGATCAATACTCCGATCGGAGAACCAGTGCGGACGGATTGCGAGGGCTCGCGGGATCGAAAGCGGTCGACCGGCTGCACCCCCAGAAACGCCGGACCTCCCGTGATCAGGTCGTCGAGCATCGCGCGGACGCGGTTCGACGGGATTGCGAAGCCGACCCCCTGGTAGACGCCGTCGGTCGTTGCGATCGCGGTGTTCACGCCGACGACCTCGCCGCGCATGTTGACCAGCGGTCCGCCGCTGTTGCCGGGGTTGACGACGGCGTCCGTCTGAATGAGTCCTTCGTAG
This sequence comes from Planctomycetota bacterium, assembly GCA_016860685.1. Taxonomy (GTDB): domain Bacteria; phylum Planctomycetota; class Phycisphaerae; order UBA1845; family UBA1845; genus JABWBH01. The sequence goes on from BOJX01000017.1 coordinate 13,555, forward strand.
ACTCCGGGTCCGATCGTCACGCTGCGCTCGCGTGCGGAACTGATGATGCCCTTGCTGAAGGTTCCGACCAGTCCGAAGGGACTGCCCACCGAGAAGACCTCCTCGCCGACGCCCAGGCGTGAGCTGTCGGCCAGCGTCAGGGCGTGAAGGGGGCGATCCTCCACCTCAAGGACGGCGAGATCGCTGGACTCGTCCATCCCCAGCACCTTGGCGCTTGCTCGTCGTCCGTCGGCGAAATGCACGGAAAGACCCGACGCGCCGGCGACGACGTGCGCATTCGTCAGGATCAACCCCCTCTCTCCGTCGAACACGAAACCGCTTCCGAGTCCGTGTACCGGCCGACCGGGCGCTCCCCCGCGCGGAGCCGACGCGGATGAAGGAGAGGATTCTTCGGTGGAACTTCCGGGGCGGCGTGCGGATTCTCGTTCGGAACGGCTGGACCCCGCAGCCCCGCGGTCGGACACAATGCTGACCACCGCCGGAGCGACCACCTCGGCGACGCGTCGACCATCCAGGTAGCGCTGCTCAAGATCGTCCGTCGATGGAAGCTCCTCGCGCACCGCCTGAAGCCGCCCGCGCTCGATCTGATGCGCGAGGTGGTTCGGCAGATTGCTTTTCACGAGGGCGATCAGGCAGGTGAACGTGAGGACAAAGGCGAGGACTAACTGCTTGAGATTCGAGATCACGCACACGTCTCCGGCTGGGCACGACGCATCAACGCTTGTATTATACGATCGGCGGGCGACGGAGTTCAATCCTCCGGCGCCGCCGACGGAATCCGACGATCCGGTCCGACGCCGGGTCGCGTTCCGGCGATGGTCGGCGGTTCGGTCGGCGGCCCCCGCTTGCCGACATCCTCAATTCACGGACTACTCCGGATGAAGCGACATGACGTTTGACGACTTTCAGGCCCTGATCGAGAAGATGTACAGCCACAAAGATCGGGCCCGCGGCACGCCGATCACGTTCATGTGGCTTTGCGAGGAGTTCGGCGAGCTGGCGACAGCGTTGCGCGAAGGATCACACGAGGAGAAGTGCGGCGAGTTTGCGGATGTGCTCGCGTGGCTGGCGACGGTGGCGAACATCAACAACATCAATCTTGACGAAGCGCTGCGGAAGAAATACGGGAGCGGGTGTCCGGGTTGTGGGAAGTGGGTCTGCACGTGTCAAGGCAAGCAGTAAATATCTCGCGTCGACGGGTGGGCGTGTTGCGGCAAGGCGAGTCGGCGACCGGGGTCATTCTTCTGAAGCGGTCCGGGAACCTCAAAGCGCTGGTGCTCGGGCTGGGCGTCGTCTTCGTCTCGCCAGCGTTCCCCGCGGGGTCGGCCTTGTCTGAGGACGCGGCGACGACCGCTGCGTCGGCCGAGGATATCAACAAAGCGAGCGGCGTCGTCATTCAGGCGGCGGTGCAGGCGCTTGCTCCGGGGCTGGTGCGGATCGAGACGGTGGGAGGAGCGCAGCCTCAGGAGGGGGTTGACGAGGGTGACCCGGAGACGGAGGCGCCGCGTCCGCGAGCCGCTCCTTTCCGTGACACGCCGGGTTCATCCTTCAGACTCGCTGACGGTCCGACGACCGGGGTGATCTGGTCCGCCGACGGGTTGATCGTGACCAGCAGCTTCAATTTCGTGCGCGATCCGCTGGTCATTTCGGTTGTGCTGCCCGACGGACGGCGTGTCGCGGCGGATCTGGTGGCGCGGGACCAGGTTCACAAGGTCGCCTTGCTCAAGGTGGACGCAACCGGGCTTCACGTCCCTCGCTGGGCGCCGACGTCGGATGTCCGCGTCGGACAGACCGCTTTGGCGCTGGGACTGGGGTTCGGATCGCGCGAACCGGCGGTCAGCGCCGGGGTCGTCAGCGCCGTGGGGCGCATGAGCGGGACGTGTGTGCAGACCGACGCCTTGCTCAGCCCGGTCAATTACGGCGGGCCGCTGGCGGACCTTGAGGGGCGCATTATCGGTTTGTGCGTTCCGATGGCGCAGCGGCCGGGGGAACTCGCCGGAATTGAGATGTATGATTCCGGCGTCGGGTTCGCCCTGACGGCGGAGCGGGTTCGGGCGATCGTGGCGGGCCTGGAGACCGGGCGGAGCGTTTACCGGGGCTGGCTCGGGATTCAGGTGGATGCGAGACGTCCGGACGCGGTCATTGTCGATCGCATCGCCGATCCGTCGCCGATGCGCGACGCCGGGGTGCAGCGCGGCGACCGGATCATCGGCGTCAGCGGTCGAAAGATAGGTCATTACGGGCACTTTGTTCAGGCGCTGGCGCTTGCGCCTGCGGGAATGAGCGTTCCGTTGCAGATCGTTCGCGGGGAGCAGACGCTCGAGTTGACCATCAAGCTCGTTCGTGCGGAAGAGCTCGGTCCGTTGCCGGAGGATCCGCCGGAGCCTTTTGATCCGGCCGACCCGCACGGTCAACCCCCGCCGGAGCAGCCTTGACGGTCCGCGGCGTCGTCCGTCGGCGCGAACTCCGCCGGACCGAACGATCGCAGCGCGGTTCCTGCTCCGTCGCGCCGAGCGAGGATTGCGGATAACCCCGCCACGCGCCGGCAGCAAGCTTCAACCTCGCCGGGGGTAAGAAGCATGAACGCGGTCGAGAAGGCGTCGGACATCGCGGCGGAAGGGGCTACCGCCCAGGCGCCCACCGTCTCCGCCGGCGCCGGCAAGCCGGTGCGGGGATCGAGAATGTGCTCGCCGTGCAGCGCCCGCCCCGATCCGCTCAGCGATTCCCGTCGCAGGCGCACCTGCCCGAGCGTTCGGCTGTGATCGAGAGGGTCGCGGATCGGCATTACCCAGCCGCCGCCGGAAGGCGCCCCCGGACCGGCGGCGTCGCCGAAGGCGAAGACCGAGCTTTGTCCCGCGTGAACCAGGCCTTGCGCGATGTTCCACTGCCAGAGCATCTCGACCGCCTGATCGACCGCGTAACCCTTCCCCACCGCGCCGAGATCCACCACGACGCCCGCGGAGCGGACACGGACCTGTCGACGGGGGGGATTCAACTCGATCAGGGGCATGCCCACCGCAGCACGGGGGTTCGGCCCACCCCCTTCGGCGTCCGATGCATCCCCTCGCCTGTCTGCGGCGGGAGGCGAAGTGCCGGAGCGCGGCAACCATCCACCGACCGTCACATCGAACGCGCCGCCGGTTTCGCGCCACACCGCCTCGGCGAGTTGAAGGCACTCGAAGGCGTCGATGCCCAGTTGAAGCGCATCACCGGGGCGCAGGGCGTTGACGCGGGCGAGGTCGCTGTCGGGGATGAACCGACTCAGTTCGCGTTCGAGACGGTCGATCTCCGCGAAAGCGGCGTCCGCGGCCGCTTCCGCGTACGCCCGTGATCTGGCGGCGAGGACGACTTCAAACGTGGTCGCCATCGCGTTGTGCGCGAAGCGGTGCAATGTCGGCGTCATCTCCGTCGGCATACAAGTCGCTCTCACCGATCCCGGCGCCCGCATTGTAAGAGACGGGACGTGAGCCGTCGCCGCTTACGACGGGGCGACGCGGGCGGACGGCGGATGCCGACTGCGGACGTCTCCCGGCATCGGGATACGAGCGAAACGACGGTGCGGCTGCATGCGTCCGGAGCGGGTTGTGATGCGGATCGGAGGTCTGCGGTCCGAGAGGGCGTCCGTCTGAACCCGGTCGGGCGGGTCGAAGCCGGTGCTTGGACCGTCGCCCCCCTTGACAGGGGGAATCCGAACATGTACCGTACCCGAGGGTGGACGTGGGTCGGTTCCCTGGGTTCGAAAGGAAACGCATGTCGACGAACGAGACGCAGGCGAAGAACGAGGCGCAGGCGACGAAGCGGAAGGAAGCGCTGGGGCGGGCGCTACAGATGGTGGAAAAGGCATACGGCAAGGGCGCCATCATGCAGCTCGACCAGATGGGTCTGGAGTTCGAGGGCATCTCGACGGGGGCTCTTTCGCTGGACCTGGCGCTGGGGGGTCGGGGTCTGCCGCGGGGGCGGATCGTCGAGATTTTCGGACCGGAGTCGTCGGGAAAGACGACGCTCGCGCTGCACGTGGCGGCTGAGGCGCAGAAGGCGGGAGGCATCGCGGCGATCATTGACGCGGAGCACGCGATGAACCCGACGTGGGCGAAGAAGTGCGGCGTCGATCTTCAAAGCCTGCTGATCAGCCAGCCTGAGTCCGGGGAGGAAGCGCTGGAGATCACCGAGATGCTGGTGCGCAGCGGGTCGGTGGACGTGATCATCGTGGACTCGGTGGCGTCGCTGATCCCGAAGGCGGAGTTGGAAGGCCAGATGGGCGACACGCACGTTGCCCTGCAGGCCCGCCTGATGAGCCAGGCGCTGCGCAAGCTGACCGGGGCGATCAGCAAGACGCACTGCATCGTGATCTTCATCAACCAGATCCGCATGCAGATCGGCGTGATGTTCGGCAATCCGGAGACGACGCCGGGGGGGCGGGCGCTGAAGTTTTACTGCTCGGTCCGCATAGACGTTCGCCGCATCTCGTCGATCAAGGAGGGTGAGACGGTGATCGGGTCGCACATCCGCGCCAAGATCGTGAAGAACAAGGTTGCGCCGCCCTTCCGCGAGGCGGAGCTGGACATTCTTTTCGACGGCGGCATCAGCACGGAGGGGGATCTGCTCGACCTCGCGGTGGCGGAGAACATCATCGCCAAGTCGGGGGCGTGGTTCACTTACGGGGATATCCGCGTCGGGCAGGGGCGTGAGAACGCGCGTCAGTTCCTCCGCGACAATCCGAAGTTCAAGGCGGAGATTCGCAGCAAGGTTCTCGCCGCCCGCGCGCCGCACATGTTCGCGGCGAAGCCGGGCGTCGTCGAGCAGCGGACGGCCGCTGCGACCCGTGTCGATCCTCGCGCTGAGTCCAACGGCGACGGGCGCGCCGACGCCAGAACGGATGCGAAGGCGGACACCCGTGCGGCGGCCGGCGCTGCGAAGCGAAAGCGGTGATGCGCTGACGCCTGCGAGATTTTGACCCCCGCGGCGCTGCATCTTAGGATTGCGCATCCGCCCGCCCGCTGCGTGGTCGGTCGTTCTCGCCGGGGAGGAGCTGCGTCAGCGACACGAACCGCGAAGGCCCGTCCGCCGATGCGGGGTTCATCGGGGGCGGCGCAGGCTCGCCGGGGCAGAGGTTGAGTCGGTCAAGGCGCTGCGTCGAGGCGGATTTCCGTTGAGGACCGCGTTTGCGATCGACGGCGAAGCCGCGCAGGCTGAGGCCCGCGGCTTGTTTTTGCAGGGCGTTCAGGTCGTTGCAAGGGAACGAACATGATCCACCGACACGCGATCGGCATGTTGCCGAAGAAGCCGCACACCGTGCTCCGCGACGAAGCGGGGAAGCTCATGATGGAGGTCTGCGTCACGCGCGAAGGCTTCCACGGTCCGTTCAGCATCCTGTATTACCGCAAACCGCCGACCGACGAGTTCGCCGTCGAGCGCCTGAGTCTGCCTGGGTTCTGCCCGTTCACGCTCGTTGACGAGCAGCCGCTCCACCGTCGGCACGTGCGCACACAGGATCTGAAACCGGGCGGAGACTTCCTGACCAGCCGGCGGACGTTGCTCGCCAACGACGATCTCCAGGTCGGGATCTGCAAACCCGCCGACCCGCCGAAGCGGTTCTTCTCCAACGGCGACGGCGACGAGCTTTACTTCGTCAAGGAAGGGCAGGGACACGTCGAGTCCATCTACGGCGTCCTCCCGTTTCGCAAGTACGATTACGTGTTGATCCCGAAGTCCACGCCGTACCGGATTCACCTCGACGGGCATCGGGGCGTCCTGCTGGTGTTCGAGGGGCGTCCGTACCTGGGCATTCCTTCCGAGTACCGCAACGCTTACGGACAGATCACCGACTACGCTCCTTTCAGTCACCGCGACTTCCGCGTGCCCGAGACGCTGCTGAAGTTCGACGAGAAGAAGCACGGACCCCCGCCGTATCCGGTCGTCGTCAAGCAGGCGGACGCGCTCACGGTTCACCAGTACCAGCATTTTCCGCACGACGTGGTCGGCTGGGACGGAGCGATCTACCCGGTGGCGTTCAACATCCTGGACTACCAGCCGAAGACGGGGTTGGTGCATCTGCCGCCGACGATTCATACGACATTCGCCGGGCGAGGGTTCGTCGTGTGCTCGTTCGTTCCGCGTCTCGTGGATTATCACGAGCAGTCGATCCCCTGTCCTTACGGGCACGCCAGCGTGGACATGGACGAAATCCTGTACTACGTGGACGGCAACTTCACGTCGCGCCGCGGGATCGAATCCGAGTCGATCAGTCTGCACCCGCAGGGCGTGCCTCACGGACCGCATCCGGGGACGTATGAGCGATCGATCGGGACGAAGCGCACGGAGGAGCTGGCCGTCATGTGCGACACGTACAAGCCGCTTCGGCTCACCACCGACGCCGCAGGCGTCGAGGACAAGGACTACCACATGAGCTGGGTGAAGAAGGAAGCGCCGGACGCGTGGACGTCGAAGTAAGGAAGGCGGACTCCGGCGGACGGCGCTGAAGCAATTGACCGGTGCGGATGCGGCGGTGGTGAGCACGACGGCGGGGGGCGAGCCTCGCCGAGCGGGGGTCTAGCGACGCTTCTTGCAGAACCGCGGCGCGGCCGAAGGCGGACCCGGATCGACACGGACCCTGCAATGAGGAGGCGCGGCGGAAGCCGGATCGGTTTTGCCGGGGAAGTGCCGCTGATTATCATAATTCTGCGTGTCGTGGCCGGGTCTGGGGGGTCGTGAAACTCCGGAGGTCCGGGATCCGGCGGTGCGGGAAGGGCGTGGATGGCGAAGCCGACGCAGGTGGCGTTTGTATCCCTGGGGTGTGCGAAGAACCTCGTGGATTCTGAGAAGATGCTGGGGCAGCTCGCGGAGGCGGGTTGCGCAGTGACGGCGGATGAGTCGCGCGCGGACGTGATCGTCATCAACACCTGCGGGTTCCTCGAGGCGTCGCGGACGGAAGCGCTGGCGGAGATCGCGGATGCGGTGGAGAAGAAGCGCAGCGGGCGGGTGAAGCGCGTCGTCGTGGCCGGGTGTCTCGTGCAGCGGGACGGGGAGTCGATCCGGGAACGCGTGCAGGGTGTGGACGCGCTGGTCGGAGTGAACAACCGGGATGACATCGTCCTTGCGGTGCTGGGGAACGAAAAGCCGCGCGTCCGCCGGTCGCAGCCCGATCTTTTCCTCAGTTCGTATCATCAGATCACGCAGCTCGACATCGGCCGCCTGCGCCTGACGCCGAAACATTACGCCTACCTTCGGATCAGCGAGGGCTGCGATCAGAAATGCACGTTCTGCACGATCCCGTCGATCCGGGGACCGATGCACTCGAAACCGGTGGAAGCGATCCTCGCCGAGGCACGGGAGCTGGCGGCGGACGGGGCGGTCGAGATCAGCCTGATCGGCCAGGACACGACGAGTTACGGGCAGGATCTCGGCGACGCGGGCGGTCTGGCGGGTCTGCTGCGGCGGCTGGACGAGGTGGACGGGGTGCGCTGGTTCCGGCTGATGTACGTGTACCCGTCGGTGTTCACGGACGAGATGATCGACGCGGTGGCGGAATGCGAGAAAGTCGTCAAATACATTGATATTCCGCTTCAGCACATCAATGACCGGGTGCTCAAGTCGATGCACCGGCGGATCACGCGGGGGCAGACGGAGCAACTGCTGGGGAGGCTGCGCGAGCGGATCTCGGGGGTGACGATCCGGACGACGATGATCGTGGGGTTTCCGGGCGAGACGGAAGCGGAGTTCGAGGAACTGACGGGATTCGTGCGTGATTTCGGGTTCGACGCGCTGGGGGTGTTCGCGTATTCGCGGGAAGCGGAGACGCCGGCGGGGCGGATGAAGGAGCAGATTCCGCAGGAAGTGAAGGAGGCGCGGGTGGACCGGTTGATGCGCGTTCAGCAGGAGGGGGCGTTCGCTCGTGCGGCGAGCCGGGCGGGGTCGCGTTTCACGGTGCTGGTGGACGGCCGGTCGGGGGACGGGCGGACGATGGCGCGGCACGCGGGTCAGGCTCCGAGCGTGGACGGCGTGACGTGGGTGAGCGGGTGCGATGCGGGCGCGGGGGAGTTCGTTGAGGTGCGTTGCGACGGCAGCGAGGGGTATGACCTGACGGCGGTTCCGACGCGCGTGGCGCTGACGGTGCTGTGATCGGCGTCGCGGGCTTCGCGCGGTGCGGCGGTTCGTGATACATTATTGAGGAAGGATGAGGCCGCTCTTACGCGCGCTCGCGGCTGGGAATCCGTCGGAAATCCGGGATGGCGCTGAACGTACCGAACCAACTTACGCTGGCGCGGATCGTGCTTTCGATCGCCTTTTTTTTCGTACTGTCGCAGTACACGCACGCGGCGCCGCAGACGGTCTGGCTGCACGCGGCGTTCGTGATTTTCGTCGTGGCGGCGGCGACGGATTTTCTGGACGGATACCTGGCGCGGAAGCACAACTGGGTGACGCCGCTGGGTCGCGTGCTGGACCCTTTTGCGGACAAGATGCTGATCTGCGGGGCGTTCATTCTGCTGGCGGGTCCGGGGTTTGTGAACCAGGAGCAGGTGAACGTGACGGGCGTGGCGCCGTGGATGGTGGTGGTGATCGTCGGGCGGGAGCTGCTGGTGACGGGGCTTCGCGGGTTCAACGAGTCTCAGGGGACGGCGTTCGCGGCGTCGCTTCACGGCAAGATCAAGATGTGGGTGCAGAGCGTCGCCGCGCCGACGCTGCTGATCATCGTCGCGCACCAGGGACGGACCATCACCGGAGCGTGGATCGAGATTGTGAAACTCGTGCTCGTCTATCTGACGGTGATCGTTACGGCGTTGTCGGCGATCCAGTATCTTCAGCGGTCGAAGGACGCGCTTCGTGGCGCGTAGCCGGTGGATGCACCGGCGCCGAACCGTCCTCGTCTGAGTTCTGACCTGACCCGGACATGCCAACGCGCGTCTGTCATCGTGTGTCCCGGCCGCTGGACGCGGATGTTTCGATCCCCGGCAGCAAGAGCCTGACGAACCGCGCGCTGGTCGCGGCGGCGCTGGCGGACGGGCCGTCGATCCTGTCCGGCGCGTTGCTGGCGGACGACGTGGAGCGGATGACGGAGTCGCTCGGGGCGCTGGGCGTTGCGATTGCGGTGGACCGGGCGGATGCGCGGATCGAGATCGGCGGTTGCGGGGATTTTCCCGCGGAGGAGGCGGACCTTTACTGCGGGAACAGCGGAACGACGCTGCGGTTTCTGACGGCGGCGTGCGCGACAGCGTTCGGAAGGTACCGCCTGGACGGGTCGGCGCGGATGCGCGAGCGCCCGGTGGGAACGCTGGTTGAGGCGCTGCGGGGGCTGGGGGCGCGGATTCAGTTCGAGGGGCGGGAGGGTTATCCGCCGCTGATCGTGCATGCGCGGCACCTGCACGGCGGACAAATCCGCGTCGATGCCTCCGAGTCAAGCCAGTTCGTCAGCGGCGTGCTGCTGGCGGCGCCGAAAGCGTCGGACGATGTGCTGCTGGAGGTCGCCCCGCCGGTGGTCAGTGCGCCGTATCTGAACATGACCTGCCGCGTGATGGAGGGCTTCGGCGTGGGGGTGATCGCGGACCGCGGCGGGAACGGGTCCGGCGGCGGTGGCGCAGCGCGGTACATCGTGCCGGCGCCGCAGCGTTACACGGGGCGGTCGTACGTGATCGAGCCGGACGCCTCGAACGCGTGTTACTTCCTGTCCGCGCCGGCGATTGCGGGCGGGCGCGTGACGGTCCGGGGAATCGGGTCGGGAAGCGTGCAGGGGGACGCCCGGTTCACCGGCGTGCTGGAGCGGCTGGGTTGTCAGGTGGCGCAGACGGCGGAGTCGACGACGGTCGTGCGAGACCCCGGGACAGGCCGGCTGCGGGCGCTGGATGTGGACCTCAACGATATGCCGGATCAGGCGCAGACGCTGGCGGTGCTGGCGCTTTTCGCGGACGGACCGACGACGATCCGGAACGTCGCCAACCTGCGCCTCAAGGAGACGGACCGGCTGGCGGCGCTGGCGTGCGAATTGAGGAAGCTCGGCGCGGAGGTGGAGGAGCGTCCGGACGGGCTGACGATCGTGCCTCCGGTTCATCCCGTCTCGGCCGAGATCGACACGTATGACGACCACCGGATGGCGATGAGTTTCGCTCTTGCCGGACTGACGATCGACGGGGTGGCGATCCGGGATCCGCAGTGCTGCTCGAAGACATTTCCGGCGTTCTGGGCGCATTGGGGCGCAATGACGGCGAGCGGAAGCCGCGAACGCTGATTCGAGAAAACTTCGAAAAATATACTGGTGAGGTCTTTACGTCCGAGCACAATGAGACGCTGCGCCAAACCCGAGTCGTGCCCGTCGGGAAGCGTCCTTGTTCGGTCGTGTTCCGAAGACCTGGAAACCGCGGCCAGGGGGGCGGGGGAGGAAGCAGGAGGAGAGCGGGCGGCGTATGTTTGCTGAGACGGGACGGTAGAATGTCTCCGGTTCTGATAAGCGATCTGGAAAAGGAGAAGCCCCGTGGCCTCGGTCCTTTGCTCCTGCGGCGCGAACTATCGCGTTGACGACAGCAAGCTCGGGCGGACGGCTCGATGCTCGAAATGCGGTCATCTGCTGCTCCTGCGTGCCCGGGAGGAGGAGACGGAGCCGATCCCGCTGGCGGAGCGGTCGCCGCTGGCGGATGAGATCGCGGCGGCGGCGGAGCGTTCGATCGAGGCGGAGCGTGGTCTGAAGTCACGTGCGGAACGTCGATTCGCGGCGCGCCCCGAGGATTTCGGATATGCGCCGGGGGAAGAACCGGCGGCGGGGGGACGAACACCGCGCGGCGCGGGGCGGAGTGCGCCGCCCGGCCGGTACGCCAGATTCTTTCAGGCGCTGGGGTGGAATTTCTTCTTCATTGCGAACCCGCACAACGTGGCAGTGATCGTCGGCGCGTGGTTCGTGATGGGGCTGCTGAGGTTGGCGTCGTTCGGAGGACTCCTTTTCATCATCGGGTTCATCCTCGTAAACGGCTGGTACTGCGCGTTTCTGTTTAACACGATCGGGGCGGCGGCCAACGGCGAGGAGGATCTGCCGAAGCTGGGGCAGGCGTTCGAGGATTTGTGGGAGGGGGCGGCGTTGCCGCTGTTCAGATACTTCGTGTGCTGGGTGCTGTCGGTGGCGCCGGTGGCGCTGTGCCTGGTGTACATCGCCAGCCGAGTGTCGCAGGCGCAGGCGATGGACCTGATCGACGTAGCGATGGGGGCGATCGTCTACGACGACTGGTCGCCGTTTGTGTCGACGCTGGACGCGCGGACGGCGGCGATGGCGTCATCGATCCTGCTGGGGCTTTTTCTGTGGCCGATGATGCTGCTGGTGGCGGGGCTGGGGGGCCTTTTCGCGCTGGTGCGGGTGGACCTGATTGCGATCACGATCGCGCGGACGTTTCCGGCGTATCTTGCGACGGTGGTGATGATTTACGGGGCGTTCTTCCTGAGCGCGCTGGGAGGGAGTTTTCTGGCGGGGCGTCCCGGGGCGTCGATGCTGGCGGTGGGGGCGGTGATGTTGATGGTGAGCATATACCTTGACCTGGTGGCGATGCGTGCGATCGGGCTTTACTACTACCACCTGAAGGACCGGTTCGCGTGGTCGTGGGGTTAGCGGTCGGCGTCGTCAGGGGCGGCGAGGGTCGGCGTCCTGCGGCGGGTCCGGCGCGGTGAAGCGGTCGGTCCACCAGCGAAGCAGGGCGGATTCGACGGTGCGGCGTTGCTCCGCGAGCGCGGGGGAATCCCGGTCGTAGTACTCTCGCGGGCGGGCGCGGAGGGTGACGTCGATTTCCAGCGTGTGCTCGAAGCGCAGGACCGTCAGGGTGACGACGGCTCCGACGCCCCGGCGGCGGAGGATTTCGGAGAAGCTGCCGGGATCGCCGCCGATGCGGTTGCCGCGCACGGGTTCGCCGTCGAGGAGGATGATGACGTCGCCGCGGCGCAGACCGGCTTCCTCGGCGGCGGTGCCCTCAACGACGTTCTCGACGTGAATGCCCTCGGCCCCGAGGGGGACGCGTGGGTCCATCGCGTGGGTGATGGTGGGCCAGCCCATCGAAATTCCGAGGAAGGCGTTGCGCGAGTAAAGCTGATCGTCGAGGTAGAGTTCGCGGGCGATCTCCTCGATCCTCATGCGGACCTCCAGGTCGCGGGATGCGAGGTAGGCGCGGCGCAGATGCGGGAGGACGCTCACGCCGGACTCGGACAGGCGCCGCGACGCGCGGACGCGGACGTCAAAGCGCGGGGAGGCGAGTTCGGCGATCCAGCCGTCGACTTCGGTTTTGCGTTCCTCGGAAATCTTCACCTCATCGAGGAGATGAGCATCGGGAGATTTCGGCGGCGGGGTCGAGGAGGCGTCCGGAGGGCGTTGCGCGGGCGGCGCCTGAGCCGGAGCGGGCGGCGGCTGCGCGGACGCCGGTCCCGCCGCGCATGCGAGCAGGGCAAGTCCGGCGACGCCCCACGCGAACCTCTGCGACCGATCTTCGAGGATTCGATGCGTTTTCATAAGAGTCGCTCCACGGTCCACCAGGCGCCAACGACGGCGATCATGACCGACGCCGGGACGATCACCGCGCGGCGGTACCAGGTGTGCCGGCGGAAGGCGCCGACGGCCAGAAACGCAAGGGCGACGACGGCGGCCTGTCCCGCCTCGACCCCGAGATTGAACGCCGCCAGCGACAACAGGTATTCCCCTCGGGGCAGTCCGATGTCCGCGAGGACGCCGGCAAAACCGAGTCCGTGCAGCAGTCCGAAGGCGAATACGACCAAGGGTCGCCAGCGTTTCAGATTCGGGGTGAGGATGTTTTCGACGGCGACATAGGTGATCGACAGCGCGATGAGCGGTTCGACGACGGACGGCGGCAGCGAAATGACGTTGAAGGCGGCAAGTGCGAGCGTGATGGAGTGCGCGACGGTGAACGCGGTGACCTGCCACAAGAGAGGGGCGAGCTTCGGGCTGAGAAGAAAAAGGCCGAGCACAAAGAGGATGTGATCCAGTCCGTGCGGGAGGATATGCTCAAACCCGAGCCCCAGATATCGCGCAAACGTGCTGCCGGAGGAAGCGGAGCGCGTCGTGGCGTGGAGCGGCTGATTGAGCAGAAACGTCGGAGTATCTTCGCCGGCGCCGAGGACGTGCTTTGCAGAGGCTCCTGTGAGTTGTTCGAGGATCGTAACGTGCAGGGCGTTAAACGCGCGAGAGGCGCCGAAGGTGAAGTTCGCGGCGCCGTCCGGAATGTGCCCGGAGAGGCGGACGGTCGTGCCGAGCACCGTGGGGATGGCGGCGAACTCGGCGATCGCTGTGTTGTAGTGAGGAAAGGCGACTTCCGGCCGGACGGGGGTGTCGTCAAAGCGCACGCGAACTCGGCGCAGGACGGTCTGCCGGGTTTGCTCGACGACGGCAGAGAACTGGTCCGGTGGGAGTTGACGAAGCGTTTGCGCGAGGACGGCGGAGTCGGTCGCCTGCGGAACGCCGAGGGCGAGGGCGTCGACATCGACGGTCAGGTCGATATCGAAGGTTCCGTCAGCGCGAAGAACGACGCAAACGTCGGTGACGGTGAAGTCGTGTGCGAAGGTGGGATATGATCCGGCGACGGCGAGCGCGAAGACCCAGGCCCGAGCGATTGTTGAAATTGGTGAAACCGACGGGAAGAAAGACGGTTTTGCGACGGGCGCTGGTTGATGGCACGGCAGCGGTCCAGGAGGGGGTTGCGTCGTCCGTAAACCGTCGGTTTTCAACAACATTTTTGTCCGTCGGCGATGCGGTGGACCGGGTTCGAGCCTGAGTCGTGCGTCAGGTTGACGGGTGCTCACCGTTGTTTGCGTCCTAACCTTCGTCCCCCAGTATATCCGGGGTGGGTCGGGAGGTGGAAGGACGTGGGGAGTTTTTACATGGCGGTTTCGCAACTGGACGTCAAGCAGATCGGGGCGCAGGTGCAGCGGGCGGCGGAGCCTTTCGCGCGGCTGATCGAGCGCATCCACGACGTGATCGTCGGTCAGGATCACCTTCTGCATCAGATGATGATCGCGCTGTTGACGCGGGGGCACCTTCTGGTGGAGGGCGTTCCGGGGCTGGCGAAGACGCTGGCGGTGTCGTGTCTGGCGCGGGGGATTGCGACGGCGTTTCAGCGGATTCAGTTTACGCCGGACCTGCTGCCGGCGGACCTGATCGGGACGCAGGTGTACCGGGCGAGCGACGGTCAATTCGTCGTTCAGAAGGGTCCGATCTTCACGCACGTGCTGCTGGCCGACGAGATCAACCGCGCGCCGGCGAAAGTGCAGTCGGCGCTGCTTCAGGCGATGCAGGAGCGGCAGGTGACGATCGGGAAGGAGACGTTCACCCTGGAGGAGCCTTTCCTGGTGCTGGCGACGCAGAACCCGATCGAGCAGGAGGGGACGTACCCGCTGCCGGAGGCGCAGGTGGACCGGTTCATGATGAAGGTGGTGGTGACGTACCCGACGAAGGCGCAGGAGCGCGTCATCCTGGACCGGATGGCGACGACGTCGGCGATCGAGGACATCGAACCGGTGATGTCTCCGGCGGACCTGCTTTCGGCGCGGCGCGTTGTGGACGAGATCTACATGGACGACAAGATCAAGGACTACATCGTCGATCTCGTGACGGCGACGCGCGATCCGTCCACCGTGGGGCTGGACATCCGGCACTGGATTCAATACGGGGCGTCGCCGCGGACGACGATCGCGCTGGCGCTCGGCGCGAAGGCGTCGGCGTTTCTTTCCGGCCGGGGCTACGTCACGCCGCAGGACGTCAAGAACGTGGCGATGGATGTTCTGCGGCACCGGGTCATCCTGACGTATGAAGCGGAGGCGGAGGAGAAGACGTCGCAGGATACGGTGCAACTCATTCTGGATCACGTCCCGGTACCTTAGCGTCATGCTGACTCGTGACATTCTCAAGAAGGTGCGGCAGATCGAGATCCGCACGTCGCGCGTGGTGAACGACGTGTTCGCGGGGCAGTATCACTCCGCGTTCCGCGGGAGGGGGATGGAGTTCGAGGAGGTCAGGCATTACCAGGTCGGCGATGACGTGCGGTCGATCGACTGGAACGTGTCGGCGCGTTACGGGCAGCCGTTTGTGAAGGTGTTCCGCGAGGAGCGGGAGCTGACGGTGATGCTGGTGGTGGACGTGAGTCCGTCGGGGCTTTTCGGCAGCGCCGGGCGGTTCAAGCTGGATCTGGCGGCGGAGCTGGGGGCGGTGCTGGCGTTTTCGGCAATTCGCAGCAACGACAAGGTGGGGCTGATCCTTTTTTCCGACACGATCGAGAAATATGTTCCGGCGCGGAAGGGCAACCGTCACGTCCTGCGGATCATCCGCGAACTGCTGTCGCATGCGCCGACGGGACGGGGGACGGACATCGCGGGCGCGATGCAGTTTCTCAACCGGGTGACGCGGCGCAAGACGGTGTGCCTTCTCCTCAGCGATTTTCAGGCGGCGGGATATGAAGCGTCGCTGCGGATCGCGCGGAGGCGGCACGATCTGGTTCCGGTGATCGTCGCGGACCCGCGCGAGCGTGAGTTGCCGGATGTCGGGCTGATCGAAGTGCATGATCCGGAGACCGGGCGTCGGGCGACGGTGGATACGTCGAGCCGTCGCGTGCGGCGGGAGTTCGCCGCGAAGGCGAGGCGGATCGAGGAGGACCGGGCGACGCTTCTGCGGCGGATGAAACTGGATCACGTCGAGGTGCGCACGGACCGGTCGTACGTTGAACCGCTGGTGGCGTTTTTCCGGCGACGGGAGGCGCGGGCATGACCGCGCGGCGTCAAACTCACGACGCTCCGGTCACGCTGCGGCTGGGGAGGCGAGCGGCGAGGGGAGGGATTCTCACGCTGGGGATGGCGGCGCTGGTCTTCACGCCGGCCTGCGGAGGAGGAGGTGGTTCCGGGAACGACAACGACGTCGTTCGCCGCGTCGAGCGCGTGGCGCGCAGGGGACCGGTCACGCTCACGTTAAGCGTGTCAGACGACAGACCGGCGTTCGACACGAAGGTCCGCGTGCGGGTCGAGGCGACGGCGGATGCGGACACGGTCGTGCGGCTGGAGGATTATGCGGCGGCGATGGAGCGGCAGCCCTTCGGGTACGCCGCGACGATTGTGCAGTCGTCGGACGCCTCGCCGACGGACGACGGCGGGCGGCGCTGGATCCGTGAGTATGAGCTGACATTCCTCGTGCCCGGTGAGCACGTGCTTCCGGGCGCGAAGATGACGTTTATTCGTCCGCCGTCGCCGCCGACGGCCGGTGAGGAGGGGGATGCTCCGTCGGAAGAGGAAACGTTGGAGACGGAGTCAATTCCGCTGACGGTGCGTCCGACGGAGGCGATGCAGGTTCCGGAGGAGAAGCTCGGGGAGCTTTCGACGCCGTCTCCGGTCGAGCTTCCGGGAGCGGGCGGTGTTTCCGCGTGGTGGATTGCCGGAGCGGCGGTTGCGGGGTGCATGCTCGTCGGGATGCGCCTGTTGATGAGGCGTCGGGCGCGAACGCGCGAGTCGCCGGCTCCCGTGCCGCCGGATGTCTGGGCGCTTTCGGCGCTGGAGGCCTTGCTCGCGGAGAGGCTGGTCGAGCGCGGGCGGGTGCGCGAGTTTTACTTCCGCCTAAGCGGGATCGTGCGGGAGTTCACCGAGCGGCGGTTCGGCTTGCACGCGCCGGAGATGACGACGGAGGAGTTTCTGCGGGCTGCGGTGGCGGGAGCGGTGCTCGGCGAGGAGAACCAGGCGGCGCTGGGGGCCTTTCTGGCGTCGTGCGACCTGGTGAAGTTCGCGCGCTTCGAGCCGGATGCGGCGGCGATCGAGCAGTCGGTCGAGACGGCGCGGGCGTTCGTGCAGGCGATGAGAGGCGGTGGCGAGACGGTCTGCGCGGGATCGGAGAAGGCTTCGGCGGGCACGCCTGCGGCTGCGCGGGAGGGTGCGGCGTGATCGGGTGGGTTGAGATTCCAACGTTTGCGCCCGGCGAGGTTTTCGGTGCGTTATGCGTCGTGTTTGTTCTGGCGCTGCCGTGGACGTGGATCGACGCGGTGCGTCCGGGGCGGCGGCCGAGCCTGCGTTTCAGCGTGACCGGGTATGTCGAGGGGTTGCCGCGGTCGTG
The DNA here is from genome assembly GCA_016860685.1 of Planctomycetota bacterium. Lineage (GTDB taxonomy): Bacteria > Planctomycetota > Phycisphaerae > UBA1845 > UBA1845 > JABWBH01. Next base: position 30,611 of record BOJX01000017.1, read on the forward strand.
GCGCCAGCGGACGTGGTTCGTGCCGGCGACGGCGCGAACGGCGGCGGTGCTGTGCTTGGTGTTCGCGTTGCTGAGACCACAGTCGACGGGGATGTCGCGGGATACGGGTGAGGGGATCGCGATCGAGATGGTGCTGGACGTGTCGGGGAGCATGTCAGAAGCGGATTTTGTAATCGACGGTCGTCCGGCGCGCCGGATGGACGCAGTCAAGCAGGTGTTTCAGGATTTTGTGCTGGGGACGGGCGGGCTTTCCGGGCGTCGGGGCGACCTGATCGGCATGACGACGTTCGCGATGTATCCCGACGTGCGTTGCCCGTTGACGCCGGATCATGCGAACCTGGTGAACCTGCTGCGCGAGACGGACATCCCCGGCTGGGTGCGCGGAAGACAGGTGTACGAGCATCCCGAGGCGAATTACACGGCGCTGGGGGACGCGATCGTGCGGGCGACGGACGAGCTGCGGAAGGCGGGAGAGAAGGCGGTCGCCGGCGTTCCGGGCGCGGAGGCGGCGCGGAGTCGGGTGATGATTCTGCTGACGGACGGGTATGACAATCCTGCGCCTGCGCTGAAAGGGGACGCAGTTCCCCCGGTTGAGGCGGCGAAGCTTGCGGCGAAGTTCGGCATCCGGATTTACACGATCGGTGCGGTCGGGTCGCAACCGGTTCCCGCGGGGCGTGCGCGCGGACTTTCGAGTCTTTTTCAGCGGCGCGCGGAGGTTGACGAGGCGACGCTTCAGGAAGTCGCGCGAGCGACCGGGGGAAAATACTTTCGGGCGGAAGACGTGGAGTCGCTGACGACGATCTACGACGAGATCGACAAGCTGGAGCGCCGGAAGACGGGTGAGCGCGTCTACAACGATGATACGAGCCTGGCGCGCCGGGCGATGCTGATCGGGTTGATGCTGCTGGCGGGCGAGCTGGTGCTGTCCGCGACGTGGTACCGGAAGGGGCCTTGATCGGTGGGCGAGGAAACGCGGCATGCACCGGATTGCGGGAAAACACGGGAAAGCAAGTGCGGAGTCGAGGCGAGGTCATGAGGAGTGAAGTGCATCCGATCGGGCGTCCGATCGTGTACGCGGTTGTGCTTCCGTGTGCGCTGCTCGGGGCGGCGGTGACGATCTGGGCGCTGGCGGGCGCGTCCGAGTTGCCGCTGGACGGGGCAGCGTACGCGCCCTGGCTTGCGGCGATTCCCGCGGCGGGTGGACTTTTGATCTGGAGCGTCGTGCGCCGAAGGCGAGGCGTGCAGCGGTTCGGGGGGGAACTGGCGCCGGCGCTGACTGCGACGTTGGACTCCGAACGATCGGCGTTGCGCGGGGGATTGAACGTGCTGGCGATCCTGCTGACGGCGCTGGCGCTTCTCGGACCCCGCTGGGGCAGGGGGACGGAGCGGTTGACGGGCTTCGGGGTGGACATCGTGGTGGCGCTGGACGTTTCGCGGTCGATGTGGGCGCGGGACGTGGCGCCGGATCGGTTGGCGCGGGCAAAGCGTGAGATCGAGCGCCTGACGTTGAATCCGTCGAACCGGCTGGGGTTGCTGGCGTTTGCGGGGTCGGCGTCGATGAAAGTACCGCTGACGCTGGATCAGGGCTTTTTCCGGAGCGCCTTGGAGAGGCTGGATCCGTCCTCTGCTCCGCGCGGGGGGACGGCGATCGCGGAGGCGATCTACGCGGCGGGGGATTTTTTCGCGGCGTCGCCTGAAGGGGCGACGCGGGTGATCCTCGTCTTTACCGACGGGGAGGATCATGAGGGCGACCCTGTGCGTGCGGCGCAGGAGGTGCATGAGGAAACGGGGGCGATCGTGTACGCCGTCGGCGTCGGCGACCCGGATCTGGCGGCTGGAGCGCAGGTTCCGGTTGAGGCGGGGAGCAAGGAGCCGCTGGTTCATGAGGGGCAGATCGTTTTCTCGAAATTGAACATGCCGGCGCTGGCGCGGATTGCGGAGGCGGGGGGCGGGGAGGCGGTCGAGGTTTCGGCATTCCGGACGGTGGTAGACCGGGTCGAGGGGCTGGAAAAGGGAAAGCTGGTGGACGAGGAGCGGCTGCGTTACACGCCGCGTTATCAGGTGTTCCTGGCGCTGGGTCTGGGGGCGCTGACGTTGCAGTCGTTGCTGGCGGAGAGGCCGCGGCGTCGGCGGGACGTGCTGGTGCGCATCACGGGGTGAGACGGGGGTAACAGAGCAAGGGACCGATGAGAAGAAGCGTGATACGGCCGACAAGGAGCGGAGGGGGCGGATTCAACCGAGCGGTCTGCGGCGTCGTCGGAGTTGCGATGACAGCGCTGATTCCGGGGTTTGCGAGGGGTCAGGACAAGCGCGCGGATCGTGAAGCGGCGTCCGACGATCGACCAGCGGCCGAACTTGTGCGTGAGGGCAACCGGCGGCTCTCGTCGGGCGATCCGACGGCGGCGCTGGAGTTTTATCATCGTGCGCTGCCTGCGGCGCCGGACTCGCATGAACTGGCGTTCAATCTGGGGCTGGCGCATCTGAAGCTCGGGGATTTTTCGGCTGCGCGGGAGGAGCTGAGCCAGGCGCTTCAGTCCGAGGATGCGAGACTCGTCAACGACGCGCTTTACGCCCTCGGCGTGTGCGATCATGCGGAAGCGCTAGGCGGGGGCGAACTGGAGGGCAAGGAGAGGCTTGAACTTGCGCAGAACGCGATCCGCCGGTATCACGACGTCCTTCGGGCGGACCCGAAACATGCGGGAGCGCGGGATGCGTGGAACAAGGCGGCCGCGTTCTGGCAGCGGCTCAAAGCCGAGGAGCCGCCTCCGCCGCAGCAGGAACAAAGCGGGGAGGGTGGCGAGGAGAAGCAGGAATCCGAGCCGGAGGACGGAGATCAGCCGCAAGCACCGTCTCCGTCGGCGGGGGGCGACGGGGGTGAGGAAGAGGCACAGCCTCAAGCCCAGCCCGGCGGTGAGCCGTCGCAGGATGCGAACGAAGGCGGTCAACGTTCGTCTCAGCAGGAGCCGCAGGAGCGACAGGGCGAGGCGGCAAGGGACCAGCAGCAGCCGTCTGACGACGGAAAGGAACAGCGGACGCGCGGAGAGGAGCAGGATGAGCGCTCAGAGGCGTCGGGAAGCGAGGAGCAGGCGGAGGACTCGCTGGAACAGGCGGCGCGAGAGTTGCGCCGGATCATCGACCGTCAGCGGATCAATGAGAAGCGTCGCCCCCAGCCGGGGATCAAGCCTGGCGCCCCGGCAGGGGGGAAGGACTGGTAATGAAGCGGACTCGCACGGGTGGGGGGGGAAGCAACGTGTTGACGATCAGGGTCATCTTGAGCCTGCTTGCCCTGCTTCCGGCGGAGAAAGGCGAAGTGCGCTGGGAAGCGCCGGTGACGACGGCGCAGGTCGGCGAGCCGATCGACCTTCGGCTGGTCTTCACGAACACCGACGATCCTGCGACGCCGGAGATTCCTCCGATCGACGGGGGGGATTTGCGTCTCGTCGGAGGTCCGTCGCGGTCGGAAGTCGTGCAGTTGCTTGGCGGGCGACGCTCGCGCGAGGTGACGTACACGCTGGTATACCGCTTCGTCGCAGCGAAAGCCGGAACGATCACGATCCCTGCGTTGAAGCTTCACGCCGGGGCACGCGAGTACCGGACGGAGCCGCTGGTGCTGACGATCACAGACCCGCCACCGCAATCCGACTTTCCCGGCGACCGCCTCGTGTACACGGAGATCGAGGTGGACCGGACGCGCGTCTACCTGACGCAGATGATCACCGCGCGTCTGCGTCTCGGCGTGCGTAAGATCGAGCGCGGCGGTGGCGTTCTGGACGACCGCGGGACGCTGCTGAAGTACATCGGGGCGCACGGGAAGTTCGACCTGTCGATCTTCGCCGGGGAAAAACAGCGGCTGACGCAGCGCGTCTTGAAAGACTCGGCCGGGCGCGAGCACACCTACGACGTCGTCGTGTTTGAGAAGGTGATCCGGGCGGAGGAGGAGGGGGAGCTGCGGATCGGACCGGTTTCGGCGTTCGTCGAGTACCCGACGCAGGCGCAGTTGCGCCGGACGTTCTTTGATTACGAGCTGGAAGCGACGCGCACGGAGCGCGTGTCGGCGCGGAGCGAGGCCGTCGCGGTTCAGATCGTTGCGCCGCCGCGGGAAGGGCGCCCGACGGAATTCAACGGCGCGATCGGAGCGTACACGTTCACGGCGTCGGCGGTTCCGACTGAAGTGGAGGCCGGGCAGCCGATTACGCTGAGTCTGACGATCGGCGGGCAGCCGATCGAAGGTGTGCTCGGTCCGGATCTGGAGCAGCAGACGGATCTTGCGGGGCGCTTCGAGTTCAGTCACGACGATCTTGCGGGCGAGATTACGCCGCAGGGGAAGGTCTTCCGGGTTGCGGTTTTTCCGCGTCAGCCGGGTCGGCAGACGATCCCGTCGCTGCGTTGGGCGTACTTCGATCCGGACCGGGAGACGTACGTCACTTGCGCGACCGAGCCGATCGAGGTCAACGTGCTGCCGATGTCATCACGTCCGGACCGGCTGACGTCGGGACCGCCCGCGGGCGACGCATCAGAGTCCGCATCGCGCGCGACGGCGCTGACGGTGGTTGCGGGGGGGCTTGCCGCGAACGTGGCGGATCCGGCGCTTCTGCTGGTGGATCAGGAGCTGTCCAGCGGAGGGGTGCTGATTGCGGCGCTGGCGGCGCCTCCCGCACTGCTGGTGACACTGGGCGTGGTCGTCCGGCGGCGGAGGATGTTGCGGGAATCTCCGGGTCTTGCACGGCGCAGCCGGGCTCGGCGGCGTGCGGCCGAGACGTTGTCTGCCGCGGCGCGGGCGTCGACCGCGCAGTCGCGGGCCGGCGTGATCGGCGCGGCGCTGGCGGGATACCTGGCGGACCGGTTTGATTTGCCGGCCGGACAGGTCACATCGGAAGACGCCCGGCGCACGCTCGAGCGCTTCGCCGCGCCGCCGGCGCTGACGGAGCGTGTTTGCGACTTGCTGTCGGCGTGCGAGGCCGCCCGGTTCTCGCCCGCGGCGGAGGCGGTCGGCGACATCGACGCGGCTGGCGCCTTGACGCTGATCGATGAGATCGAGCGATCCACGCGAATGTCGCGGCGTGCGCCACGGACTGCTCCGGCAGCCTTGACGATGATTCTCGTGGCGCTGAATCTGGCCACTTCGGCGGCACTGGCGGGCGACGACCCGGGCGACGCGATCCGCGCCGGGTTGTCCGCATACGATCAGGCTGCGGCGCTGTCGGCGACCGATCCGGCCGGTGCTCGGCTGCTTTTTGAAGCGGCGGCGCAACACTTCGAGTCGGCACTGGCGACAGGACTGCGCAACGGTTACACGGAGTACAACCTCGGCAATGCGTACTTTCAGGCCGGTCGGCTGGGCGAGGCGGTGCTGCATTACCGACGGGCGATGCGTCTGATCCCACTGAACGACGACCTGCGTCAGAATCTCGCCACGGCGCGCAAGCGATGTCTGACGTACATCGCGCCGTCACGAGCTTCGTCCGTGTTGCGCAGCATCTTTTTCTGGCATCACACGACGTCGCTTAAGGCGCGGACGCATGTCGCGGTCGGCGCGAATGCGGTGGCGTGTGCGTGCGCGGCGGTCTGGATGTTCCGTCGCCGGCGCGGGTGGGTTCAGGCGGCGCTGGCGACGTGGGTCGTTGCGGCCGGGGCCGGCGCGTCAGTTCTGGCGCAGATTGCGCAGGAACGCCGCACTCCCCCCGGGGTCGTGCTGGCAGCGGACGTCGGCGTCCACAAAGGACCGGGCGCGGGCTACGAGCGGCAATTCGCCCAGCCCCTCCAGGCCGGAGTCGAATTCGCGTTGCGTGAGCGGCGCGGGGACTGGTGGCGCGTCGCGTTCGCCGACGGGCAGGAGGGCTGGATTCCCGCGCGTGCCGCGGCGCTGGTGGTCGAGTAACCTCGGCAGCCGCGCATGAACCCGGTCGAATTCATCATCCGCTGTCACGAGCAGACGAAGCATTATTTCCACCGGTATGCGCGCTCTGCGGGCGAACTGGACTGGTCGAATCAGCCGGATCCTTTCCGCGCGTATGCCGGCGCGCCGCGCGTAATGCTGCCGCTGGCGACCGTCGATCCTTCGCCAGCGTACGAGTCGCTGTTCTCGTTGGAATCGCTGCCGGTCGCACCTGTCACGCTGGAGACGATCAGCGTTTTCCTGGAGTGTGCGCTGGGGCTGTCCGCGTGGAAGTCCTTCAAAGGCTCACGCTGGGCGCTGCGCTGCAATCCCTCCAGCGGCAATCTGCATCCGACGGAGGGATACGTGGTTCTCGGCGCGACGTCGGGGCTGCATGACCAGCCCGCGGTTTACCACTACGCGCCGGCGGAACACGCGCTGGAGCGGCGGGGAGAGCTTTCGGAGGACGGGTGGCGAGCGCTGATTGAAGGTCTGCCGGTCGGAGCGTTCCTCGTCGGGCTGACGTCGATCGCGTGGCGCGAGGCGTGGAAATACGGCGAGCGCGCCCTGCGGTACTGCCAGCACGACGTGGGTCATGCGATCGGCGCCTTGCGGTTCTCCGCGGCATCACTGGGGTGGAGTCTTCATGTGTTGGAAGCGATGTCGGACGAGGACGTCGAGACGTTGCTCGGACTCGACGCCGTGTCCTGGCCGAGTAATTCCGACCGCGAGCATGCGGACCTTCTCGCCGTCGTCAATCCCTCCGGGCAGTGCATTGTCGATTGCGCCGGGAAATGCGTTCTGGATTGTCACGCGCTGAAGCCCGACCGGGCGACGTGGACCGGGACGCCGAACGTTCTGAGTCGGGAGTCGCTGCACTGGGAGCTTGTGTATGCCGCCGCCGAAGCCTGGCGAAAACCGCGCGGTGCGCCGGCGCCTCTCGGGTCGCAGGTCCCTCCCACGGTGCGCGAACACGCCCGGGACGACGCGTACGCCGCGGCGTCGGCGTCTCGCCCGGTGCGCTCCTCTCGGGAAATCATCCGCATGCGGCGCAGCGCGGTCGCGTTCGACGGCGTCGCCACGCTTCCGGCGGAGCAATTCTTCCTGATGATGCACCGTCTGATGCCGGACCCGCAACGAGCGCCGTGGGACGCGCTCAGTCCGCCGACGGCGATCCACCTTGCGATCTTCGTACATCGCGTCACCGGCCTGACGCCGGGGTTGTACGCGCTCGTGCGTGACCCGTCGGATCGGGAAAGTCTCGCGTCGAGCATGAGGCCGGACTTCGCCTGGACGGCGCCGCCGGGATGCCCCGACGGGTTGCCGCTTTTCTTCCTCCTTGAAGGCGACGCGCGGCGGGCGGCGACCGCGGTGAGCTGTCACCAGTTCATCGCCGGCGCCGGTGTGTTCAGCCTCGGCATGATCGCGCGGTTCCGGGACACGCTCGAACACCTCGGGGCGTGGGGATACCGCCGGCTTTTCTGGGAGGCCGGACTTGTCGGACAGACCCTCTATCTCGAAGCCGAGGCCGCCGGGTTGCGCGGCACCGGGATCGGGTGTTACTTCGACGACGCGGTGCATGAGACCTTCGGCCTGACCGGCGACGCTTGGCAGTCGATGTACCACTTTACCGTCGGCAGACCCGTCGAGGACGTGCGGCTCACGACGGAGCCCGCGTACCCGCGCCGCCGCGCGGACCTTCCCTGATCGAGGCGGAGCGTCGAGCACCGAGCGGATGCGCGCCGTGCTTCCGCACGCAACGCCGGTGCCGCCGCAAGCCTCACGGTCCGCAGCCCGGAATCTCGTCCTCGCCGGTGAATCCGTTCATGAACTGTGCCGCGTCCGCCAGGTCCACGTCGCAGTCGTCGTCGATGTCAAACACGAGGCACTCGGCGGCTGCGCATGCGTCCGGGTCGCCCAGGCAATCCGCAAGCGCCGCGAAATCCGACAGGTCGCGGCGGCAATCGCCGTCGCTGTCGCCCGGAAGCGGGGCGGTTCCGCTGTTTTTCATGAAGATGACCACGTCGGCCTCCTCGTCGATGAGCGCCAGATCGAGGTCGCCGTCATTGTCGAAGTCAAACGGCACGGCGCAGGACGCGGCCTGCGGCGCGTCGAATTCCCGCACGAAGCTGAACACCCCCGCGCCATTGTTGGCGTACAACCACCAGTCCCCGGAGTAGCTCGAGTTGATCCAGTCCAGATCGCCGTCGCCGTCCAGGTCGCCGAAGTCCGTCGCCAGCGGGAAGGCGTCGGCGCTGTAACGCACCGCCGCGGAGAACGCCCCCGCGCCGTCGCCGAACATGACCGCGACACGGTTGTCGGTGCTGTTGGCGGTGCCGACGTCGAAGGTCCGGTCCCCGTTCAGATCCCCCAGCGCCAGCATCCACGTCCGCCCGTCGCAACTTCGCGATGAGGCCTGCGTGAACGTCCCGTTGCCGTTGCCGGTCATGACGATCATCGTCTGCGACCCGCGGGTGCCGATGACGAGGTCGAGGATGAGGTCGCCGTTCATGTCCGCCGCCCCGAGCGACCACTCCCCGGACCCGCCGCCTTCAAAAGTCGTCGCCGGACCGAAACGCCCGGCGCCGTCGTTCAGGCTGATCGACAGGCTGCCGATACCGCCCGAGTTTGTGTTGACGATGTCGAGGTCGCCGTCGCCGTCTGCGTCCAGCACCGCAATGCCGCGCGGGGCGATGCCCACGTGGATGACCTGCCGCGGGGCGAACGTCCCGTCGCCGTTGCCCAGCAGGACCGACACCGTGTCGTCGTCGATCGCCACGACGCACGCATCCGCGATTCCGTCACGGTTGAAATCCGCCGGTTCGTTGGGACTTGCCCGACGCCCGCAGGGGAACGTCGGCTGAAGGAAGGGATGAAACTCGCCGCTACGACCGCCCTTGTTGATGAACACCCGCAGGTCCGCCGTGTCCTCGTTGACGATCGTCAGGTCCAGGAATCCGTCGCCGTCCACGTCCGTCCCCAGCCCCCCGTAGGAGCGCGTCGTCTGGTTCTGATTCGTGCGCGTCGTCATCCGCGCGATTTCGGTGAAGGTCATCGGTGAAGGCCGCGCGTTCGTCCAGAACGTGTACGACGCCCCGGCGTTGCGAAGCCGCGTCCCGTCTGCGCCCTCGATCTCGTTCGAGAGGATGACCATCACGGTCTCGCCGTGGGAGAAAGGCCGGGCCGGGCGCAACGTCACCGTCCGGTCGTCATCCGAGAAGGAGAACGTCCCCTGCACCGTCCCGCTCCACCGGGCGAACGCCCAGAACGTGCGCAGCGGGACGATCGTGTCCCGGTTCACGGGACGATCGAAGCGCACCACGATCGGCGTGTTGACCGGTGCGTCATTGACGCCCGGCAGCGGCGACACGGACTCAACCCGGATCCGCTGGGCCTCGGCGGACGGCAGCGCGACGACGGCCGTGACACTCGCAGCCAGAATCCACGAGATGCAATATCGGCGCATGACTTCCCTCCTGAGGTTCCGACGACTTCCCCCGGCCCGCGAAGGCCCCGACCGCCCCAGTATACCACGGGACGCCGCTGACCGGGGCGGCCCGCACGGCAAGGCGGCGGCAACGTGACCGGGACTTTCGACAGGTGGAGATTCCCGGCCGTCTTGCCCTGTCCGGTCTTGCGGCGGGTCGGTATGCTCCCGCCCGCATGATTGTCCCTTTCAGGGCAGCGCAGGAGTTTGACGCCGGGCCGAAGTGGAAGGAGCTGTTTGAGCTGCTTTGGCCTGCTTATCATGCTTGGTTTCTCAAAGAGGGCGACGCTGCACGACCCTCGTACCCGGCGTGCCGGGCCGCCCTGCGGCAGCACATGCCCGAAATCGTGCCGACCTTCGAACGCCTCGTCGATCTCGCCGGCGGGTCTGACTCCGTCGCGCGATGCCTGAGTCTGTACCGCCCAACGCCGTATCTGACCGGTTGCTCACAGGCGGTCTGGACGCGACGCGAGCCGATGCTCGTTCGCAATTATGATTATCACCCGAAGCTCTGGGATGGCGTGCTTTGGCATACCGCGTGGAACGGGCGACAGGTGATCGCGATGAGCGACTGCCTCTGGGGCCTGCTCGACGGAATCAATGAGGACGGACTCGTGGTGTCGCTGTCGTTCGGCGGGCGCAAGGTCGTGGGCGACGGGTTCGGCATCCCGCTCGTGCTCCGGTATGTCCTGGAGACCTGCGGGCGCGTGTCGCAGGCGATCGAGGTGTTACGCCGCGTGCCCTCGCACATGAGCTACAATGTCACCCTCGTGGACGCGGCCGGAAACTTCGCCACCGTCTTCGTCGCGCCCGACCGCCCCGCCATCGTCACCCGCCGCCCCCTGGCGACGAATCATCAGCGCACCGTCGAGTGGAGCCAGTACGCCCACGCCACCGCCAGTCTCGAACGCGAACGTTTCCTCGCCTCCTGCCTGGAGGATCCGCATGAAACTCCCGAGCGCTTCGCCACCCGCTTCCTCGAACCCCCGCTTTTCTCCACGGCGTTCGCCCAGGGCTGGGGCACGCTCTACACCGCGACCTACCGTCCGCGCGCCCGCGAGGCCATCTACGGCTGGCCGGGGTACACCTGCTGGCAATCCTTCGAGCGATTCACCGAGTTGCTGATGAGCGTGGAATACCGGGTGTGAGGGGGAGCGCTGGCGGAACCGGTGTTCTTCTTTTCGCCGGACATACCGAAGGGGCGCGCCGTGGGTTGCGGCGCGAAGTGTGTCGGCCGATGGACTGGCGAACGGGGGAGTGACGGGCGCCGGGGAACAAGATGAAATCCGTATTAATTCTTGATTTCCTCTTGACCGTCCGATGCCTGTGGGGTATATTACAGGACGAGAAATGAGATTCGGGC
>BOJX01000018.1 GCA_016860685.1 Planctomycetota bacterium
CTCCAGCAGCGCATGCACGCCCGCGATCGTCGCGTGTCCGCACATCGTGGCTTCCACCGCCGGAGTGAACCACCGGAACCGGACATCCGCCGCAGCGGGATCGTCCGGGGGAAGGATGAACGTCGTCTCGCTGAGGTTGAACTCCGCCGCAATGCGCTGCATCGCCGCGTCGGTCATGCCGGTGGCGTCGAGAATCACCGCCGCGGGATTGCCCTCGAAGGCCCGCGAGGTGAAAGCATCTACGACCGTGTACGCGCGTCCGCTCATCTTTTCAATCCGCTGATCCGTCCCTCGCGGCATCCGGGCTTGCTCCCCCGGTTCGGCGGTTCAGTCCAGCCCGCCGCCGTCGCGGGGATCGCCGTCACCCCCCTGCCCCGTTGTGACGAGGAAGGAAAGTTGCTCGAGTTGCACCGCAAGGTCCACCGTGCTGGTCGTCACACCGGCGCGGTTTTGCAGAATGACCGGCGCAAAATTGAGTATCCCGCGGATGCCCGCCGCCACCAGCCGCTCCGCAACTCCCTGGGCCGCCGACGCCGGAACGGCGAGGATCGCCAGCTTCACGTCGTGCTTCCGGACCACCGTCTCAAGTTTGTCCAGCGACTGAATCCGGTCGCAGACCGCGTCCGCTGCCGGCTCACCCACTTTCTGCGGATCGTTGTCGAACACCGCGACCAGGTTGAAGTTCTTCTTGCGGAACCCGCGGTACGACATCAACGCTTTGCCGAGATTGCCCGCACCGATCAGCACCACCGAGCGCACCTTGTCCGCCCCGAGAATCTCCCGCATCCGGGCGACAAGATCGTCCACGCGGTAACCGATGCCGGGGTGTCCGAACTGGCCGAAATACGCCAGATCCTTCCGCACCTGCGCGTCCGTCACCCCCACCGCGCGGCTGAGCTCACGGCTCGACACGGTCGCCCGATTGCGACCCTGCGAGTTCTCCAGGTGTCTCAGATACAAGCTCAGCCGCCGCACCGCCGGTGCGGGGATCCCCTCGGATTTCGCCATGCAAGGGCATTGTAGCGGATTCACAGGCCCGCGGCAGCCTCACGCCGCCGACCCGGCGCCGCCCCCTCAACCGATCTCGCTCAACGCTCCGCGACGTCTCGGCGCGCCGGCTTCATCCCGGTCATCGCCCAGCGCCGGGCCAGCATCAGTCCGACCGGCGACGCCATCGCGATCATGCCGTAGAGCAGCCACATCGCTGACGTGTTGAACGTCGTCGGGTCTGCCTTCGGCGGGCAGAACGCGTCCAGAACGTATCCCGAGTAAAGCCCCGTGGTCCCTTTCGCGAGCAACCACGGCACGTTCGCCAGCCCCATGTATTGCGCAATGCGCCCTTCCGGCGCCAGCTCCGAGGCATACTCAAGAAAACGGGCGGACCACAACGCTTCACCGATCGAGAATACAACAAAATACGTGATCAGCAGGGTCACGTTCGGAGAAGCACAGAGCAGGAACGTCGGCAGGGCGGACACCAGCGACCCGATGATCATCATCGTGTACACGTTGACTCGTCGGGTCAGCGCGGTGGCGATCGGCACGCCGAAGAAGATTATCCCCGGATTGATCCAGTTCACCAGCCACTCCATCCGGTCCGAGACGTCCCTCGAGAAGACCCTCAGGATGTACTCCGGCATCGTCAACCACTGATGGGCGAACAACGTTCTTACCGGCAGGAGCATGAAGATGAAGAAAATGAAGCGGCCGTTGCGGAACGGGCCTTCGAGAAAGTACTCGCGCAGCCGCTCGCGGATCGGGCGGGTGTCGCGGCGGCGGCGGCGCTCGATGTTGTCGGGCCTGAGTTTCCTGGCTTCGACGCGCCGCGTCATCAGAAAGCACATGACCAGTGCGATCGCCGCCAGCGCCACACAAATCCAGTTGACCGCCTGAAATCCGCTCCCACAACGGTCGGCGAACCATCGATGCACTGCGTCGGGTGCGGAACCGGATGATGCGACGTCGGTCCCGGTCGTGCGGGCTTCAATCACCACCTGAACGCCCGGACGGACATACGACGAGAGCGCCGCCCCCACGACAATCCCCGCGTTCATCAGCGCGTAAATCAGCCCGTAACCCATCGCACTGGTCTTCTCGTCCGTGTACTGCTTCACGCCGGAGTAACACACCGGTTGAAGGATCGCCTCCCCCAGTGCGATCACGACCAGGCAGGCGAGGAGCGCTGTCAGGGCAAGACCCCCAAGACGCAGCGTCTGCGTGTCCGGATCCGCAGACATCAGCGCGGGGATGAGTGCATATGCAACCCGACCCGCGACACACAGGAGCATCGCCGCCACCAGCGCCTTGCGAAGCCCGAACGACTCGGCGTAGCTGCCGGCCCCGAGCATGAACAATGTCACGAACATCGTGAAGAACGAGACGATCCAGCCCGCCCACGTCGCAGGGATCCCCAGATCACGGGTCAGGAAGCTGTTCATGAGCGTCAACGCCGCGAAATACGCCATCGTCTCCACAACGAAGACGGCGATCACGATCCAGAAGGCGATCGGTAGGCGCAGAAGGTCCGTGAATGCTCGAAGGAAAGTTGTGAAGCCCTGCCCGAACCACCTCGCTGCGGGAATCTTCGGTGACTGCGACATGCGACGCTCCCCTCGCCGGCGGCACGGGCCGACGTTAACCCGTTGAGATCATCCAAGGCATACGACAAAAGACAAGCTGAACGTGATGATATGCGCCCCTCAAGGCGGGACTTGCGCCGTTCCCCGGTTCGTGTTCCGGGGTTAGGATGCACGACGAGTTCCGCGCCCCTTGAAGGTGTGACCGGATGCCTCGGCCCGCGGGGATCGGCCCGTTGTGCGGTTCGGAAAGGGCGGATTGATGAAAACGTTCAAGTACGTGTCTGCAACGTGGGTGTGCCTGGCCTTTTGCTCGTGCGCCACGCGCGAAACGCGTCCGCCGGAGGTGTTGATTCAGGAGTTCCGCGGCGAAGCGACAGCGCCGTGGCGCTCCGAGGCGCAGCTCGCCGACGCGTACATCCGGGTGATTGACGCGCTGATGCCCGGACTTTCGGACCCTGACGAACTCCTCCGCCAGCCCGCCGAGCAGACGCTGGAGGATCTCTGCGTGCGCGCGGGCCGGCCGGGCGCGGAGCGGGAGCGCAAGGCCGTGTGCCGGGCGATGTCCGCGCGCCTCGGACCTGAGACGGCGGAACCCGCCCGGTTGTGGCTGCTTCGGCAGCTCGCCCGCATCGGCAAGGGCGAGAGCGTCGCGGCGACGGCGGTTCTGCTTTCGGACGAGGACACCCTTGTGCGCGACGCCGCTCGGCGGGCGCTGGAGACCAATCCGGACCGGAAGGCGACGGCGGGGCTGGAGCGGGAACTGGCGTACTCCCTGAACGTTGTCATGCGAGATCCGCCGGCCGACGGTATTGCGCCCCCGGCGCCGAAGATCGCTGATCCGGCGTGGACCACGGCGCTCCTGAATTCACTGACGCGCCGGGGATACTCGTCCTCGGCGATGCTGGTCGCCACGCATCTCGCGCTGCAGGACGGCCACCCGGACGTCGCTGAAGCCGCGCTGCTGGCGCTCGGGAGGTCGGGTTCGGTCGAACTGCTCGATCACCTTTTTGACACGCCCGGACATCGGCGGCAGTTGCAGGAGATGAATCTTCTGGATGCGTGGGCGGCGGCGCAGCTCGAGTGTGCAGAGCGGCTGCTGACCGCCCGGAAAAAACGCGAAGCCGCTGAAGTGTGCGTGCGGCTGCTTCGCCGGGTGGACGACCCGCGCCGGAAGGTCGCGGCGCTGTCCGCCTGCGCCCGCGCGGAAGGCCCGGCGGCTCTGGCGCGACTGCTGCATTACATGAATGACGCCGATCCGAACGTCCGGATCTCCGCCGTGGCGATCGCGTGCGATCTTCCCGTCGATGAAAGCGTGACCCGCCAGCTTGCCGACCGCCGCGCCTCGCTGCCGCCGGATGTGCAGGCGCGGTTGATTGACGGACTCGCGCGGCGCGGCGGACCTGTCGCCCGGGTCGCCGTCGTCGGGTGCCTCGATCACCCGGACGCGGAAGTCCGCACCGCAGCCGCGCGGGCGATGGCGCGCGTCGGACAGGCGTCACACCTGAGGCTTCTCGCCCGCCTCGCCGCGGAGCGCTCCGGCGACGAGCGGAAGGCCGCGCAAGACAGTTTGATCCAGATGCGGGATCCGGCCTTTGACGCCGCCGCCGCCTACGCCGTCACCGGCGCGCCCGCGCCGATGCAGACGGAATTGCTGGCCGCCCTGAAGGTCCGGCGCTGCGACGCCGCCCTGGCGTGGTCCCTGCGCACGCTGCCGGAGCTGGAATCCGCCGCGCAGATCGCGGCGCTGGATTACATCGCCACGGTCGGGCCCGCGGACGCCGCCGCTGAACTTTGCCGGGTTCTCCCCTCGCTGACAGAGGATGAAGCGGTCTTATCCGCCGCCGAGGACGCCGTCGTCAGCGCTGCGCAACGACAGGCGTCGCCGCCGAAGAGTACCAAGATTCTTGAGCACCTTGCGGGCGCTGATGCGGAGGCGCGGCCGGCGCTTCTGCGCATCCTCGGGCGGATCGGCGAACCCGAGGGGCTGGACGCGATCCGGTATCACCTGGCCTCGTCGGACGCCCCGGTGCGGGACGCTGCGGTCCGGGCGCTTTGCGGGTGGAAGGACGCCTCGGCCCGCGCCGACGTCGAGAGCTTGATGCAAAGCGCCGCCGATCCGGCGCATCGACAACTCGCGTTCCGCGCCTTCATCCGTCTTGCGAAGGCTGACGCGGATCAGACGCCGCAAGACACGCTCGCCCGGTTCGACGAAGCCTTGTCGCTCGCCCGCTCCGCCGACGAGAAGAAACTCCTTCTCAGCGGAATGAGCGACTTGGTGTGTCCCGAAGCGCTGGACCGGCTTGAAGCCGCGCTGGCGGACGCGGCGCTTCAGGCTGAAGCCGCCGTGGCGATCTGCGCCGTGGCGAAGTCCGTCAGCGGGCAGGCGCCGGACCGGGCCCGCGCCGCGCTGGATCGGGTGCGCGGGTATCCGCAAGGCGAAGTCGTCAGGCGCGCCGTGGACGAGGCCGCAGCTCACCTGGACCGATATCAGGGCTACATCACGACGTGGAGGATCGCCGGTCCTTTCCGTGTTGCCGGAAAGGACGCGAACGATCTTTTTGACCTGCCCCTCGGACCGGAGCCTGGCGCGGAGTCCGGTGAAGTGTCGTGGTGCGCCCTGCCGGTCACGGATCCGAGGAACCCCTGGCTTTTCGACCTGACGCGTGTGTCTGCCGCCTCGCATCAGGCGGTTTACGTCCGCGCCACCGTCACCTCCGTGACGGCGACACCGGCTCGTCTCGAAGTCGGCAGCGACGACTGCGTGAAGGTCTGGCTTAACGGCGAACTGATTCACGCGAACAAAGCGTTCCGCCCGCTCGCCGTCGCCTCGGACACGGTCGGGATCGCCTTGCGGCCCGGTCCGAACGATCTGCTCTTGAAGGTCGTGCAGGGCAGCGGGGGCTGGGGCGTGTGCTGCGGCGTGAAGGCCTCGGACGGTGGGAACCTTTCCGGACTGACGATCACAGCCGAGTGACGTTGCGGCGGCAACAATCCCTCAGCGCCGCCGAATCCGCTGAAACCAGCGAGCGCCGTCTGACGTGCTGCGACAGACATGCGCCTCGTCCGGCGGCGATCCGAAACCTTTATATCTCGATCGATCGCCCGTCTTGCCGCCGAGGACAGGATTCGGAGATTTCGGAAATGCGCCTGATTGCCCGGATTGTCGCATGCGTCTCAACGGTAGCCTACGTGGTTGCAGCTCCTGTCGAGAACGAGGTCTCTCCTTTTTCCGGAGTCTGCTGGGTTGATGATCGCCCTGAAGTGCGGATTGAAGGGACGTAGTATCAGCTCCTCTCGATCCAAGGCGCGTCGACAGAGGATCTGATCCGACATTGCCGGCGGGTCTACGCGGACGCGTGGCGGAAGCGGTTTGATGAAGACCTGGTGTGCGTCCTTCGAGAGATGCGACGCTTGACGGGAAACACCGCGGCGGTCGAAGCGCGGCGGCTGGATACCGGCGAAGTCGTGCGCTTCCCTGCGATTCCCCCTCACCACGGAAAACCGCGCGGCGCTGATGACGCTCAAGTATGAGCGCGACGGATGTATTTCTCTCCGCATTCAAGGGACGCCCCGGCGTGACGCTGATCGGCACGCCGAGCGGAGGCGGGAGCGGACGCAAGCGTGGTTACACCCTGGCGCACAGCGGGATCGAGGTTCGCCTGTCTTCGATGGCGTCGTTCCGGGCGGACGGGTGGCTTTATGACGGGAGCGGCATCGAGCCGGATGTTCTTGCTCCCGCGACTCCGGATGATCTGATCGGACGCACGGACAGCGTACTCGACCTGGCGGTATCGCGCCTCCGCCCGTGACGTCGTGGAGCAGACGGTCGGGCGCTGTTCCCGGACCGCATGCAGTTCCGCCCCGCCCGGGCTAAGCTGCACTTGTGACGCCGTCCGAGCGTAATATCTGGATCAAAACGCTCGCTCGCAGCGCGGGGTTCGACCTGTGCGGCGTCGCCCGCGCGGAGCCGTCGCCGCGGCGCGATTACATCCGCGCGTGGCTCGACGGCGGTTCGGCCGGGACGATGGCCTACCTGCATCGTCACTTCGAGAAGCGGACCGATCCCGCCGCGCTGCTGCCGGGGGCCCGCAGCGTCGTGATGACGGGATTAAGCTACCACCGGCGCGGGACGGGCGAGGATGAAAAAGCGCTTCCTCACGGGTGCGGCTCGACGATCGAAACGGATCAGCGTTCGAGTCGCGGAAGCGTCGAGGGGCGCGTCGCGATGTACGCGTGGGGCGAGGACTACCACGTCGTCATCCGACGCAAGCTGGCGCCCCTCGCCGACGCGCTCATGCAGGAAGGCCGGGCGGAGTCCGCCGAGCATGCCGTCAAGATTTGCGTGGACACCGCGCCGCTGCTCGAGCGCGAGTTCGCCGCGGCCGCGGGGCTGGGCTGGATCGGAAAGAACACGCTCGTGCTGAATCCGGCGCTGGGGAGCACGTTCTTTCTCGGCGCGATCGTGACCACGCTCGACATCACCCCCGACGCGCCGATGCCGGATCACTGCGGGACGTGCAGGCGGTGTCTCGACGCCTGCCCGACGGCCGCCTTTCCCGAACCTTACCGCATGAACGCTTCGCGTTGCATCTCGTACCTGACGATCGAACGCCGCGAAGCGATTCCGGCGGAGTTTCACGCGGCGATCGGCGACCGCCTCTTCGGTTGCGACGACTGTCAGGACGTCTGCCCTTTCAACCGCAACGTCCCGGAGACCGCCGAACCGACTTTTGCGCCCGGTTCCCACGCCCCGCGGATTGACGCGCAGGAATTGCTCACGTGGGATCAGGAGATGTACCGGTCAAAGCTTGCCGGGACGGCGATCACTCGGGCGAAGCTCGACATGCTCCGGCGCAATGCCGGGATCGTGCTGAAGAACGCGCGGGCCTCAACGACTTCGCCGGCTTCAGACGCACCGCGCGACGACCGATAAACCCGGCGTGAATCACCCGCTGCACGTCTGCGTCGTGATGGGCACGCGCCCCGAGGTCATCAAGTGTTGGCCCGTCATCCTCCGCCTTGAGGCGGATTCTGCCTTCCGGGTTTCGACGCTCCTGACCGGACAGCATCGGGAGCTTGTTGATCCGGTGATCCGTCGCCTCGCCGTGCCGGTCACAAAACGTCTCAACGTCATGAGGCCGTCGCAATCGCTCGAATCCCTGACCGCACGACTGATCGAGCAGGTCGGCGCCGCCCTGGCGGAACTGCGCCCCGACGTCGTCCTCGTGCAGGGCGACACGACGAGCGCCTTCGCTGGGGCGCTCGCCGCGTTCTACGCGGGCATTCCGGTCGGTCACATCGAAGCCGGGTTGCGTACCGGCGACGTTCGCCAGCCTTTTCCGGAAGAAATGAACCGACGCCTCGTAACCGTGCTTGCCGAGCGGCATTTCGCGCCGACCCCCGCCGCGCGAGAAGCCCTGCTGCGCGAGGGCGTCTTAGCCGACCGCATCCTCGTGACGGGCAACACCGGAATCGACGCGCTGCGCGAGGTCACGGCGAACGCGGATCGCTTTCCGCCGGGTCCGCAACTGCGGGCGCTGCTCGCCCGGATCGACGGACCGATCATCGTCGCCACGGTGCATCGGCGGGAGAACCGCTCCGCGATGAGCGGCATCGCCGAGGGCTTCCGCGCGGTCACGATCGCGCATCCCGAGGCGCATGTTGTGCTCTCGCTTCATGCCAGCGCCGCCGCGCGGAACGCCTTCGTCGAGACGCTGACCGGGCAGCCGCGATGTCACCTGATCGACGCGCTCGACTACCCCGACTTCGCGCATCTGCTCTCGCGGTGTCGGCTGGTCGTCACGGATTCGGGTGGCGTGCAGGAGGAGGCGCCGTTTCTGGGGAAACCCACGCTGGTGCTGCGCCGGGTGACCGAGCGTCCGGAAGCGGTGTCCGCCGGTGTTTCCCGCGTCATCGGCGACAATCCGGAGGAGATGCTCAGCGCTGTCGGCGAGTTGCTCCGCGACGGCGACGCGTGGCGCCGCATGTCGCGCCGGATCAGTCCTTTCGGCGACGGAAGGGCGGCGGAGCGGATCGCCCAGGCGTTGCGCGGCGGCGCCGGTCTGAGCGGGACGAAGGTCGTCGCGTCGCGCGAGTTCATGGGCGACGACGTGTACACTCTGCCTGCATCGTCGGAAACGGCTGCGGGTGCGGAGTCTCAGGATCCGGATTGCTTTGCCGCCCACTCCGCGGCCTTGTCCGGCTTGTTCCAGCGCTCGTAAAGCTGGACCAGCCGGCGCGCGGCGGCGCTGACGCGCGCGTCCACATCCGGCCCGCGCGGATCGGGAAGCGCGACAAGCCGCGAGTATGATTCGAGAAGCAGCGGCTCGGCGTCCGGCAACCGGTCAAGCTCGATCAGGTTCTCGCCGAGCAGACCGACCGCTTCCGAGATGGAGATCACATCGTCAGGGGAGGCCTTGCGACGGATGCGCAACGCCTCTTGAATGACCGGCTCGCTCTCGCGGTAGCGCCCCTGCGACATCAAGGCGCGGGCGAGGGCGATCCGCGTTGAGGCGACGAGCGGATGTTCCTGGCCGAGCACCTTTTCGTAAATGCCCAGCGCCTCGCGAAAATGCGGCTCGGCCTCGGCGGATCGGTTCATTGTCTGAAGCGTCTGTGCGAGGTTATTGCATGCCAACGCCAGGTCCGGGTGCTCCGGTCCGAGGACGCGGCGGCGTGCCTCGACGATCCGCGCGAACATCATCCGCGCTTCCTCGTCGCGCTGCTGACGGTAGCACAGCAGCGCGTAATTGTTCACGACGACCAGCGCGTCGGGGTGATCCTCGCCGACGGCTTTCGCATATCGCGCGATGACCTCCTTGAAGAGCGTTTCCGCCTCGGCGTCCTTCTGCTGCGAGTTCAAGACCACGGCGAGATTTCCGGAGACTTTGAGGGAGGCCGGGTGCTCGGGGCCGAACACCTTGGTGTAAACCTCCAGCGCTCCGCGATAAAGCGCCTCCGCTTCCGCGAACTCGCCCTGCGCCTCGAGAATCACCGCAAGGTTCTGCCGGCTGAGGATCGCGTCAAGGCTGTCCTCGCCGCCGGCGTGCACGCGGATTTTCAAGGCTCGGCGGTGCAGCGGCTCCGCCTCCTCATTTCGCCCAAGCTGCCCCAGGAGGACCGCAAGATTGTTGAGCACGGTCGCCACATCGGCATGATCTTCGCCCAGCTCCGCCTCGCGCGCCGCCAGGGCTTCCCGATAAAGCGCCTCCGCTTCCTCATATCGCCCTTCCGCCTGAAGCATCGCGGCCAGATCGTTCGCTCCCGAGGCGATCTGTTGGGGCGGCGCCTGAGAGCGCCGGCGCAGGTTCTGCACGTCCTCCGCGAGCCTCGCGGCGTCTTCGTACCGCCCCATCGCGTAGTAGAGCGACGCCAGGCTGCTCATCGAAGCGAGGGTGTCCGTGTGCTCCGCGCCGAGCGCGGACCGACGCAGCTCGATCGCTTTCGTCAGGTGCTCGTGCGCGGCGTCGTACAATGCGATCTGCCGGTAGGTGATTCCCAGGGTGTCGCGCACCGCGGCCTCGACTTCGGGCTGATTCTTCAGCTCCGTCTCGATCCGACGGGACGCTTCCTCGAGAATGTCCCGGAGGATCTCGGTGTCGCGTCCGGCGGCGGTCTCCGGATCGACGGCCGCCAACATCGTCTGAAGGAACTCCGCCACCTCTCGGGCCTTGTCCGCCTGCACGCGGGCGCGCTCCGCCCTCGCCTCGGCCAGCTTGCGCGCCTCGTCCGCCTCCACGCGCCGGGCCTCCGCCAGCGACTTCGCGTGATAGGCGTCGATCGCCAGGTAGAGGCTGACTCCCGTCCCCGCCGCAAGGACAATCCCCGCCAGCGCCAGACCGGCGACCAGTCCCTTGTGACGGTTGGCGAACTTCCGGAACAGGTAGACGCGGCTTGGCGGGCGGGCGACGATCGGTTCATCGTTGAGGAACCGTCGCAGGTCCGCGGCGAGTTCGGCGGCGGATTGATAACGGCGCGTCTTATCCTTCTCGAGGGCGCGGCGGACGATCGTGTCGAGATCGCCGCGGAAGGTGCGGTTGAACGAACTGAGCGGCCGCGGATCCTCCTCCCGGATGATGCGCGCTGCGTCGGGCACGCTTCGCGAGGAGACGTCGTAGGCGTGCCGGCCGGTGAGCAGCTCGTACAAAATCACCCCCAGTGAGTACACGTCCGTGCGCGTGTCCACGTCCAGCGGATCGCCGCTGATCTGCTCCGGCGACATATACGGGATCGTGCCGAGCAATTGTCCCGCGGTCGTGTGCATCGTGCGAGACTGAAAGTCGTTGTCCGTCACTCGCGCCACGCCGAAGTCGAGAATCTTCGGGCATGCCTGCGATGTGTCACGGCGCCTGGGCGACTGAAACCGCGAACCTGGCGGCCGTGCCGCAACGCCGCGCGCCTCCTCGCCGACCGGCGGGGACGCCGCGTCGGACACGAGGATGTTGGCGGGCTTGAGATCCCGGTGAATGACGCCCTTCAGGTGCGCATACTGCACCGCGTCGCACACCTGCATGAACAACCCGATCCGCTCCGGAACACTCAACCGCCGCGACGCCGCGTAAGCCGTCAGCGTGGCGCCCTGAATGTATTCGATGACGAGATACGGTTGCGGACCGGTCGCCGTGGCGAAGCTCCCCGCGTCGTGGATGGCCGCGATGCCCGGGTGCTGCAGCCGCGCGAGCACCTGCGCTTCATGCTCGAAGCGGCGCATCGCCTCCGGAGAGATCACCGCAGGGTGGATCAGCTTCAGCGCCACCAGCCTCGAAGGCCACTGCTGACGGGCGAGATAGACCACGCCCATCCCGCCCTGTCCGAGCAACCGGATCAACTCGAACGCCCCGATGCGCTGCCCGGGCGCCAGTCCTTCAGGCGTTACAGCCGGTGGATGCGGGTCGAGACGCGTGAGGGTCGGGTCGAGTCCAGGTTGGCCGGGTTCCGGAATCATGTGCGCTGTATATGTTTCCGGAATTCATGATCGGTTCAAGAACCGGCGACGGCGAGGCGACGCTTCTTCCGCACGGGGCGAATCTTCAGCCCAGGCAAGGCGGTCCCGCCTTTGCCGAACCGAGGACGCCGCGACGCGTCCCTGGCCGCTCCGGTCGCCTCCTGCAACGTCGCCGGACCGGAATTATTCAGACTCAGATTCTTTCGAGGAAAGTTCCAACCTGCCGGACTCGTGTTGATCGCCGCGGCGCCGGTTGTCCGAACGATGAATGTTCCTATCACACGGAAGGCGGGTTGCCGCCGGTTGACCGCGCATCCGGTGCCGCGGCATTCGTGACGCGGCGGAGAGCGCGGCGGATCAGGACGATCACGATCACCGCCCCGAAAGCCATCAGAGGGACGAAGCGCTCCAGGTGGGACGGCGCCTGCGGAAGTTCGACCCCGTCGACGTGCGCGATGCCGCCGTCGGCGAACGTGATCGTGATCCGGCCCGGCGCGCGCACCGCGCCGGACGCGGCGATGCGCATCGTGATGTCCGCCGTCGCGCCGGGAGGCCAGCCGTCTTCGGGGGCGACGGCTTCGCACACACCGGGTCGGTCGGGCACGCCCTGGTTGACGAGGTAGGTGCAGTCCTGTCCCCAGCCGGGCGGAGGCGTGAAGAGATCGGCGTGGAAGTGCGGGAAGGCGATGCGCGCGACGGGCTTGTCGGATCGGTTGACGAGGCGCCACGCGTACACCTGACCGGACGGATCCGCGCCGCCCTCGACGGCGACCGGCGGCGGAGGCTGGGCGTGCGCGGCGACGGCGGCGCTCCACGCGACAAGGCTCAGCACTGAGCGCGCCGGCGTCCGATCGCCCCCGGTCATGCCGCCACCGTCCCGATCGGGATACCGAGGAGGAACCACGCGATCATGAAGATCGCCCAGGCGACGAAGAACGCGATCGAATAAGGCAGCATCGTCGCCACCATCGTGCCGATGCCGGCCTTTTTGTCGTAGCGCTGGAAGAAGGCGATGATCAGCGCGAGGTAGGAATTTCCCGGCGAGATGATGTTCGTGCAACTGTCTCCGACGCGGTAGGCGAGCTGGGTCTCCTCCGGCGCGATGCCCAGCGGCATGAACATCGGCACGAAGACCGGCGCCATGAACGCCCACTTCGCCGAGGCGCTGCCCATCAGAAGGTTGACCAGCATCGACAGGACGATGAAGCAGACCAGCAGCGGCAGACCGGTGAACCCGATGCCGGCGAGAAGCCCCGCGCCCTCGATCGCCAGAATCTTGCCGAGGTTCGTCCACTTGAAGAACTCGACGAACTGGGCGGCGAAGAAGACGAGGACGAGATAGCTGCCCATCGCGCTCATGCTCTGGCCCATCCCCTTCATCGCGTCCGAGTCGTTGCGGATCGTGCCGGCGACCCAGCCGTAAGCGACGCCGCAGACCACGCCGCCGACGAAAATGAACGCGACGATGCTCTGCATGAAAGGCGATCGCAGCAGGTCGCCGGTCTTCGGATCGCGGAGGAACCCGCTTCCGGGAAACCACCCGTGCGGCAGGGCGCTCCAGAGGAGCACGAATCCGAACGCCGCCGCGGCCGCCGTCGCCCACAGCAGCGCCTTCTTCTCGCGGGCGCTGAGATGTTCGAGTTTCTCGCCCGGCGCGGTCTCGCCGTCGGGTTGGTACGCGCCGAGGCGCGGCGCGATGACCTTCTCCGTCACCCACGTCCCGACCGCGGTGAGCAGAAACGTCGAGGCGAACATGAAGTAGTAGTTGCACGAGGGCTGCACCTCCGCGGCGGGATCGAGGATGCGCGCCGCTTCCTGCGTCAGACCGGACAGCAGCGGGTCGATGCTTCCGAGCATGAGGTTGGCGCTGAATCCTCCGGAGACGCCGGCGAACCCGGCGGCGAGGCCCAGCAGCGGATTACGCCCGACGGAGTGATAAATGACGCCCGCCAGCGGGACGAGCAGCACGTAGCCGACGTCGCTGGCCATGTTGGACTGGATGCCGCAGAACACGACGACCGGCGTGAGCCACTTCCGGGGGGTGGACAGGACCAGCAGGCGCATCATCGCGCTGATCAACCCGCTGTGCTCGGCGACGGCGATGCCCAGCAGCGAGACGAGCACCGTCCCCAGCGGCGCGAACGCCGTGAAGTTCGTGACCATCTTCGTGAGCATGAAGTGCAGACCGTCGAGGGTGAGCAGGCTCTGCGGCGTGACCAAGACGTCGGGCTTCCCAGGTTCCGCCGCCGAAACTCCCGCGCGGACGGCGACTTCCGATCCGAGCATGACGAGCAGCGCCAGAAGCAGAAAGAGCGTCGCCGGGTGGGGAAGCGCGTTGCCCGCGCGCTCAACGCCTCGAAGGAGTCTTGCGAGCGCCCCCTGTGCGTCCGAGGTTGTCGTGGCCGCCGTCATTGTGTTTCTCCCTGGAAGGTCCGGCAGAGTCTGGCGGGAAATACCGCGAGGTCAAGCGTGGGGATCGCCCGCCGAGTCTGTCGCGGATGCGTGGCGCGGCTTCCTGTGACGCCTTGATCGACGGGTCCGCCGGTTTACGATGGTCGCGCGACGCAACGGGCGCAAGGAGGTGGGGCGTGACGCAGGCGCAATGTCGAAGATGGAAACGACGGATGCCGGCGTGGGTGGCGGCGAGCGCTGCGTGGGCGGCGAGCGCTGCGGCGGGCGCGCAGGGCGTCGCCGAGCGGTTAAGCGCGTCGCTCAAAAAGCTGCCGGACGGTCGTGCGTCGGCGGGGGCCTGCGTCGTCGATCCGGCGAGCGGCGAGACCGTGTTCGCGTTCCGGGCGGATGAGCCGATGACGCCGGCCAGCGCTGGAAAGATTTTCGTCATGAGCGCGGCGATCGCGGCGCTGGGACCGGGGTTCTCGTTCGAGACGGTCCTGGCGGAACAGGGCGACGATCTTGTCGTGATCGGCGCGGGAGACCCGGGGTTCGGCGACCCGGAGCTTGGCCGGGCGCGGGGTGAAAGCGTGACGGCGCCGCTGGAGCGATGGGCGGAGACGCTGCGTACGCGCGGCCGGACGGCGGCGACCGGTCGCTTCGTCGTCGATGACTTCATTTTCGACGATCAGCCGCTGCATCCGACGTGGGAAGCGGCGGACCTGGGACGCTGGTACGCGGCGCCCGTCGGCGGACTGTGTCTGAACGACAATTGTGTGGAGATCACGCTGCATCCGGGCGACCGGCCGGGCGCGAAGCCGACCTGGTCGGTGACGCCGCCGCTGCGCGACACGATCCGTCTGATCAATGAATGCAAGACGGGAAAAGGACCGACGCCTTTGCTGCATGTCGACGTGACCGCGAGGGGATACCGCGTGACGGGTGCGGTCTCGAAACCGCACACGTTCGAATCGGTGGCGACGTTCGATCCGACCCTGACGTTCGTGGACGCGATGCGGACCGTGCTGGCGCGCGGCGGCGTGGCGCCGACAGGCGACGTCGTCCGCCGGCCGGTGCGACGGTCTGACGGATCGCTTCCGCCGGACGCGCGCATCCTGGCGATGCATCGGACGGCGCTGGCGGACGTGCTGTGGCGGATCGGGCGCAACAGTCAGAATCTTTTCGCCGAGTGCCTGATGAAGCGCCTCGGGTATGAGTGGCAGCGGCGGCAGGGCTGGGCGACGCCGAGAGGATCCTGGGAAAGCGGATCCGCGGCGATCGGTGAGGTTTTGCGGGAGGGTGGCGTCTCGACCGGGGGGCTGGCTGTCGTGGACGGATCAGGGTTGAGCCGGGCGAACCGCTGCACGGCGCGGCATCTGGTGGAGACGCTGGCGTGGATGTCGCGTCATCCGCAGGGACGGTTGCTGGCGGAAAGCCTGGCGCGCCCGGGCGAGCCGGGATCGTTGCGCACGACGATGAAAGACCTCGCCGGGCGCGTGCGGGCGAAGACGGGAACGATGCGCGGGGTGCGGGCGCTGGCGGGATACGTTACGTCAGCGTCGGGGAAGGAATATGCGTTCGCCGTCATGTTCAACGATTACGCGGGGTCGAGCAGCCCTTACAAGGCGATTGAGCATCAGTTCTGCAAGCTGCTGGCCGCCGAGCTGCCTTAACACCGGAGATGTCATTGAGTCGCGTGCGGACAGGAGGAGGGTGGGCGGCGATCCGGTATTCGCTGCGCCTGGCGCGGCGGGCGGGCGGTTTGCGCCGGTTCTACGCCGCGCTGCGCACGCGCAACGCCTGCAAGACGTGTGCACTGGGGATGGGCGGTCAGTTGGGGGGCATGACCGACGA
Source organism: Planctomycetota bacterium (assembly GCA_016860685.1). Lineage (GTDB taxonomy): Bacteria > Planctomycetota > Phycisphaerae > UBA1845 > UBA1845 > JABWBH01. The sequence continues at coordinate 15,769 of BOJX01000018.1, forward strand.
AGCCGGCCGGTTTCCCGAAGTCTGCAAGAAGTCGATGCAGGCGATGGCGGCCGACATGCAGGGGCGCGTCGAGGCGCGCTTCTTCGAGCGGTACGGGTTCGATGAACTCCGCCGGTTCAGCCCGCGCGAGCTGGAGCACGTCGGCCGCCTCGCCGATCCGGTCTGCGCTGCGCCCGGCGACGATCGCTACCGCGTGATTTCCTGGGAGGAGGCGATCGACCGCTGCGCCGCGCTGCTTCGGACACACACGCCGGACGAGCATTTCTTCTACTTCAGCGGGAGGTCGTCGAACGAGGCGGGCTTCCTGCTTCAATTATTCGCCCGCGTTTTCGGCACGAACAACGTCAACAACTGCTCATATTACTGTCACCAGGCGAGCGGCGTGGGCCTTTCGAGTGCTTTCGGAAGCGGGACGGCGACGATCGAGTTGGAGGATCTGCGGCGGTGCGACCTCGTGTTTCTGATCGGCGGCAACCCGGCGTCGAACCACCCGCGGCTGATGCGGCAACTCGTCGAGCTGCGGCGGCGCGGCGGGAAGGTGATCGTCATTAATCCCCTGATTGAGACGGGGCTTGTCAACTTCAGCGTGCCGTCGGACTGGCGCAGCCTGCTTTTCGGATCGAAGATCGCGGATCTGTATCTTCAGCCTCACGCGGGCGGCGACCTCGGCGTGCTGGCGGGGCTGGCGAAGCGGATCGACGAACTCGGCGCGACCGACCGAGAGTTCGTGATGACGTGCGCCGAGGACTTCGAGGCGTTCATCGGAGAGGTTCGGCGCCGATCGTGGGAGGAGATCGAGGACAGCGGCGGGGTGGACCGGGCGACGATCGACGCGGCGGCGCGGATGTACGCGGCGTCCGAGGCGACGGTCTTCGCGTGGACGATGGGGATCACGCATCACCTTCACGGCGTGGACAACGTCCGGGCGATCGCGAACCTGGCGATGCTGCGTGGGATGGCGGGGCGTCCTGGGGCGGGTCTCCTGCCGATCCGCGGACACAGCAACGTCCAGGGGATCGGTTCGGTTGGGGTCACGCCGAAGCTGAAGGACGAGGTGCTGCGCCGGCTGGAGTCGGAATTCGGCGTCCGCGTCCCGGAGCGGAAGGGGCTGGACACGCTCGCCTGCCTCGACGCCGCGCACCGGGGCGAGGTTCGGCATGCCTGGTGCCTCGGGGGCAATCTCTTCGGGAGCAACCCGGACGCCCGGTGGACGGCGGAAGCGATGCGCCGGCTGGACAGCGTGGTCTACCTGAGCACGACGTTGAACACGGGGCACGCGTGGGGTCGGGCGAAGGAGACGATCATCCTGCCGGTCAAGGTCCGCGACGAGGAGTCCCAGGCGACGACGCAGGAGTCGATGTTCAATTTCGTGCGGCTCAGCGAAGGCGGTCCCGAGCGGCTTGCCGGACCGCGCGGCGAAGTCGAGGTGATTGCGACGATCGCGCGTGCGGTGCTCGGCGACGACGGGGCGGTGGACTGGAAGTCGATGCTGAAGCACCGGACGATCCGCCGGGCGATCGCGAAGATCATCCCGGGATACGAGGAGATCGGCGCGATCGACGACGCCGGACGGGAGTTTCATGTCGCCGGGCGGACCATGCACGCGCCGCGATTCCCGACGCCGTCGGGTCGGGGGCGGTTTCATGTGACGCCGCTCCCGCCGGCGCCGTCTGCGGCAGGGGAATTGCGCCTGATCACGTTGCGCAGCGAGGGGCAATTCAACACCGTCGTGTACGATGAGGACGACCTTTACCGCGGGCAGGAGCGCCGCGACGTGATCCTGATGAACCCGGCGGACCTTGAAGGACGCGGGCTTCGCCCGGATCAACCGGTCGTCGTGCGGAGCATTGTCGGAAGTCTGATCGTCCGGGCGAGGTCTTACGATATCCGCGCGGGCAGCGCGGCGATGTATTATCCCGAGGCCAACGTGCTGGTGCCGCGCGACGCGGATCCGCTGTCGCGCACCCCGGCCTTCAAACATGTGCGCGTGACGGTTTCGGGAGCGGCGGCGCTTGCCGGGGAGGATCGTCCCGCGGTGGCGCTGCCGATCGTGGGGAAGCGCGCGGCGTCGGTGGCGGACCGGATGAAGCAGTGTTAGGGCGCGGCGGCGCGGTGCGACATGCCGGAGTGGTTCTGGATATACAGCGGCGATCTTCACGAATCCGGGCTGGACCCGCGATGGGTGGGGGTCATTCTCGTCATCAGTTCGATCTTCTGCGGACTGATCGTCGGGGCGGAGCGGGAGTTCAAGCACAAACCCGCGGGACTGCGGACACTGACGCTGATCTGCGTGGGGAGCGCGTTGTTCACGATCGCGTCCTTGCAGCTTTCCGCCGGCGGCGGCGGAGACCGGACGCGCATCGCGGCGCAGATCGTCACCGGGATCGGGTTTCTCGGCGCCGGCGCGATCATCCGTGAGCGGGGCAACGTCGTGGGTCTGACGACGGCGGCGACGATCTGGGTGATGGCGTCGATCGGGGTGCTGGTGGGCGGCGGGTACGCGGCGGCGGGGGTGGTGCTGACGTTGATGGTGGTCAGCGTGCTCACCGTGATCCAGCGTCTGCACCAGCGGGCGCTGGGCGCCTGCCGTCATCAGGAGTGTCAGATCGTTTACGACGGATCGGATGGCAAGACGCGCATCCGGATCCTCGACGTGCTTGACGACTTTGAGATCCCGGACAAGCGGTGGGCGGTTGAGGCGGTCGACGGGAAGGAGCGGCTGACGCTGACCTACTGTCATTATCACCGGTCGCACCGGGCGATCCTGCCTGAACTGGCGCGACTCGAGGGGATCGAGCGGATCGAGCGGGTCCGCGCGGCTCGCAAAGACGAACATCATCGAGATTGAAAGTCGGCGGTTGCGGTCGCCCGGCCGCGTCGGTTGCCGCAGCAGGCGTGCCGCCGGTAGGATTCCCGCCGTCGGGCCGCATCACGGGGACGGTCCGCTTCGTCGGCCGGCGACCGCCGTGCAGGACGGAACATCCGCCCCGGAGTTCGGACCCGCCTGGTCTCGTCAGGATCGTGCCGTCATGAACGAGCCTCAGCACGAGATGGAGCTGATTCGTCGCGCCGTGGACGGCGATCGTGAGGCGTTGACGGTGCTGCTGGAGCGGCACGGGCCGACGGTGCGTGCGAAACTGGAGATTCCCGCGAGGTGGCGTTCGCTGCTGGCGGTGGATGATGTGATGCAGCAGACGTACATGGACGCCTTCCTGTGCATCCGGGAGTTCGTGCCGCGCGAGGATGGTTCGTTCGCGGGCTGGCTGGCGCGGATCGCGTCGCGCAACCTGGTGGACGTTCTTCGTACGCTGGAGTCGCGCAAGCGCGGGGGCGACCGCCGGCGCGTTCAACTGGCGGAAGAAGGAAGCTCGCTGAACGAGTTGAGTTTTCTGCTGGGTATGACGGACTCGACGCCGAGCCGGGCGGCGCGGCGCGAGGAGGCGCTGACGGCGCTGGCGACGGCGATCGAGACCCTGCCTGAAGCGTACCGGAGGGTCGTGGAGTTGTACGACCTCGAGGGTCGTTCGATGGAGGAAGTGGCGCCGGAAATGAACCGCTCTCCGGGAGCGGCTTACATGCTGCGGAGCCGCGCGCACCGCATGCTGCGCGAGAAGCTGGGCGCGTTGACCCGCTTCGTCAGCGACGGAGGCTGACCGATGTCTGAAGCGCTGCCGCCCAACCCGCGAACGTCCGAGCGCGATCTGATCCTTGCGGCGCGGGCGGAGGCCGAGGTTCTTTCGCGATCCGGCGAGCCGCCGACGTCGATCCCTTCGGACAGTCTTCCGGGATATCGCCTGCTGCACGAGATTCATCGTGGGGGGCAGGGCGTGGTTTACCGCGCGCATCAGGAGGCGACGGGGCGGACGGTGGCGGTGAAGGTGATGCGAGAGGGCCCTTTTGCGGGGCCGTCCGATCGGGCGCGGTTCGAGCGGGAGGTCCGGCTTCTGGCGGCGGTGCGTCATCCGAACATCGTGGCGATCCACGACAGCGGCAGCGCGGGCGGACACTTCTTTTTCGTGATGGATTACATCGCGGGGGAGTCACTAGACGAGTACGTGCGCGGCCGGAGTCTCGACGTGGGCGGCGTGCTCCGCGTGTTCATCAAGGTGTGCGACGCCGTGAACGCGGCGCACCTTCGCGGCATTGTTCATCGCGACCTGAAACCCGGGAACATCCGGATGGACGAGGGCGGCGAACCTTATGTGCTGGACTTCGGACTGGCGCGAGGGGCGGGCGGGGGGTGGCCTGGCTCGGTTCCGACGGCGGTGACGGTGACGGGGCAGTTCGTCGGGTCGCTGCAGTGGGCGAGTCCCGAGCAGACGGAGGGCGTTCCGGACCAGGTGGACGTGCGGACGGACGTGTATTCCCTCGGCGTGATGCTTTTTCAGTTACTCACCGGGCGCTTCCCTTACGACGTGAGCGGTTCCGCGTGGCAGACGATCCGAAACATCCGAGAGGCGGACCCTCCGCGTCCGTCTTCGCTGCGTGCGGGGATCGACGACGACGTGGACACGATCGTGTTGCGCTGTCTGCACAAGGACCGCGACCGCCGCTATCAGACCGCGGGTGAACTGGCGCGCGACGTGAGGCACTACCTTGCCGGAGAGGCGATCGAGGCGAAGCGCGACAGCACGTGGTACGTGCTGCGCAAGGCGCTGCGGCGTCATCGGACGGCGGCGGGAGTCGGCGCGGCAGGGGTGCTGGCGGTGCTGATTTTCAGTGTGACGTCGTTTTCGTTATACCGAGGGGCGGAGGCGGCCCGCGAGCAGGCGGCGCGCGCCGCGGCGCGTGCCGAGCAGACGGTCCGCTTCCTGCGCGGAATCCTACAGTCGATCGACCCCGATCTGGCGCGCGGGCGGGACACCACGCTGCTGCGGGAGGCGCTCGACGAGACGGATCGCCGCATCCGCCGCGAGCTGAAGGACCAGCCGCTGGTGGCGGCGGACGTGCACGAGACGCTCGGGGAGGCGTACTCACAACTGGGCGACGACCTCCGCGCGGAGGAGCACCACCTGGAAGCGCTCGCGTTGCGTCGAGCGACGTCCGGCGACGATCACCCGGCGGTGGAGGCATCGATGCGCGCGGCGGCGTTGTGCGGCATGCGGGCCCGCTCGGACTACGCGTCGGCGCAAAGGGCGCTGGAAGACGTTTTATCGCGCCGGGTTCGCCGCCATCCGGACGGATCCGGCGACGTCGTGGAGAGCCTCGCGGATCTCGGTCGGCTGGAGTACGAGCGCGGCGCCTACGATCGCGCTGAGGAGCATCAGCGGCGCGCCGCGGAGGTGCTGGAGGGGCTTTCCCGAGCGGACGACGAGCTCCGCGTGCAACTGCTCCTGGATCGGTCCCAACTGGCGACGGTGCGCGCTGATTTCGCGGCGGCCGACCGCTTTCTGGCGGAGTTGCAGGCGCTTTTGGAGAGCGACGGAGACACGGACGATCGCCTCGCGGTCGCGCACTACGCCTACGTGCGAGCGATGAACGCGTGGCATCAAGGGCAGATGCAGAAAGTCCGCCCGCTGCTGACGTGGTCGCTGGACGTTCAACGTCGCCTGATCGACGATCCGTATCACGTCGCGATCGGGCGGACGATGAGCGTCCTGGGGCTTTATCTGCATGAGAACGAACCTGCGGAGCGCGCTCTGGCGGGGCGGTATCTCAAGCAGGGTTGGGAGATCCTGACGCAACGCAGCACGGAAGAGAACGTCGACGTTGCGGAGGCGACGCTGCACTACGCTCAGTATCTCAACGACGAGGGACAGAGGGACGAAGCGGAGATATTGTTCGACCGCGCTTTGACGATCAGCCGGAGCCGGCTCGGCGATAACGGACTCTTGAACGCGAAGATTTTCAGGGGCATCGCGTCGCTCCGCGCCAGGCAAGGTCGTTACGACGACTCCCTGTCCGCGCTCGAGGCGGCCTTGCGCATTGCGCGCGAGCATGCGGAATCCCGTCCGAGGGAACTTGCGGCATGTCTGAAGGACATCGGCGACGCCCAACTCGGCAGGAAGGCGTACGCGGAGGCGATCTCCCGATATTGCGAAGCCATCGAACGTCTCGAGTCCGGGGCGGACGACGCGGCCGCCGAGTTGTTGGGCGAGTGTTACCGTCAGCGCGGTCAGGCAAAGCGGTTACTGGGACGGTATGCGGAAGCCGCGGAAGATCTGTCCAAGGCGGTGGCGCTTTACCGTCGCGCTTACGGCGAGCGGCACTCCTATGTCGCCACGATCCTGAACAGTTACGCCCGGACGCTGAACCTGATTGGGCAGAGTGCTGGTCTTGTGCAATCCGAAGTCGTCATGCGCGAGGCGCTCGACATTCTCAACGAGACTCAACCGGGCGACGCGCCCCTGCGACGCGCCGAATTCGGACTGACGCTGGGAATCGCGATCTTGCGACAAAGGCGCATTGACGAGGCGGAGGCGGTCCTGCGCGAGGCGGAATCAGGGCTGACCGGTCAGCCGGAGTGCTCGCGGTTGCGGACGGTCTGTTACGAAGCGGTGGCCGAATTGTCTGACCTCAAGGGGGATCCGGCGCGCTCCGCGGCGGCGCGGATTGCGTGGGGGAGCTGCCTGCTCTCCGCGAACGCGCTCGAGGATGCGGAGCGCCAGCTTCTTGCGGCGGAACGCACATTACAGGGGACATCTCCTCGCGATGCGGGTGCGGCGCGAGCTTGCGCCGCCGCCCTGGCGGAGTTGTACGAACGCAGGGGCGACACCGACAAAGCCGAGAGTTATCGACGCCTCGCGACGTCCGACGAGGAAGTCGGCGGTTCGTGACGCCGCCGCGGACGAGGTTACTCGTCGAGAATCGCGGATGCGCCGGTGAGTTGCGTCACGGCGTCGAGGATCGAGCGTTCGAGGTCGCGGTCGCGTCCGATCGTGCGCCAGACCGTGTTCTGATCGGGCGTGGTGGCGGCGTCGCGGTCGATCGGCGTCTCGCCCGGTCGGTCCAGCGAGGAGTCCACCGAAGCTCGGAAGCGGTGCGCCTCCGTCGAAGGCTCCTGAATCTCGACGCGACAGAACACTTTGACGTCGTCGTCCGCCGCCTCGATCCGCACGGAGGCGACGCGCCGCTGACGCCGGCCCGTCTCGTGCGTCCGGCGGCGGGCGACGAACTCCAACTCCTCCTCTTGCGCCGGGGCGCTTTCCAGCCGACCGCGGTCGGGCTCGGCCAGGGCGATCTGGAATCCGAGTCCGAGCATGGCGTCGCGGGCGGCCTGAAAGGCCTGCACCTCGTCCACCCCGGGAACCTGTCTGACGGCGAAGTTCGCGGTCGAAGCGCTCCCTGTCTGACACCCGCCGGAGAACACGATCAAGACGGTGAGCGCCGCGGCGACACATACCGTCATGCCTCGCGGATATCGGGTTGCTGCGGTATTCTCGCGCCTCATGCGGGCATTATCCGACGGGCGCGCACAGATTCAAGCCGCAACGGGAGCCGACCGCGAACCTCGGCGGACTTCGGGAAGATCGAGCGCTTTCGCGTGGATTGTCAACGTTTTCGTTCCGGGCGCCGGGCTTGTGATGGGGGATCGTGCGGTCGCCGGAGCGGTGCTGGCGGCGACGTTCACGCTTGGCGGTGTCAGCGCGTGCTGGGGCTGGTGGATTGTTCCCTTGTCGATCCCGCCGTGGCTTCGCGGTTGCGGCGTGGGCGCCGCGCTGGCGGCGTGGGTCGCGGCGCAGGTGCTCCTGATGCGTGGGTCGCCGCGACCGGGTGCGGATTCTCCGGCGGCCGCCGATGAAGATCCCGCGGATGCGTCGCGGGAGTGAGCGAGCGTCCAGATGCGTCTTTCGGTGGTCATCCCGGCGTATAACGAGGCCTCGCGTATTCAGCGGACGCTTGACGAACTGACCGGGTCCGCAGGCAGCGCCCTTGTCTCTGAAGTCATCGTCGTGGACGACGGAAGCCGTGACGGAACGCCCGAACGCGTTGAAGCGTTTGCGGCAGCCCGGTCAGCCCCGGCGCGGCTCCGTGTCATCCGCTCGGTCGCCCACCGTGGCAAAGGGGCGTGCGTGCGCGACGGGATGCTGGCGGCGTCGGGCGAGGCGATCCTGATGACTGACGCCGATCTGTCCGCGCCGCTGTCCGAGATCAACAAGCTCCTGCCCTGGATCGACGCGGGGTACGACGTCGTCATCGGCTCACGGCGGATGCCGGATTCGGTTCTCGACCCGCCTCAGCCGCTGCGGCGGAGGATGATGGAGCGGACGTTCCGGGCGCTGCGGAGGCGCATCCTTCTACCGGACATCTTCGACACCCAGTGCGGTTTCAAATTGTTCACCCGGCGTGCGGCGCGGAGCGTCTTTCCCGACGTGCGGACCGAGGGGTTTGCGTTCGACTGCGAAGCATTGCAGCTCGCCCAGGGGCGCGGGTTCCGCATCCGGGAAGTCGGGATCATCTGGCGCAACGATCCGGACAGCCGGGTGCGGACGGTGCGGGATTCGCTGAGCGTGCTCGCGGATTTGTGGCGCCTGCGATTTCGGCGGGATTAACTGTCGCCGTCGTGGTGACGGCGGTCTGTCGTCAGGGGCCTTCGTTTTCGACCGGTACGAGGACGATGTTGTTGTATTCCAGCAGCGTCCCCTTGGCGCGCTCCAAGTCGATCACCGAGAGGTAGTAATCGACAAGCGCCTGAAGGAGCTGGCGGCGTCCGGCGGCGAGTCCGTTATGCGCCCCGAGTTCAGCGTTGAGCTGGGCGTAGTCCTTGCGCTCCGCGCGGGCGTCGATCGCCTCGACCTGGCGGACGCCGGCCTCGACCGACTCCAGCCGCGGAAGAATGACCGCCCAGTTCGTCTCGAGATTTCGGACGGCGACGTTGACCTCGGTGATGACCTGCTCGGTGCGGCGCTTCAGCTCCGCCTCGGCCTGCGCGAGCGTGAGGCGGGCGCGCTGATGCCGGGCCTTCGCCGCGCGATTGCCGATCGGGATCTCGAACTCGACGCCGATCGAATATTCCGTGAAGTCGTGCTTCGTCACTTCGTCAAAAGACCGGTCGGCGCTTTTCCCGAGGCCGTCCACCGCGTAATTGAACGTCAGATCAAGGCGGGGGAGCAGTTCGTTGCGCGCCTGTCCGACGCCGATCGCCGCGTTCATGACGGCGAGCTGCGCGGACTTGATCTCGGTGCGGCTTTCGAGGGCGGTCTGAAGCTCGCCGATGCGGTCCACCACGATGCGCGGGTAGACGGGAATCCCGTCCGGGATGATCTCGATCTCATGGCCGAGGTTCAGCTCCGGATCGTTCATCAGCGCGATCAGCGCGTCTTCGGCGTTGCGCACGGCGGAGAGGATCCGCAGAAACTCCGCCCGGGTCGTCTCGAGGTTCGCCTTGGTGTCCTCGAGTTGGATCTTGTTGACGTCGAAGTCTTTCCGCTTTTCGAGAAAGTCGTAGATGCTTTCAAATTTTTCAAGGAGGCGGGCGGAGATGACGACTTCGCTGCGCGCCTGCACGAGACGCCAGAAGGTCGCCTCCACCTGCCGCACGACGTCACGGACCTGCTCGCGGTACTGATGATCGGCGATGCTCTGCCCGTGTGACGCGACGACGATCGCCGAGCGGTTGTAATCAATGCCGAACCCGCGCAGCAACGGTTGCTGGAAGCCGAGATTAAGCTGGCTGAAATACTGCGGATTGAGTTGCTGGAACGCGAGGCTCGTCGACTGGCGCTCCAGGCTGTAACTGGTGTTGACGCGCATGCCGCCGGGCAGCAGTTTGCGCACGCCGGTCTCCCAGGAAAACCGGTCGAAGTCGGTCGCGGAGAGCTGCGATCCGGACGGTCGGTCCTGGATGAGCTTGCTGATGTTGGAGTAGAGCGAGGCGTCGAACAACGCCTCCGCCTCGACGAGGCGCGTCGCCTCGATCGCCGGGTTGTAGCGGGCCACGTCGAGGGCGAAGTTGTGCCGCAGAACGCGCTCCAGCACGTCCTCGATCGTCAGGCGCACCTGCACCGGTCTGCGAACGTGCGCGACGCGATTGAGCAGGCGTTCATAATACGCGGGGTCGGGCTTGTCCCCGTCGCGGACATCAGGTTCGCCGTATTCGTCAATCCGATGGGGAGGGATGATCTGTCGGAGGACGCGGTCGACATCCAGCGCTTCGGTGACGGGCTCCGCGGACTGCGACTCCTCCTGCCGACCGGCGACTTCGACCGACACGCGCGTGACGGGCTCCTCCTGCGCCGTGGCCCCGGCGACGCACGCGAGCACCGTCCCGCCGATGATCCACCCCCCCCGTCCCCGGCGTCGCACGGAGCGGGCGCCGCAAGGGGGCGTGTGTTTCGAGCCGTCTGAGCGGGTTCTGAACCATCGTGTCAAGGTCATGTGACAATCCACCTGATTTGCTGAGTCCGCCTTTGCGGGCGGGCGACCCGAAGCGGCCGACCTCCCGGTGGAGACCGGCGCGGCAACCCCGCTCGCCGCCGATGCAACACGGCCTCGAACCCCTGCGGGCATCGCCCGGCGGGTGAGGCAAGCCGATCCGCGCCGCCCGCCGCGCCGGCGCGCCCGCGAACCGTTGCGGGAGGATGCTAGCGGTGGACGCGCCGCCCCGTCAACGTTAACAATGACGCCGCGACGCGCGGACGCGACAAGAAATGACGAACCCTCCGCGCGTTTCCTGAGAGCGACAATTCCAGGAGGCCGCATGAAGAACCTTAATCTGGATACCTTCGTCGCGGCTTACGATCCGACGCGCCCGCTCGCCGAAGCCTCGACGATTCCCAGCGCCTGGTACACCGACCCCGCTTTCGCCGAGTACGAGCGCCGCGCCGTCTTTCACGCGACGTGGCAGCAGGTCGCGCGCGCCGATCAGCTCGCCGAACCGGGGTCGTTCGTTACGGCGGACGTCGCCGGCGAGCCGATCGTCGTTGTTCGCGGCAACGATCGCGTGCTGCGTGCGTTCTTCAACGTCTGCCGGCATCACGCCGCGGCCGTCGTCGATCAGCCGTGCGGCAGCCTCAAGGCGCTGAAGTGTCCCTATCACGGGTGGACTTACGGCTTGAACGGCGAGCTTAAGGGCGTGCCCGAGTTCGACGGCGTGTTGAACTTCAACCGCGCGGACCACGGCCTGGTCCCGGTGCGGGTGGAGACGTGGGAGAGCTTCGTGTTCGTCTGCCTCAATGACGCCGCACCGTCGCTGACGGATCATCTGGGGCGGATGGCGCCCCGTGTCGCGCCGCTGAACCTGTCCTCTCTGCGCTTCGTTGCACGGAAGACGTACGACCTGGCGTGCAACTGGAAGGTGTTCGTGGACAACTACCTCGACGGCGGCTACCACGTCCCGCACATTCACAAGGGGTTGGGCAGCGTCCTTTCGTACCAGGAATACCGGATCGCGTGCGAGGACCGGTATTGCCTTCAATCCAGCCCGATCACCGCTGAAGGCGGTGAGGGGGAGACGGCGTCGGTCCGCGGCGGTGCGATGGCGTACTACTTCTGGCTGCATCCGAACTTCATGCTCAACTGGTACGCGGGCTACATGGATACGAACCTCGTGCTCCCGCTGGGGGTGGACCGCTGCCGCGTGATCTTCGACTTCTACTTCGAGAGCGGCGGCGACGACGAACACCGCCGCAGCATCGCCGTCGCGGACCGGATTCAGGACGAGGACATCGCGATCTGCGAATCCGTGCAGCGCGGGCTGCACTCGCGGGCGTACGACGTGGGGCGGCTTTGCGTCCGGCGCGAAGGCGGGGAGCACCTGTTCCACCGCCTGCTGCACGCGGACCTGACCCGCAGGGCGAGGGGCGGCTAGTGTCCCGAGTTGCAAATTCGTTGCTCAATTCGGGAGTGCGGACCTCCGGTCCGCACGGGGGGAGCAGAGCTCCGCGCTCCTCATCAAAGGCAAAGAACTTATGACTCACCACACGGGTTCAACCCAGTCAAAACAGGATGCGTTTCAGGCGCCGGCGGGTTTTCGGGGAGGCGGTTTCGGACCACCGGCCAAGCCCGTAAAGGAGATTCCAGCCGCCAAGCATCAGGAGCATCACGCGCGGCGCGAGGCGCTGCTGGCGGGCCAGTTCTTCGTCGAGACCGACGTGCTGTGACGACGCTGCAATCAGCACTGCGAAGAACCCGCAGATGATCACATTGACGGACAGGTAGGTGCGCTTCGAGATTGTGCGTACAAGCGGTTCGCGAATGCCCCGTCGCCGCAGAATGACGTTCCGGGCGACGTCCTGAAGGCTCAACACGTCGGCGAATCCCCTGGCGCTGCAGCCGCAGGTCAGCGAAATGTGCTCGGTTTCGTCTGCCCCGGTCCGGAAGATCAGACGTTGCGGGTTTGCGGCTTCAAGCTCACCCCACGGGTAGGACGTGACGCGGCCGTCCGTGTGATGGACGTTTAATCTCTCCGCATCCGCCGTCCAGCGTCGCGCCGTGCGGTTGCGCCAGGTCCAGCGCAGTTCACGGCGATGCAACCAGCACACCCCCGCGGGCAGCAACATGAAAAAACAGAAGCCGAAGAGCAGGGTGAGGATGGCGGGAACGAAAGCGTTCACGTCCGTCTCCGCAAGCTCGACAAGGCGCGCCAAGGCGCTGGGTCGGCCCGGGCGCGATGGTATCCCCAGCATTACGGCGAACAACAGCGCAAAGGCTGCACATCCACCCAGCGGGAACCAGCGGTCCCAGTTAAACCTCCCTTCCAACCGGAACTGTCCGGTGCGGAAGGCGTTGCGCCGCGCCCGGCGGACGTGCCGCTGAAGGAGTCGCACGTCAACGGATGACGGCAGAATCAAGCGCGACAGCTCCGGATTCTGGAACAGGACGCGGACGCTCAGCACGAGCCAGTTTCCGCGCAGCGTCACGTCGCCCCAGGGAACCTCAACCGCGTCTCCGCGTCGCGGCATCAGGCGCAATCCAGCCCAGCTCGCTGATCCCTTCATTCAGGAATTGTCGCCTGAGGGCGGGCCCTGTGCGATTCTAAAACCGGGGCGAGGTTGTAACGCGGGGCGGATCGGAGATAGACAGGCAGACGCCGGTTGCGGCGCGAGGTGAGCGAACCCGAAAAAGTTGCAACAAACCGCGGATTCGTGCAGTCTTGGGGGATCGGCGGTTACGGCGGGCCTGGGGCTGCGCGGGGCGCCGGGGTGGGATGGGGACGTGGCGGGTTCAAAACTGAGTGAGCTGTGTCGTCGGATCAGCGCCGCGGGATTTCCGGCCTCGCTGGAGGGGGCGGACGTTTCGATCGCGGCGGTGAATACGCTGGAGGACGCGGTCGAGGGGGAGCTGAGCTTCCTGTCGAACCGGAAGTACCTGCGTCTGCTGGAGACGACGCGGGCGTCGGCGGTGATCGCGGCGCCGGACGTGGTGGTCCCGGACGGGCGCAGCGTGGTCCGCTGCGCCGATCCTTATGCGGCGGTGACGGTGGCGATTGTGCTGCTGCACGGGCATCGGCGACACCCGCGGTGGGGGGTGAGCAGCCGGGCGGAAATTCACCCGAGCGCGTCGATCGGTCCGAACGCGAACATCGCGCCGCACGTGACGGTGGGCGAGGGGGCGGTGATCGGTGCGGACTGCACGTTGTACCCCGGGGTGTACGTCGGCGATCGCGCGCGGCTGGGCGACGGGACGGTGCTCTTTCCGAACGTGGTCGTGTATGACGAGTGCGTGCTGGGCCGCCGAGTGACGATCCACGCGGGGACGGTGATCGGGGAGGACGGGCTGGGTTACGCCCCGGTGGGGGGGAAGTGGCTGAAGATTCCGCAGGTGGGTCGGGTGGTCATCGATGACGACGTGGAGATCGGGGCGAACTGCGCGATCGACCGGGCGACGCTGGGGATGACGCGGATCGGCACGGGCTCGAAGTTCAGCAACCTCATCGCGATCGGACACGGCACGAAGGTCGGTGAGAACGCGATGTTCGTCGCGCTGGTCGGAGTTGCGGGATCGGTGACGGTGGGGAAGAACGTGACGCTCGCGGGACAGGCGGGCCTTGCCGGGCACCTGACCGTCGGGGACGGGGCGTCGATCGGGGCGCAGGCGGGCGTCGCCGGGGACGTGCCCGCGGGCGCCAAGTATCTCGGCGCCCCCGCGGTGGAGATCAACGAGGCGAAGCGTCAGTTCATCGCTGTGCAGCGCCTGCCGGGGTGGTCGAAAGAAGTGAACCAGCGCCTCCGCGACCTGGAGGCGGAACTCGCCCGGCTGCGCGCGAAAATGAACGGCGACCAGGAGTGACTTTCGTCAGTTGCCGTCTCCGTCGAGTTTCCGCGGCGCTCCGCGTTCGGCGGGCAAATCGTCCAGATACCGGAGGATGCGTTCGGTGAACGCCTTCGGATCCTTCAGGTAGCAGGGATGCGGCGCGTCGGGCATGACGAAGAGTTCGCCCTTCGGCACGGCTTCAACGAGTCGCTTGCCCACCTCGACGGGAAAGCTGGTGTCCTTCTCGCCCCAGATGGCGAGGACGGGGACGGTGATCCTGGACAACCGGTCGCGGTATTCGTCGATGCCGGCCGGCGAGACGGCGATGAAGCCGGCGACGCGGTCCGCATGATCGAGAAGAAAGGGGAAGGCGAAGGCGCCGCTCATCGACGAAGCGAGGACGACCGGTTTGCGCTCCGTCAGCAGGGGGAGCAGTTTTTCGAGAAACTTCTCCTTCGGGACCGAGCAGGGTTTCGTCTGTCCGAAGCCCGGCAAGTCCGGCGCGAAGACGCGACGGCCGGCGCGGGCGAGCGCTTCAAGAACGCCGTGCTCGCGCCAGACCTCCGACGTGAAGCGTCCGCCGTGCAAAAGGATGACGACCTGGCCGTATTCGGGACCGGATTCCAGCAGGTGGACCGTGCAATCCTCGACGACGACCTTCCGCTCGTTGATCCGGGCGATTCCGGGGTCTTGCGCCGCGGGTGCGGGCTTTCCGGTTTCGGGAGCGGGTTGCTGCTGAGCGGTCGTCATTGAAAGACCGAGAACGAGCGCAACAAGCGCGATCTGCTTCGTCCGCATACCGATCCTCCGAGGTCCGGCGGAAATTGCGCCTTCCTGCGGCCGGAGCGAGCGCGGCGTCCTTGATGCCGCTTGAGGCGCTGAAAGCCGGTGCGAGTAATCTCCGATAATCCGCGAGTGTCGGATCTTATCGAGGGGGAGTCAGGCGGCAACGCGCCGCGGATTGTGAGGAAGGAGCCTCATCGTTGAGAGCGTGGAAAGCGGCGTGGGTCGTCCCCGCGGTTCTGGGGCTGGGCGGCGGTGTATGCTGGCTGCATGCGGCGCTGGATGCGGCGGCGCTTCGACGTTTTGCGCGCACGGTGGTTGATCCTCAGCAGCCTCCGGACGACCAGATTCTCGCGCTTTCCCGGTGGATTTATGAATCCCGCCCGTCTTCGCGGAACCCCTCGGGCTTCGTGCTCCGCTCGCTCGGGGCGACGCCCCTTCAGGTGTTGTCCAGCGGCGGAGATTGCGCCGACAAGGCGCGTCTGCTGACGGCGCTGGCGGATTCGTTGAACCTCGATGCCACGCCGGTGATGCTCTTCGACCCGCGCAACGGGAAGCCCGTGCATACCGTGGTGGAGGTCGAGTACGCCGAGGGGCGGCGCTTCGTCGTGGATCCGAGCTACGATCTGCACTTCCCTCATCCCGAGGGGGGGTATCACGATGTGATATCGCTTCGCCGAGCGCCGCAGGCCGCGACAGCGAGGATCCGCGAAGCAGTCCGCACGTCGCCGTGGCCGGCGCGCATCCACTTCCGCAACCTGCCGGACTGCGACTACGCGACGGCGTCGACGTTCAACTGGAACGGCGGGGGGTTGCGGCGGCTGGCGTTCACGATTCTGCACGGTTTTTACGGAGATGACGTCCACCGCCTGCACCGTCCTGCGTTTCTGGAGAATCCGCCGCTGGCGGTGGGACTGATGCTTTTCGGATCGAGCGCGGGAGCGGCGCTGCTTCTGCTCATCCTCCGCCGTCTGATGCCGCGATCGCGCCGCTCGACGCGTCGGGCGATTCCGCTGGTCACTCCCGAGCGATCCGTGCGTTCCCTGGGGTGCGGTCACCCGCAGAGTCTCACCGCCCGCTAACCTTCGTCCGCGGGTCTTGTCTGATCGGGCGGACGGTCCGCGCGATCCGGCATGGCGCGGCGCACGCCCGGACCGTCCGCACAGGTTTACTTGAACGATGGGGACACGGTCACCGTCCGCACCGAGGTTGCGGGCGGGTGAAGCGGGGCGTCGTTCGTCCCGGTCCGTTGTAAACATTCAAGGTCTGTTCAGGAGAACGCATGATGCAAAGCGGATTGCAGCGGTTATGTGCCGTGATCGCGGTGGTGGTGTTGACGATCATCACCAGCGCCTGTGCGCCGTCGTCGGCACCGGGAGGCGGTGGCGATGGGGAGGACTCGGGCGCTCCTGGCGCACCCGGGCGGAATCCGGCGGATGACGCGCCCACCGCCGATGCAGGGGCGGAGTTCAGCGTCGAATCCGGAGCGTGGGCTCATCTTGAAGGGGAAGGAGTCGCCGGCGAGGTGTCGAGTACGTTGACGTTCTCGTGGCGGCAGGTCGGCGGTCCGCCCGTCGTTCTCGATGATCCTGCCTCGCGAACGCCGGGCTTTATCGCGCCGATCCTCGATGAAGATGCGACGCTGACGTTCGAGCTGGTCGTCTCCGACGGAACACGAAGCAGCGCTCCCGACCGGGTCATTGTCGTCGTTCACCCCGCCCCGGCGGGCGCCAGCGTCGTCGCGTCGTGGGGCGGAGCATCGTCGCCGGTGGACGCCGAGGTGGACTGGCGGCTTCCGTCGGGCGCGTGGGCGGAGGTGTTGCGCGGAGGCTGGGGAGAAAGCGGGATCGAAACCCTGCGCCTCCCGGTCGAGCTGCTTGAGGACGGGCTGCACTTCGTGGAGTTCAATTTCGGGGGCGACGGTCGTTACGCGGATCTGAACTTCCGCCTTCGCGCCGGCGACTTCACGTTCACGTTTAACGATCGCGTGCAAGGCTCGTTCCGCCGCGTCATCGCGCTGGATGTGCTGGGGGGCGTGGTTCGCCCGGTGTTCAATTCGTGGCGCGTTTATGACGAACCGGACGCAGCCTTGACGACCGGAGTGCATGCGGTGGAACTGCTCGCCGGCTGGCGCGAGGCGTCGAATGTCGTCAGTGGTTCGGTTCGGATGATCTACCCGGACGGCACGGAGGCGGAGAAGTTCGGCCACGTCTGGGCGAACGAGGGACTCGAACGCATCATTGTTCCCTCGGGCCTCGACGTCGCCGACGGAGATTACACGATCCTCTTCGACCTGGCCGGCGACGGGCGCTACGCGGACGTGAACGCCGTCGCCTCGATTCTGGACGAGACGGTTCGCGTCGACGGGCGGCTGACGGGCACGAAGCAGTGGGTGGTGGGAGCGGACGTGACCGGCGGCGACGCGACGATCGTCTTCAACGGCTGGGCCGATGCGGGGTCGCCGGATGCCGCCGGGGTTTCCGGGAAACATCCGCTGGAAGTGGTCGGCGGCTGGCGCGGCGCATCCAACGTGATGCAGCTCTCGGTGAACGTGACGACGCCCGACGGAGCAGCCCTTGAGGCGCGTCGGTTTCCGTGGGCGCTTCAGGGGTACGAGCGCATCTTTGCTCCCGAGGGCGTGCCGATCGACGACGGGGTGTACACGCTCGTCGCCCGGCTTTCCGGCGACGGCCGTTACGCTGACGTGGATTTCCACGCGACGCTTCTGAACTGGCGCTTCGACGTTCAGGATCGTCTTGTCGGCACGCGTGAATACCTCATCAAGGTCGAGGTCGTGGACGGAGTCGCTTTTGAGGTCAGCAACACCTGGCGCGAGTGAGTCGTTGATCCGCCGAGCGCCGGCCGCGGTGGAAGGAGGAGGGGCCGCCGGGCGGAGTCAGGAGTCGCCCGCTCCGTCCGGCGCGTTTTCCTTGAGGCTCGGGGGCGGCTCGGTCATGAAACCGCGTCTTAGTCGCACGCGAGCGGCATTTGCGGCGGGACTTCGCCGAAATGCACGAGGCACGTCGACTCGTACCACTCCTCGCCCCAGTGATGCCGCCCGTGCAGCAGGATCGACGCTTCCGCGATCGGCGCGAGTGGCGCCGCCCGTGACAGGAAGGGCAACACCTCCTCGGGCAGGTCATAACAGGATTCGAGGCGTTCGTGCTCCTGCTTCGGATCGAGCGGGTCAAACCGAGCGAGGAGTTCCGGCAATGTGAGCGTCAACACGGCGTCAAAGAGAAACTCCGGTTGAAGGATGGCGGCGTCGCGGACCAGTCCGATGCAGGTCAGGTCGCGGACGTCCTCCGGGCGGATGTGAAGCTCCTCGCAGAGTTCGCGGCGGGCGGCGCTGAAAAGGTCGAAGCGGCGGGCGGCACGGTCCTCCGCCTCGAGCGCCCCGCCGAAGGGGTGCAGCGTGCCGGGGTGATACGCGACGCGGTGATTGCGTCGTCCCAACACGAGATATCCGTCGCGCGTGAACACATTGCTGCTGACGCCGCAGGGATCGGCGAGACAATCCGGTCCGACCTCGGCCGCCGCGGCGGCGTTGTACAAGTTCGTTCCGACGAAGTCGCGGTATGAACCGGGGCCGAGCCGCAAGCGCAGCGCCTGCGCCGTCGCGCGACACCCGATCAACCGCGCGAGTTCGCCGTCATAAAGCAGCGTCCCTGAGCGCTGCGCCTCGTCGAGCTTCGCTCGCCACGTCCGGTCGATCAGGGCTTCCAGTTCAGGCGTCGTGCGTCGGCGAATCTCGTGCCACTCTTGCGTCACCTGCTCCGCCCGGTACCGCCCGAACGCCTGCACGACGAACGTCGCGCCGGGATCATCCGGCGCCGACAGCATCCGAAGCCTTCGCACAGCCCGTTGCACGCGCCCCCGCGGGCTTTCGAGCGTTACGGTCGTCAGGAGGAAGAGCGCTGCACCCGGAAGCGCGAAGAAGACGGCGCGTAACACGAACTCCAGCAAAGACGTCTGCGCCGTGGGTCCGGCGCCGGCGGGCGGACGAATCCACGCCTCACCGGCCGCGATGACGCCTGCGGCGACGCAGGCCGCCGCCCACGTCCGGAGGACGCGCCGGATCCGCCCCCGGTCTACGTCGCTGAGACGACCCGCGCGCCACGCCGCCGCCGCCAGCCCGACTAACCCCGCCGCCGCGGCGCCTGCCGCCGCCGCCGCGAGCTGGTCGAACCGGTTCGACCACGAGAATCCCGCAGTGCGCGTCAGCGGAAACGCGCCGACAAGGATGAACACCGACAGCGCCGCCGACGCTGCGGTCGTGGACAGGCGGAACGACCGCCCGGACATGAGCGCCTGCGTGCTCTCAAGGGCTTCGATCACTTCCTCATCGATCGGCCAGCCGCATTCCGGGCAGCGCCCGCCGGCTAGTCCGGTCAGGTTGTACCCGCACTCGGGACACGGCGGACGCGGTGTCGCGGAACCCGTCATGTTGCGTGAGATAGTCTCGCCGGCGCCGGCGGGCAACTGCGGATCATTCCGGGTCCGGTCCGGCTTCGGACGCGGGGTTCGAGGGCGGTAGCGGTTGTTCAGGGGCTTCGGAGGTTCCTTTGCCTTCCGGCTTCGAGGTTAGATCTTCACGGAAGGGACGACCGGCGGCATACGTTGCAGCCCGGTTGCGAATTGCTTCGGCAAGGGTCGTGCGACGCTGACGCCGGGCGAGGTCTGCCGCGCGGTCGGCGGTCGCTTTCGCACCGGCGAAGTCGCCGGTCTCCGCCAACGCCGCGGCCAGCGCGTCGAGCACCTGCGGAACCTCGCTTCCCGCCGACTGCTCCGCGCGGCGCGCCAGCTCCAACGCCCGCCGCCCGTCGCGCAGATCATCCTCGATCGACGTCGCCAGCAACCACGCCAACGCCGTCTGAAGCACGGCGCTGGACGCAAGACTCTCCGCCTCGGAAAGCACGCGGATCGCATCTCCGCGACGCCCTTTCCGACGGTACGCCTCCGCCAACGCCTGTCGCACCGTGTTGTTTCCCGGCGCCAGGGAGAGCGCCCGCTCCAGCGGCGCGACGGCCTCGTCCGCGCGATCGCGCCGCACCAGGGCGCCTCCGAGCTTGATCAGCGTCGCCAGATCATCCGGGTTCGTTTGCAGCGCGGCTCGGTACTCGGCGATCGCCTCGTCCGAGTCCCCGGCCTGGCGGAGGGCGGCGCGGGCCCGATCCGCGCCGGCGGACGCCTCCGTGTACGCGGGCTGAATCCGCAGCGCCGCCTCGAACTGCGCCAGCGCCTCGTCCGAACGCTTCCGCGCCAGCAGGAACTCCCCGTACCGGTAAAGCGGTTCCGGATCGCGGGCGCGCGGCGCGAGGGCGGCGCCCTTGCGGAACTGCTCCTCGGCCTGGGCATCGCGCCCGTCAAGCGCGAGCAACCGACCAAGTCGCCAGCGCAGAAACGCATCATCCGGACGCAGTTCGACCGCGCTGCGCATGTGTTCGAGCGACCGCTCGGGATCGCGAGGGCTTCCCTCTCGCTCGCCCTCGAAAAAGCCCGACAGGATCGCATGTCCTTCCGCCTCCGCGACGCGCGCGTCAGCGCGGCGATCCTTGCTGGGCGTCGGATTGAAGAGCATCGCCGCCGCCGCGACGCCGGCCGCCGCACCCGGTCTGATCAACGCGCGGTAAGCACGACGCCGAGCCGCATCGACCACCGCCGCCGCGCCGGCGCCCGCCAGCACCAGCAGCACCGGAACGACCGGCAGACGAAACCTTCCGGGACAGAAGAAGAGCACCACGGTCCCCATGTAAAACAGCAGAAACGCCAGCAGCAGAAGCCACCGCCGGTCGCGCCACGCGATGCACGTCAGACCCGCTGCCGCAAGGCACGTCACCACCGGAAACCCGATCCAGAACGCCCACGACAATCCCGACAACCCCGCAAAGAACGAAATCGGCTGGTTGTTCGAGACCTCCACCGGCGTCCAGAAGAGGACCAGCTTCCGGAACAGATGCCGCACCCACATCGCGGGGTTCGAGCGGATCCACGTCAGGCTCTTTTCAAACCAGTAATCCGACACCTCCTTCTCGGACAGCGAGCGCCCCAGCTCCCGCTCCGGAATCAGGTGGGTATCCTCGAAGCCTTCCCACCAGCCGGGTCGTGTGCCCGGGACCACTGCGGTGAACCCGTCCTGGTTATACGGGTTGTTGCCGATGTAGAAGTTCACGCCGCCCTGCGAAGCGATCAGGACGAACTCGCGCCCGACGACTACGTTCCGGATCGTCACCGGCAGGATCGGGATGACCGCCCCGAGCGTCAGAAACCCGGCGGCGGACACCGTCCTTCGCCACCGTTGTCCACGTGGCGACATCAACGCGAACCAGAGGACAAAGCCCGGAAACAGCGCCAGCACGTTAGGCCGCGTGATCGCCGAAAGCCCCCAGATCAGACCCGCGCCGACAAACCCGGCGGCCCGACCGCGACGCTGCGCCGCCAGCAGCGCCAGCAACAGCGCAACATCCAGAAAAACCTCCAGCCCCACCGTCTTCAACTCGGCGTCGAAGTACCACATCGGCCAGTACGCCGCCGCAAGCAACCCCGACGCCAGACCCGCCGCAAACCCCGCCAGCTTCGACCCCAGCCGCGCGACGAGGTAGCACGTCGCCGCGCCGAGCACGCACCCCGCGAGCCGACCGAGCCACACCTGCGGACCGAAAAGCGCATACAATCCGCCCAAGGCGTAGTAATACAGCGGCGCGCGGAAATAAGGCTTGTCGTGGATCGCCCGCAGAGGCTCCCCGGACGCAAGCTGCGCCGCCCACTCATGATGCACGCGCATGTCCATGATGGGGTGCGCAAACATCGGATTGCCTGCGGATTGTCCGGCCAGGTAGATCAGCCGCAGAATCAACGCCGCCGCAAACACGCCGCCCAGCAGGACGTGCTGCCGCCGGGTCAGGGGCACGTCGGTCGGCGCCGCCGCCCAAACGGGTGCTGCTCCCGTCCGGTCAGCCGCGGCGTCATGTGCTTCGCGCCGAGGCACGCGTCACATTGCCTCCTTCGACAACACGGCGATGTAAGGCAGGTTGCGGTAGTGATTGTCGTAGTCCAACCCGTATCCGACGACGAACTCATCCTCGATGTCGAATCCGACGAAGTCCACCGCCACGTCCGGCGGCGCCTTCGACGGCTTCCGAAGCAGCGTCGCGATCTTCAATGATCGCGGACCGCGTTGCAGAAGCTCCTGTCGCACAAGACGCAGCGTCTTGCCCGTGTCCAGGATGTCGTCCACCACCAGCACGTCCTGACCCCGCACGTCCGCCGAGACTTCCCGCGTGAGCCGCGCTCCGACGGATTCGGTCGCGCGCCCGGGATAAGACGAAACCGTCACCAGCTCGAGCCGCATCATCACCGGCATCCGCCGGATCAGGTCCGCCAGAAAGATGATCGACCCGTTGAGGATCGTCAGGATCGTCAGGTGCCCGTCGATCGTTCCGTATGAGGTGACGATCTCCCGCGCCAGCTCGCCGACGCGAAGCTGAAGCTGCTCCTCCGTGATGAGAATGCGAGCGACGTTCGACTGCATGACGGGCAGTATAACGCGCGGTCCTTCGCATGACAGGAATGACGCCGCGGATGCGCGTCACGCATCGGGGCGACCACAGTCTCCAAGTGATTCCAGTTGACGGGCGTGGAGTTCGTCGGCGTGGGGATCGTAGGCGCTTACGATCATGCGGAGTCCTCGCGGCGAGGGGTTCCGCGTCGCCGGGGCAGCCGACCCTCACCTGTCCCGGACGATCATCTGACAGTCTCAGCCCCGGAAGATCCTCCGAAAGTCGTAGCCCCGGAAGGGGCGTCGGAAAACAGCCCAGCCCGCCAGGACCGGGGAGGGAAACTGTCGCAATTGAGTCGGGAGTCCCGGAGAGACGACAGAAGTTCGAGAGGAAGAAGGATCGTTGCCGCACCGCGCCGCCGTCGTTCCGGGACGGTGCGGTCCGCGCCTCGATCCTCCCGGCGATGAATCGCGGGACTACGTTCGGCTGCGCCTCCGGAGCGCCCCGGCCCGTCGCATCCTCAAGCCCCTCAAGGCGAGGCGCACCGGAGTCCGTGGGAGACTCCGGTTCGCCGATTTCCCCCCTCCCGAAGCTCGTCCTGCGTCCCGCCGGCGTCCGCGGTGCAGGCTGCGCCGGGGGCGCCGGCGGGTCATCGATCCGGGAATGACGCCCGGGCGGCGGCGATTGCGCCTATCTCTTTAACTCCCGCCCGCCGGGTTCGCGCGCTTTGCAGCAGGGCGGTCGCGTCGGCGGGATCGAGTCGAGTGGAAGGTGATTTTCTTGCGCGCGTCGCGGGTTTTCGGCTCCACCGGAGTAATTACGCAGCAACCGGGCACGGTTCGACATTGAGGAGGCGACTCGGGGAGTCGCCGTTCAGGAGCGGAATGGAGAAATGATATGACAACGATGCAACGTCTGGGTTTGCTGAGTCTGCTTGTGTTTGTGGGTTCGGCGCTTGGTCAGGAAACGGGGAGGCCGGCGGGGGACGCTCTGGTCGCGACGCCGGATCCGGGGGATGAGCAGCACCCAGCCGGTTTTTTCTTTTCGCGGAGCGAACTGGAGGATTTGCTCGTCGGCGGCGGGACCATGGACGACTTCGAGAGGTATTCCATCGGCGATGGGCTCAGCCACAATATGGGAGTGTTCGACCTGAGCGACACGTCGGTCGTGAACGGACAGGGGCCCGGACTTGTGAATGATGGCACAATCTACTTCAGTGCGGGCCAATTGTTCTGGAATGGAACCGGGTTCCTTGGAGTGCCGACCAAGACAATTGCTGCGTCTCGCTCCTCCATGGCAGTCGCCTATGACATTCCCGCGCAAGTCATGGGGTTTGACCTGCACGCATTCCAAGGATTTCCCAGTACGACGAAGGTGCAGGCTTTCTCTCCGAACGGCCAGTCTCTCGGGTCAACCACGGTATCCGTTCCCGATGACGGCACGTCCGTTTTTGTGGGATTCCGCCACGACGCCGGAATCGGTGTCATCGAGTTCACCAACCTCAATCAAAGTCACAGTCCGGTTATCAACGACCACCGGTACGGCAGCATTTGCAGCAGCGACGGGTGCAACGGCACTGAACTGCTGACGGCGAAAGTGCGCGAGAAGACCTGCGGCTGCCAGGTGCAGGCGATCCTGAAGCGTGGCACGCCGGGCAGCTTTTATGGTTTCAAGATGCCGAACGGCGCATGCGTCAGCGCCGAGGCCAACCGCAGGGGCAAGGCCAAGGTGAAGCAGTGTCCGTCGCGCGGGGGGAAGGTGTTCGTCACTTCGTGCAGTCTGGAAGCCCGCGTCCGTTGCCCGTAAGCGTTGTTGCCTCGCGTCATAAGATGGTTCGGGGCGACCGGCCGGGCGGCGTCTCAACGACAGGGAAATCCGCAGCTTGGAGTCTGGGAAGGCGTTGCGCGCACGGGGCGCGGAGCGTGTGAATCGAGTGGAGGATCAGATTAAGGAGAGAGTCATGAAGAAGCATGGCGTAAGGAAGGCATGGTTGGCGAGCGTGGTGATGACGGCGGGGGCGTTCGCCGCCGTACCGGTAGGAACGGGGATTACGTATCAGGGTCGGCTCACGGACGGTGGTCAGCCGGCCAACGGTCTGCACGACATCCGGGCGACCCTGTTTGACGCGCTTGCGGGCGGAAACCAGGTCGGTCCTGTCGTGACCAGGAGCAACGTTTCCGTCACCAATGGGCTGTTTACGACGGAGTTAGACTTCGGCAATGTGTTTGGTGACGTGGCGCTTTTCATGCAGCTTCAGGTCAGTCCCGCCGGACTGAACCAGTTCGAGACGCTGACGCCGAGGCAACGGCTTACGCCGACTCCGTTCGCGCTGAAGGTGCCGGGCATCGATGGACACTCGCTCAATGCCGCCGACGGCAGCCCCGTGGACGCGCTGTTTGTGAACAATGACGGCAACGTGGGCATCGGGACGCTGGCGCCCACGTCCAAACTGCACGTCACCGGAAGCCCGATCGTGGTCGAAAACATCGGGGATCAGGCGGACCTGTTCTGGTTCGGCAGCGAGCGCTCCTGGGTCGCCCGCCAGCAAGGCACAGGCGCTGCGGCAGCGCTGAAGCTTCAGAGCATCGGCGGCGGCGGAAACAAGAACTTCATTATCCAGACCGATGGTTTTGTGGGGATGGGCAACACCCTCAGTCCGCGAGCGCCGCTTCACGTGTCCTACTCTGATCCCTTCCTCGTGCTTCAGGACACCGGAGCGACGAGCACGCAGGTTGGCTACGTGGCCTTCTGGAACAGCATCCCGCAAGAGACCGCGTGGGTCGGTTACGGCACGCCGGGAAGCCCACACTTTTCCGTGGTTAACGCTCGTGCCGGTGGAGACATCATGCTCTTGCCCGGCGCAGGCGGCGTCGTGAGCGTCCCGGTGCTCGAAATCACTGGCGCGGACCTGGCGGAGAAGTTCCCCACCTCCGACGCGGTCGAACCGGGGATGGTCGTGGCGATTGATCCCGCGAACCCCGGCAAGCTCTGCCTGGCGCGCGGGGCGTACAACCGGTGCGTGGCGGGCATCGTCAGCGGGGCGAACAACTTCCCCGTGGGCGCGGT
>BOJX01000019.1 GCA_016860685.1 Planctomycetota bacterium
GTGGGTCTGCTCGCCGGACCGAGCGTGGACGCGGCTCCGCGACTTCTGCTGGCATGCTTCCTCCAGCTCGTGTGCCTGACGATCCTGCTCGGCGACCGCGCCTGAATCACCTCGGGTTCGTTGAGTTCGTCAGCGCAGGAGGGGTTCTTCGCCAGCGCTCCCGCCTCACCGTGTCCGCCGTCGGTGCCGCTGCCCCGTACATTCCCCCAGGGAAAAGACCTGATACAATCCCCGGGCAGTCAGGGGGACTTTGTATTCGCCGTGCCTCAGGTTCACAGAAGAAAGGTGTGATCGTATGCCGTCCCGCAGCGCCAAGACCGTCCTGGTGAGCTTGATGTTCGTCTGTTCCGGCGTCCGCGTTGTATCCGGCCAGCCCGCCCACGATGAATGCCGCGACGCGATCGGGATCCAGTCCGATGTGCCGTGGTCGGGCACCACGGCGGGAGCGACGGGGGTGGATCTGACGACCTGCGGGCGCGGCGACACGGCGGATGTCTGGCACACCTGGCGACCGGATTGCAGCGGCCCGGCGACAATCACGTTGTGCGGAAGCACATTCGACACGGTGCTGGCCGTGTACGACGCTTGCGACGGCGTGCAGCTCGCCTGTGTGAACGACTCTCCTCAGCATTGCACGCAGGAGGACCGCTCGGTGCTGGTCAATTTCCCCGTCGTTCGCCGGACGCGGTACTGGATCCGCGTGTCCGGTGCGACCGGACAGACGGGAGAGTACACCCTGCTGGCGACCTGCTTCGAGGGCGGATACGGCGCGTGCTGCCTGCCGGGTGGCGCGTGCGTGGCGACCAGCGCCGATGACTGCGCCGCGCGCGGCGGGGAGTTCATTCCGGACGAGAGCTGCAACGGGTTGGACTGCTCGTCGCCGCGACCGCCGAACGACCTGTGCGCGGACGCGACGGAAGTCTTCACCGGCCAGCCGGTTGCCGCGAGCAACGTGAACGCGACCGGTCGCGGGCTGGCGGCGTGCGGGGACGACCAGCGGGATATCTGGTTCCGGTGGCGGTCGGAATGCACGTCGTTCGCGGACGTCAGTCTTTGCGGAAGCGACTTCGACACGGTGCTTACCGTCTATGACGGGTGCGGCGGAGCGGAGCTGGGGTGCAACGACGACGACCCGCAATGCCAACAAGAGACGTCATCGCGTCTGCGCCGGATTCGGGTTCAGCGCGGCGGCGAGTATGTCTTCCGCGTGGCGGGCTACAAGGGGGATACGGGGCAGATCGTCCTGAACGTGCGCTGTGCCCGAGAGCCTCAGTCCGGCCGGCGCGGTTCGACGCTTGATCCTGAATCCGCACGGCGCTGGCCCTGATCATCGCCGGGCGTGGGAGCGAGTCAGTCCCGGCTCCGCTCCGCCGCATCAGGCACCGGATCATAACCGCCCGGTCGGAAGGGGACACAGCGCGCAAGACGTCGCACAGCCAACCAACCACCGCGCATCGGACCGTAACGGCGCACCGCTTCGATCGCGTACTCGCTGCACGTCGGACAGTACTTGCACGATCCGGCTAGAAACGGGCGCAAGAGAAGCTGGTACGCGCGGATCAACACGATCACGGGAAGTGCGGCGTCGATCAGCGTCACGGCGGAGCGGCGGCGCCCTCCGGCGTTCAGCGCCGGCGGCGGCAGATCGGAAGTGTTGCCCGCGGGACTTTCCCGTGAAGTCAATGCCGGCCTCCTTCCTTCCGCTCATCGAGACGTTCGAGCACCGTCAGCGGTCGGACTGCTTCGTGCCGACGTCCGGCCGCATCGACGACAATCAAGCGCAGCACGTATTCGCCCGGGACATTAAGCGTGAGGCTTCCGGAGACCTGCTGCGAAATCTCCCGGTCGGCGAGCATCCAGCGGTAGGCGCAACCCTGGCGGAACGCCTGCGGCACGAACGCGCGGAAGGTCGCCTTCAGGGGCGCGACGGCGATGGCCGGGGTTACGCTGATGCTGACGACCTCCCGCTCGGTCCGCGGTTCCGCCGGCGCAGGCGCCGGCTCGGGCGCTGGGGCGTTCTGCGTCCGGACGGAGACGGCGCCCGGCGTCTTGCGCGTTCGAGCATCCGAAGACTCCCGTGTCGCGCCCGGAGCGGACGAAGCCGGGGGCACACCGGTGAGCCGAGGGGCTACGTGTCCTGATGAGGGAGGTTGGGCGGCTGCGGACTGACTGATCCGGTCCGATCCGTTGATGGGCAGCCCCCCTGCCGCCGACGATCGCACCTTGCCGTCCAGATCGTTCACCGTCAGCGGATCGACCACCTGGAGGAACGCCAGCTCCCACGGCGGAGACTTCGCCGCCGCTCCGCAGGTTCGGGCGAAAAACGCCGCCGCCGGACCGGGCGTCCGCTCATGTCCCCGACCAACAAAACGCGCGAGCGTCACGTCAAAACCGCGCCGCGCGTACCACTGCGCGGCCTGTTGTGACTCGAAGCGGTTGCGCCGAAAGTCGTTCTCGGTGTAAAAGATCGCGATCGGTTTGTGCGCGTAGGCCGGAACCGAGGCGTCGATCAGCAGGTCGGAATTGAAATTGCTCTGCTTGACCGCCAGGCAGGAGAAGCGGTCCGGATGACGGTTGAACATGTAATGCGCGACGTACCCGCCGTAGGACCAGCTCGTCACGAGCACCGCCCCCGGGTCGACGTTGGTCGTCCGGAAAACCTCGTCCATCACGGCCAGGGTCGCCTGCTCGTCCGACTGAAGACTTCCTGAGACGCTCGACAGCGGCAGCTCGTGTCCGAAGGAGGACACACTCAGGCTCGGCGCGAGCACGACGTACCCGTAGCGGTCCGCCTCGTCCTGCCACTCCCGGATCTGCGCCGCGGCGGTGTCGAAGGGCTTCATGCCGTGAAACGTGACCACCAGTGGATGAGGCGGACCGCCGGCGCGGTATCCGTGCGGCAGATAAAGGCGGTAGGCCGCGCCGATGCTCTCTTCGCGCAACGTCAGCGTGCGCCCGTCGCCCGCGGGTTGTCCCACGGTGCAGCCGATCCCCAGCGCCGGAAGGACCGCCAGCGTCATCCATCGCAGTCGCGTCATGTGTTCCACCGCCACCCGCCGCAAATACTCATCCCCCCGGACGCTCGCTCCCGGCGCCGGCGCAGATCGCCAGCCCCCTCCGAATTCGACCGCTCCGCCCGCGCATGAACTACCCGATCCTAGGCCATGATGTCTTTTTCGACTACCCCGCCGCTCGCGCCCCGGCGGTCCAGCCTCCCGACGTACGTTGCGGTTCCCGCGGGGCGTCTCTAGCATGATCGTTTGATGCAGCAGCGGGTCAGCCAGTATACACGATTCTGTCCGAATGAGCCGAAGATCATGATCTCGGACGCGGTCTGCCTCGGTCGGCGACGTTCGCACTATCCTTACTGTCCGGGCTGCCAGTTTAACGATGATGAGAAGAAGGCAGCCGCCTCCGTCGGAGGCGCTGCAAGGGTGCAAGAGACGACGCGAATGCTCGACGCGATTTTCAAAGCCTACGACGTGCGCGGAACCGTTCCGAACCAGCTCAACGAGGATCTCGCGTACAAGATCGGACAGGGAACCGCGATGTTCCTTCAGTCCCAGCTTCGCGGCGTCGAACGCGGCGACCCGGATGCGGCGCGTCTCATCCTCGGGCGGGACATGCGCAAGAGCGGTCCGGCGCTGTGCGCGGCTTTCAGCGAAGGCGCGCGGGCGGCGGGATCGGCGGTGGTGGACATCGGCATGATCGACACGCCGCAGGTCTACTTCGCCGTCAATCATCTGCGCTGCGCCGGCGGCGTGCAGACGACCGCCAGCCACAATCCCGGTCACTACAACGGATTCAAGATATCCGGGCGCGGCGGCGCGCCCGTCGGGTCGGACACCGGCCTCGCCGACATCAAACGCCTTGCGCAGACGGTCGTCCGCCGGGACGAAGCGAAGGCGCCTGTCACCGAGATCGACCTGACCGCACCGTATAAGGCGTTCGTCCGCG
Source organism: Planctomycetota bacterium (assembly GCA_016860685.1). Lineage (GTDB taxonomy): Bacteria > Planctomycetota > Phycisphaerae > UBA1845 > UBA1845 > JABWBH01. The sequence continues at coordinate 3,958 of BOJX01000019.1, forward strand.
GCTTCCTTCATCCCCTGCGCCCGATGCGCGTCGTCGTGGACGCCTCAAACGGGATGGCCGGAAAGTGGGCGCCGATCCTTTTCGGTGACATCGACGCTCTCGACGTGACCTGGCTGAACCTCGAGCACAACGGCGAATTCGTGCATGAGCCGAACCCGCTCGTCGAGGCGAATCTCCGCCAGTTGCGCGACGAGGTTCGCCGGATCGGCGCGGACTTCGGCGTCTGCTTCGACGGCGACGCAGACCGCCTCATTCTCGTGGATGAGCACGCCGCGCCCGTGCGCTGCGATCTGCTCACCGCGCTGCTGGCGCGGGAGTTTCTCCGCACGTCCCCGGGGGCGACCGTGGTGTACGATCTGCGGTCGAGCCGGGTCGTCGCCGAGGAGATCCGCTCCGCCGGCGGGCGTCCGCGCCGCGAGCGCGTCGGGCATGCCTTCATGAAAAAAGCGTTGTCCGAAACGAAGGGCGTTTTCGGCGGCGAACTGTCCGGACACTTCTACTTCCGCGACAACTGGTTCTGCGACTCCGGAATGCTCGCCTTCGCGCACGTCCTCAATGTCCTGACGCGCGAGGACAAGCCGCTCGGAGAACTGCTCGCCCCGCTGAAGCGCTACGCCTCCAGCGGCGAACGCAACTTCGAAAACGAGGACAAGGACGGCGCGATCCAGCGCCTCGCCGAACGCTTCAAGGACGCCCGCGTGGACTTCGTGGACGGGATCACCGTCCAGTACGAAACCTGGTGGTTCAACGTGCGGAAATCCAACACCGAACCGCTGCTGCGCCTCAACCTCGAGGCCGCGACCCCGGAGCTTCTTGCGGAAAAACTGAACCTGATTGCGAAAGATCTCGGCAAACCGGTAGAACACTGACCCGACGCACGGTCACGATCGATTCAAGGTCGCCGTCCTTGACTCTTGATTCTCACATCATGAATCCAACCGCCGCACCCTCACCGTCGCGGCTCGGATAAATCGTGATCTCCTCACAATGCGCGGCGTCAGTCATGCACCGCCGGGTTCTTCGTCGCCGCGGTCGCCAGCGTCGGGAAGTCCTGACCCAGCAGCGTCACGCGCAGGATCAGCAGCGCGGTGTCCAGTTGCGGATCGACCTCGGGGCGATCGTTCTTGTCCGGCTGCTCCAGCGGCGGAAGCTTCGGCTTGTCATCCTCGGTCGTTCCCTCAGTCGCTTTCTTGTCCGCGTCATCGGCGGATTCGGCGCCGGATTTCTCATCTGCGTCGCCCTCACCCGCAACCTCGTCGCCTTCTTCACCGGCGTCGGCGGCAGGCTCGGTCAGAGGATCCTCCTCTTCTTTCGCCACGCCGATGACGTCGGCCTTGCGCCGCATCTGATAGACCTTGAACATCTCCTTCCGCACGAGCGGAACACTGATGTTCGGCTCGACGCCCCAAGTCTTCGCTCCGGGCGCGCGGTGCAGGGACGCGCCGCTGGGCAGGTAATAATGCGCCGTGGTGACCTTCAGCGCCGCAGGCGGAACCCGGCTTACCGGGATCAGGTTCTGCACGCTGAACTTGCCGTAAGTGCGCTCGCCGATAACCAGCGCGGCCTTGTTGTCCCTCAACGCTCCAGAGACGATCTCCGACGCGCTGGCGCTGTTTTCATCCACCAGCACGGTCAGCGGCAGATCGCGGAAGGCGCCCGGCGCCTTCACCGTAAACACCTTGTTGTCCTTCGGAATCCGCCCGTTGATGCTGTGAACCTTCTGTCCGGATTCCAGAAAAAGCGCCGACATGTTCTCGGCCTGGTCGAGCAGACCGCCGGGGTTGCCCCGCAGGTCGAGGATCAACCCGCGCATCCCCTCGGTGCGAAGCTGAGACAGGACGGCCTCCAACTCGCTGACCGTGTTCTTCGCGAACGACGTGACGCGCACGTGGGCGACGCCGTGTTCCTTGTCCAACCAGAAATTCCAGCGCTGCGGATCCGACGCGTCGCGCTGCACGCCCTTGACGGTGTGAATCACGACCTGCTCGCGCGTCAGCGTCAGGTCGAACTCCTCCGACCCGCGGCGCATCGAAAGCGTCACTTGCGTTCCCTTCGGGCCGGTGATCGTGTCCACCACGCGGTTGATGCTGTACTCGGAAATGTCCTGTCCGTTGACTTTCAGGATAAAGTCACCGGGCTGCACTCCGGCTCGGTACGCGGGCGTGTCCTCCAGCGGCGACACCACTTCGACCAACCCGAGCTTCGCGTTCTTGATGATCGAGATGCCGACGCCGATGAAGTCGCCCTGCGTATGCTTCGCGAACTCGTCCCAGTCCGCCGGCCAGATGTTGGACGTGAAGTCGTCCACGTTCTCCAGCGCCCCGCGCATCATCTCGCTGACGACGAGGTTCTCTGGGAGGTCCACCGTTTTGCGCACCGCGTCCAGCGCGCGGGCGAAATACTCCGCCGCGCCGCGGGGATCCAGCTTCGCGGACTGCGTCACCTGACGCAGTCGCTCCCGCAGACGATCCTGACATTCACGCCGCTTCGCCTCGTCGCCCAGACCGGCGAAGCGCTCCTGCGCGGATTTCGACTCCGTCAGCAACAGCAACTGCTCCAGCGCCGCCTGCGTCAACTGCCGGAAATCCAGATTCTCATCAACGTAATACTCCCCGAGCTTCTCCAGCGTGTGCGCCGCCATGTCGAGGCGGATGTCGCGCAGCGGCTCATCCCACTTGTTGTCCTTCTCGAAGATGCGCTCCAGGCGCAGGTGATTCAGGCAGACGCGCTCGCGCTTCTGATACTCGGCGTGGTTCTCAAAGAGCATCCCGAGGTAGTAGTAGATCTCCCACGCCTTCTCCCACTCGGATTCGCCCTCCAGCCGCTGCGCTTCGGCCAGCGAGTCCTTCACGAGGCTTTCCAGCCAGGGCTCTTTCAGAAACAACGCCCCATCCGACGCGTTGTCCTGCGCCCGGACCGCCTTCTCCAGGGCCAGGGCGTATTCCTTCCGCTCGATGCGCTCCTTCGCGTAGCGCACGTACATCTCGAAGTCCTGGCGATCCAGCTCCTTCCGCTGCGCCTGGACTTTCTCGTATTCCTCAAGCCAGCCGCGCACCTTCTGCGTCAGGTCGGTCGGCGGGAGCGTCTGCGCGTTCGCCGCCGCCTTCGAGAGATCGCCCTGCTGCACCAGCTCGATTGTGCGCTTCCACAGCTCGTCGTCCTTCGCCGTCGACGCCGACGCCAGTTGCTGCCCGCGGACCGGTGCGATCATCATCGTCACCGCAAGAAACCACCCCGTCCCCAGACCCATCGCCCAGCGGTTGCGCGTCTGATTCATGTTTCCGCCTTCTTCCGTGGTTCGTGCAGGCCCGATCCGGCGGACCGACACCCGCGATGCCTCTTGCCGCCACCTTCCGAACGTTCCCGGCCGGCGAGCGTCGCCTCGGCTTCAATATCGTCGGCCCCTCTTAGTCATCCCTTGACGGCGCCGACGGAGATTCTTTCAAAGTATATTGTTCCTGCGCAGCCGGGTCCAATATCCTGTTACCCCGGCAACGCGCGCCGGCTGCAACACCGCGCGTCACGGACCCCCTTGACGTTTTCGGACAAACGCCGCGCCCCGCGACGATCGCCCTCGCCTCCCCCTTCAACCCCGGACTCAATGCGCGTATTCTCGTCGGGTGATATGACACCGGGCGTTCGCCGTATCCTTTTCAATCCCAGCGGACCGTGGTGATGGACGACCGCGGCGACAGCACTCCTGTCATTCGTGTCGTCGGCGCTCGCGCGCACAACCTTGCCAGCGCCACTGTCAACATCCCGCGCGGACGCCTCACCGTCGTCACCGGCGTCTCCGGTTCGGGAAAAAGCTCTCTTGCCTTCGACACCCTCTACGCCGAGGGCCAGCGCCGCTACGTCGAGGCGCTGTCCACCCGCGCCCGCCAGTTTCTGGAGCAACTCGCCCGTCCCGACGTAGACCGCATCGACGGTCTGCCCCCGACCCTCGCCGTCGAGCAACGCCTCGCCGTCGCCGGACCCCGCTCCACCGTCGGCACCGTCACCGAGATCCACGACTTTCTGCGCGTGCTTTTTGCCCGTGTCGGCCAGCCGCACTGCTGGGTGTGCGGCCGGGCGATCGTCCGATCCTCGATCGCTCGGATCGTGGATGCCGTCCGATCCGAACCCCCGGGAACGCGCGTGCTCCTGCTGGCGCCCCTTTCCGCAGCCGTCCGCGCCGCGGCGCTCCCGACTCCCGACGCGGCGATCAAACTCGGTTTCGTTCGCGCCCGGATTGGTGGGGAGGTTCGGCTGATCGAAGAGCTTCAGGACTGGCCGACGGGCGACGCCGTCCCCGTCCAGATTGTCACCGACCGTCTTGTCATCAAGGACGACGTCGCCCCGCGCCTCGCCGAGAGCCTCGAATCCGCGGCACGCCTTTCCGGCGGGCGCATTCTGGTCGTGACGGAAGGGAAGGACGCCCCTCGGGAGCAATTCTTCAGCACGACCTTCGCCTGCCCGGAGCACGAATCCGTCGCAATCGAAGAAGTCTCCCCAGCGCTGCTGAGCTTCAACGCGCCGCAGGGATCCTGCCGCACCTGCACCGGTCTGGGTGTCATCTTTGATTTCGACGAGTCGCTGGTCGTGCCGGATCCGCAGCGTTCCCTGGCTGAGGGAGCGATCGAACCCTGGCGACGACTGCCGCGCGGATTACGCAAAGAGGCCGACCGCCGTCTGCGCGAGTTCTGCGGCGCCGCGGGCCTCTCGCTCGACGCACCTTTCCGCACCCTGGAATCCGGGCGACGCCGGATGCTCATGCACGGCACCACGCCGTCGGACGCCCGGCGACACGGCGCATCCTTCGACGGCGTCCTGCCCACGCTGGCCCGCATCTGGACTGAAGACCCCTCTTCCGCCACGCGCAGGGCGCTCGCGCCGTTCCGCGGCGAGCGAACCTGTCCCGCCTGTCACGGCGCCCGGCTCGGCGTCGAAGCGCTCAGTCCGCGCCTTGGCGGATGCAACATCGCCGAGATCTGCCGCATGACGATCGGCGACGCCCGACGCTTCTTTGACGAGTTCAGCGCCGCCCCCGCACTCCGCCCTGTCGCCGATCCGCTCCTCAACGAGATTCGCCACCGCCTCGCCTTCCTCGTCGACGTCGGCGTCGATTACCTCACCCTCGACCGTCGCAGCGAGACGCTCTCCGGCGGCGAGGCACAGCGCATCCGGCTCGCCACCCACGTCGGAACCGGACTCGTCGGCGTCTGTTACGTCCTGGACGAACCCACCGTCGGACTGCACCCGCGCGACACCGATCGCCTCCTCAACACAATCCGCGCCCTCACCCGGTCCGACAACACCGTCGTCATCGTCGAGCACGATGATCGCGTCATCGCCGCCGCGGATCACGTCATCGACTTCGGTCCCGGTCCGGGCGACAACGGCGGCCGGGTCGTCTTCGAGGGTTCCGTCGACGCCCTCCGCGCCTGTAAGAATTCCCTCACCGGTCGCTACCTGTCCGGCGAACTGATGATCCCACGACGCACCGCTCACCGCACGTTGGATCCCCAGCGAAGCCTCACGTTGCGCGGCGTTCGCGCTCACAACCTGGCGAACCTCGACGTACGCATCCCTCTCGGCGGACTCGTCTGCGTCACCGGCGTCTCCGGCAGCGGCAAGAGCACGCTCGTCAATCACGTTCTCTACCCCGCCCTGCGCCGGAGGCTGGACGGATCCGGACCGCTGCCCGGCGAACACGACGAGCTCCTCGGCGTCGAATATGTAGACAAGGTCATCCGCATCGACCAGACCCCGCTGGGACGCTCCTCGCGCAGCAACCCCGCGACCTACGTCGGCGCGTTTGACGAGCTGCGCCGCCTCTTCGCCGCCACGCGCGAGGCCAAGGTCCGCGGATACGGTCCGGCTCGCTTCAGCTTCAACGCCGGCGGCGGGCGTTGCGAGGCCTGCGCCGGACAGGGCGAGAAGCGCATCGAGATGCACTTCCTTCCTGACGTCTACGTCACCTGCGAGTCCTGCGGCGGGCGCCGTTTCAACCGGGAGACCCTCGACGTCCGCTTCCGAGGCCGCACCATCGCCGACGTGCTTGACCTCCGCGTCGAGGAAGCCGCCGGTCTTTTCGCCAGCTTCCCGAAGCTGCACCGCCTCCTCGGCACGCTCAAAGCCGTCGGCCTCGGCTACATCACCCTTGGACAACCCAGCGACACCCTCTCCGGCGGCGAGGCCCAGCGCCTCAAGCTCGCCGCCGAGCTCGCCAGACCCGCGGCGGAGCACACCCTCTACATCCTCGACGAACCGACCCGCGGACTGCATCCCGCCGATGTCAACGTCCTTCTCGGCGTCCTCGCCCGCCTCATCGAACGCGGCGGCTCCGTCCTCGTCATCGAACACCACCTCGACTTCATCCGCAGCGCCGACTGGGTCATCGACCTCGGTCCCGAAGCCGGTCCCGCCGGTGGACGCCTCGTCGCTGAAGGTCCGCCCGAAAACCTCGCCCGCCACCCCGAAAGCCGCACCGGCCGATTCCTGGCGCAGCGCGAGGGGCCGCCCTGCGAGTCGTGACGACGCCGGCGGATTGCGCGGCCTTCCTCACAAAAGCGAGGGGCCGGTTAAGCGCAACATCCTAGCCAGGGCGGTGACTACGAGATCCAAGTTTCCTTATGACAGACCGTCTCGGTTCTGAAACAGCGTCTTAATTCCCCCCCTCGAAGAGGGAGCCCAAACCGCCGAGGAGGGATCCCTGGTCCTTGCTGCTGAGTCCGCGGGCGTTGGCGAGGACGCGCCCCGCGAGTTTCGAAAAAGGCAGCGACTGCACCCAGACCACGCCAGGACCGGTGAGCGTGGCGAGAAACAGGCCCTCGCCGCCGAAGATCGCGTTCTTGATCCCGCGCTGCATCTGAATGTCATAGTTGATCGAGGGCTGAAACGCCACGAGGCAGCCGGTGTCGATGCGCAGCGTCTGTCCGGAGGATAGTTCGACGCGCTGGATCGTCCCGCCCGCGTGGACGAACGACCACCCGTCGCCGGTGAGCCGCTGAAGGATGAAACCCTCACCGCCGAAAAGGCCGGTGAGAATCTTCTTCTGAAACGCGATCCCCACCTGCACGCCGCGCGCGGCGCAGAGGAAGGCGTCCTTCTGGCAGATAATCTCGCCGCCCAAACCCGCCAAGTCCATCGGGACGATCTTGCCCGGATAAGGCGAGGCGAAGGCGACGCGCTCTCGCTTCGATCCCGCCGCGCCGAAGGTGGTCAGGAAGAGCGACTCGCCGGTGACCATCCGTTTCCCGGCGTCGAGGAGTTTTCCGAAAAAGCCCTGCTGCTTGCCCGGGTCTCCGAAGACGGTCTGCATCTGGATTCCGTCGGTCATGTACATCATCGAACCGGCTTCGGCGATGACCACTTCTCCGGGATCAAGAGTGACTTCGACGAACTGCATGTCGTCGCCGAAGATTTCGTAGTCGATCTCGTCGGCGCGTTTGCGGGCGGCGCCGGGCGAAGGCGGGGGACCGGCGGGGGCGCCCGCGAATGCGGCGAGGTGCCGCGCCTCGACCCACTGCGGCGCGCCCGGACCCCAGACAAGCGTGTGCGGTCCGCCGACCTGGGGCAGAAGGCGCTGCAACTCCTCGCGCGTCACCGGTCCGACCGTCTGTCCGTCCCTCACGTAATACCAGCCGTGTTCAGCCGACATGAGATGTTTCCTTTCCTGCACCCGGGTCCGGCGCGACATCGCCGCCGAAGCTCCCTGCGTATTCGCGGTCCTGCCCTGCGTATTGCAAACCCGCCCAGAGCGATTGCAGACGGGTGTCATCCTGCGGTTCACCGCCAGTGCTTCGGCAGCTCGACGCACCGACTGACGCCTCGGGTCAGCGGTCGCGCGAGGCGTCAGACGTTGAACAAATTCAAGAGCACGGTCTCGGCGGCGGTGAACACCACGGTGGCGAACTGGCTGGTCACTTCGTTGATCAACAGCTCGCGAAATTCCGTGGCCGAGCACCCGCCCACCTGCAACAGCGGCAGCACGACGCCCGAGCACCCTGCGAGCCTGCCCACGACCGCACCGCTTCTCTTGATCCCACGCATGCTCGAAGTTCCCGGCATCGCCGTCCGCCTGACGACGCGGCGGACCTTTTGCCGGTGGGGACTATGCCGCCGCGACTTCGGGATGACAAGCTTCGGTCCCGCCGCAGCGCCGGTCCGCCGCCTTCAACCCGCCAGGGCGGGCGACTACGGACGGTCGGTGACCGGCGGCGCGTCCGCCGGCGCCTCGCCGAGGAGGCGCAGACACTCGCGGGTTTGAGCGTCGTTCGGATCGAGGCGGCGGGCTTCGGTCAGCGCTTGTCGCGCTTCGACGGGGCGTCCGGTCGCGGCCAGGACGACGCCGAGATTGTATTGTGCCTTGGCGGACTGCGGATCCAGCCGGACGGCGATGCGAAGGTGGCGCAATCCGTCGGCGACGTCATTCAGGCCGGACAGCGCTGCGCCGAGTTCCGCGTGGGCGGCGGCGAAATCCGGACGCAGGTCGATCGCCCGTCGCAGATGCGGAATCGCCAGATGAGCCTGCCCCGCGGCGATCAGGGAGGCGCCCTGAGCGGCGTGGGCGCGGGCGAGGGCGTCGGTCTGGTTCGGGGGACGGTAAAATCCCCAGCGATCCGCGGCCTCCAACCGTCGCAGAACGTCATCCAACCGGGCGCGCGTCTCTTCGGCGCCGGCATCCGAATGCGCCGGGGTTCGACTGAGGGCGTCGAGGTCGCGCAGGCCCGTCCAGACCAGACACCGGATCGCGGCGCTGTGAGCCGTAAAGCCCGCGCCGACGATGACGAGTCCGGCGAAAATCCTGCCCGCCGGGAGCCAGCGCCCCTCGCGCTTCAGAGGCCGGCGATTGAAGAAGACCGTCGGTCGCCTGACAAGACGAGCGGTCAGCACGGCCTGATACCCGCCGAGCAGTCCCAGCGCCAGGCTCAGGAAGAACGACACCTTTTCATACAACCCTCGAAAGATGAAAACGCCGGCGATCACCCCTGCCGCGAGCAGCGCTTCCTCCGTCCACGAGAAGTCGTACCGGGCGCGCACGGGCTGATCGCGCACCGTCACCTTCGCCAGCGCCGGCGGTCCGAAACCGTAGTGGACCGCGCCGTCGGGGCAGACGCCCACGCAGTCCAGGTCTTTCAGACAGGCCGGGTTCACGACCATCCCGTAGCGCTGAAGCTCGTCGGCGACGCGGACGTGAGAGCCGCATACCGCGGTGCATCGCCCGCAATCGCTGCACGATCGGTCGGCGAGGCGAATCCGCCCCGGCGCCGCCCGATCCGCCCACGCGAAAACAGCGCCGTAAGGGCAGACATAGGTGCAGAACCCGCGCGAGCCGAAGACGTAGATCAACACGGCGCCGCAAACCAGAAAGGTCAACGTCGCAATTCCGGGTCCGGGCAGGTTGCGCCAGAAGTGCTCCGTCCAGAACGACGCCCAGCCTTCGGCGTCCGTCGTGACGCGCCACTGCGGCCCCGTCCGGCCGCTCAGCCAGCGCAGCGCGACGGGCCAGACGAACATGTACAACGCCACGCACGCCGGAGCCCACGCCAGCAGCCGGCTGCGGATCGCCTTCGGACGAACGCCAAGGCGGTGAAGCGCGACGGCGCAAAGATCCTGAAGCGCCAGGAAATGACAGCCCCAGGAGCAGAAGAAGCGACCGAACACGGCGGTCGCTGCGACGGCCAGGATCATGAAAAGAAACCCGGCCGTCACGATGCCGGCCTCGAGGGCGTAAACGATTTCGTTGAGTTCGAGCGGCGCCAGGGTGTGCGGCGCAAGCAGGGCGTGGGCGATGTGCGCCGCGATCAGAAGGTGAACAACCCCCAGCGAAAGAGCGCGCCACCGGCTGAACCGCGATTGCAGCGGCCGGACGCGGTCGGGCGCAAGCTCGGACGTCGGTCCCGCGGCGGATGCCGTGCCGCGTGGCGTCCGAGCGCTCTCCCGTCCGCGACGGACGCCGCGATGCTCCCAGGGTTTTTCGTCAGAACGTGGTCTCACGGCCGTGCCTCACGGACGCTTCAGGGCGTTGGACAGCGCCGCGAAATCGCGGAGGTCCGCCCGCCCGTCTCCGTCGAAGTCGAAGGTCCGGCATTGCTCATCGCGCGCGACGGTCCGGCCGAGGCAGTCGGCGAACCGCGCGTAGTCGTCGAGGTCGAGGTCGCCGTCGCCGTCCGCGTCGCCGCGCAGAAATTCGGAAAGCTCGATCCGCCCGGCCGCCATCAGAATCGGCGGGCCCTTGCCCGACCGGCGCCAGAGGCGGTGCAACGTCTCCCCCCAGGAATCGGTGGTGTTCCCGTCGCGCAGCGCCTCAATGTAGTGTCGCGTGACCGTCTGATAGTAAAGGCGGACCTCCGCATAAGCGGCGCGCTGCGGAAGCCAGTAAGGCGCGTCGTCCCAGTGCTGACCGTCGGCATACTCGTGTCCGACGACCGGCGCGCCGGCGGCGGCGAAGGCGGCGCGGTTGAAACCCCGCGGAGGGATCCGGCTGTCCTTGACGATCAGGTCGGCGAGCGCCATGTGCGTCGTCTCGCCGGCGGGATATCCGGTCGACTCGGACATGCGGTCGCTCAGACCGACGTGCATCTCGTAGACGGAGGTCGACGCCTCGTCGAGTTCGGCGCGATTTGCGTCGTAGGCGCCGTACTCGCGGAGCAGCGATCCCTCGGCGTCGAACACGCGAACCTGAAGGAACACGCGCCGTCCCTCGATGTGTCCGGTCGGCAGCTTGTGACCGGACTCGTTGATCACGCGGGCGACCAGCGTTCCGTCTTCCTGGCGCGGTTCGAGGGTGGCGGCGCGGCGCAGCATATCCACGGCGCGCTCGCGTCCGTCGCGCAGCGCGTCCTCGTCGACGTCGGGATCGTCACCGTAGTAATCCGCGATGATTTCAAGCACCCAGGCGGACGCCCCGGCGAACGTATGCCGCGCGAGATCCTCTCGCGTCGGACCGAAGAAGCACGCCTGACCCGTCGTGCGCGGCATGTGACAGTCCTGACACGTGCTGACGACGCCTCCCCCATCGCCGCCGAACCGCCCGCCCATGTCCACCCCGCCGGCGGCGAAGGCGCTGAGCTTCCACTCCGTGTACGTGCGTTCGAGAGGAAAGTGATGCGTCGGATCCGTATCCGAAACGGGGAAGTCGATCTCGTTGAATTTGAACGTGCCGTCCGAGCGGCGTTCGAGCGTGACGTTGCCGACGTCGTGGCACGTGCCGCACAGATCGGCGCTGCGATGAAACGGCGAGGGCACGACGGGATGACCCGAGTCCGCGTCCTCGCGCGGACCGCGGCGCATTCCCGAGGGATCCAACACGAACATCGCGTTCCCGTAATGCGCCGGAACCTCCGCGAGCGCCATCAGCACGGCTTTGTCCTCCGCCGGGCTGACGCCGGAGCGGTACACCGGATCGACCAGGCTGTGACAGAAGTGGCATGAGACGCCCGCGCGGTCCACCGCGTCGAGGGTGCTCCCGTCCGCGTCAAGAGCGTGACCCGTCACCATCGATATCGGGACGTGACAGCGCAGACAGAAGTACCCGACTTCCCCCACGTCCTGGTTGGCGAGCGTCATCTGGGCGTAAAAGAGAGGATCCCGGCCCGCATGCGCCATCAGACTGCCGGACCACGTCGAGTACGGCTCGACGTCCCGGTCGTAGAAGGCGTGACACTCAGCGCAGTACCGGGAGGGACGGATCACGTCGACGGCGACGTCGCCGACCTGCGTTCCCGGAAGGTGAAAGTCCCGCAGCGTCGTGGGCACAACAGCCGCTGCGGCGATCCCGACGACCAAGGCGCCCGCGATCAGCGCGACACGCGCACGCCCGGCGGTTCGGAAGCCAAGACGGGCTTTCAGGGATTTCCATCGTCGAGATTGACGCATGACGCTTGCTCCGCAAAACCGGCCCCGGACGACGTATTCTACATATAACTATCATTTTATAGTTTATTGTAGCAGGCGCGCTCGGCCTGCACCAGGGAATTTTCCGGTTATCATCCGCACCGCGTGATTCCGCGCTGCTCCTCGACGCCGGGCGGGAGGTTCGAACGTCCCGACGGGGGTGGGTTCTTCGCAGGACCGGTCGTCTCGTCCGGGATCCCGCCGCGCGTCGCCGCTGCGACGGCAAGGACGCAGGTTCCCCTACCGTCTGCGGGGACCGTGCATCTGCTGGACGAAGCGGCGGTAGTCGCGCAGCGTGATCCGCTCGTCCAGGTCGAAGTCCATCAGGCGGCAGGGTGGCGGGATCGGGCCTTGTTCCCCGAAGCAGATCCAGAACGCGCGGGTGTCGAAGAGATCCACGTCATCGTCGCCATCGACGTCGCCGGGGCGCGGGCGCTGGTTGACGTCAAAAGCGTCCACCGCGCCATCGTAGTTGATGTCGAAGACGTTGAAGTCGTGCGCGAAACGTCGGATCCTGAACGTGCCTCCGTCTCCGTGGAGACGTACAAACTCGGCGGTAGCCGCCCGGTCGGACTCGTCGGACGCGCCGTCGCCGTTAACGTCGCCGAGCACGGGGTTCGGGAACACGTCGGTGTAGACGACCAGCAGGCTATCCGGATCCTCGCGCGAGTAAGGCACGCCGAGCGTGGCGGTGAGGGTCCAACCGTGGGGGTCAAGGTGATCCCGCGGGTTCTTGTCGCGCCAGGCGAGGATGATGTCCTCCTCCGGTTCGCCGCTGGGATGCTCGAAGTACCACTGTGCTCCGATCACCAGGTCGGCGAGAGCCTCCAGAACCGAGGACTGGTTGCAGGCATTTCCGTCGTTGCGCTGCGGCGTCTCGTTGCGGCGCTCGGCGTCGGCTTCGTTGGTCAGCGGGAAGACGAGCGAGATCGTCGTCTGATCAAGGTTGTCGTCGTGCGAGAACTGGACGACCGACTCGGGCGGCATGTACTGCCCCGGTCTCCCGCAGCCGGAGGCGAAGCTGTAGCGCTCGTACCCGTGCGCGCGGTGAAACAGCGGCGCGATGACCCACCACGTCTCGCCGCATTCAAACAGGCGGTCGTCGTCGCCGTCGATGATGAGGATCGATCCGTCCGCCACGAACTCGCCGACGAAGTCAAGGTGAAACTCCTCACCGTGGCGCTTCGTGAAAGGCGGCTCGTCGAACCCGAGGAGGAAATCCTCGAACCACCGCGCCGCCCGGTTGTGAAAGCGCGGCTCCGACGGCAGTCCGCCGAAGCGCGCCGCCACACCGAGATACCGCTGCATCGGCGAGTTCAGTTCGCCGCCGGTCCGCACGTCCGCGTCCACGTCGATCTCGACGAAACCGATGACCGGGTTCGGTCCGAACGCATAAGGGTCGAAAAACTTGGCTACCTGCCCGGGCGGGTTCATTAATCCGGCGAGGACCAGGTCGAGGCGGACGAACCCCCCCTGCCGGTCGAAGCGCCCCTCGAAGAGATGACGCGACGGATTCAGCGGCGCCCACGCGCCGAGGGTGATCGAGGTGAGTTCGGCGGGGGCGTGCTCCAGCGGATCATACGGACCGTCGTCGCCGACGTCGGTGCGGCGGATGCGGGCGTCGTCGTCGGGGTCGTGAAACACCCGCTCCGACTGCGCATGACCGACCGCGGCGCCGGCGACCAGCAGGTATGCGCAAAGCAGCCACCCGATCCGCGTGTTTCCGGGTGAGGCGCAGCCGAATGTCCCCCCTGTATTGAATCTGTTTCTGGTATGCATCGCCGCGGAACGCCTCAAGCAAATCCTAGCCCGCCGAGGTCGTGGAAACCATGTCGGCATGTGACGCAGCGAACCAGCCCGGCTCTCCTCACGTCCAACGCCATCATAACGATGAGCGACCGCTTGTCGGATCGTCTAAGGCGGGATTAAGGCGATGTTTCCGGCGAGTTTCGACATCTGTAGTTGGCCACGTGATCGGGCGCGGAGGACTGAGCAGCGGTGCAAGCCTTGACGAACGATCTGAGGCATTTTGAGACGTCCCGCCGGTCACGGAGTTCTCTGCCCGCATTTCCGTCTCACGAGGGCATGCCGATAAAAGGAAGCGCCCGAGGCGGCTCGGTCTTGGCGACGGTCGCCGCATACACGCTCTCCGCACCGGCATGACGCAGCACACGAGCGCATTCGAACACCGTGGCTCGGCTGGTCATCACGTCGTCCACCACGAGGAGCGAGCCGCCTTCGATCGTCACCCCGCGCGCCAGCCGGAAGGTGCCGCGCACGTTGTTCCGTCGGGCCGTAATCGTCAGGCCGGTTTGCGGTCGGGGGTGACCGACGCGCTCCAGCAACTGCATCACAGGCCGGTGCAGTCTGCGGCTGAGGACGCGCGCCAACTCACTGGGCAGGTGCAGCGGACGGCTCACTCGGCGCGACCAGGAACTGGGCACCGGAATCACGGCGTCCACCGTCGTTCCCCACGGCTCGCGAAGGACGGACCGGGCGAGTTCCTCTCCCAGCAACGCGAGCACCTCGCTACGGCCTTCGTACTTGGCGCCGGTGATGAGCCTTCGCAGAGCCGGTCCGTATGCGCCGAGGCGCACCACGCCGTGTACCGGGAGGGTCATGTCACGACATGCGGGACAACGACGGTCCCGCGAAGGAACCGGCGGGACAGCCGACCCGCACGAGGGACAGCCAGGGACGACGAGATCATCCGCCCAGCCCTCACCGCACGGCCTGCAAAATTCGGTTCCCGGCTCGGGCGCCCCCGTCCGACAGATCAGGCAACATCGAGGGTAGACGGCATCGAGGATCGCGTGTGTCGCCTTCCTGAGTTGATCGATCAGGAAACGTCGGCTCGGGTTGATTGCGGCTCGCGCCATCTCGCGGGATTGTAACCGGGACGCAGACCGGAACGCCGACGATTGTCGCAATTCGTCGGGCAACGGACTGCGGTTAATGACATAGGAAGCGATAAGGTATGATAGTTCGATTGCGCGGGGCCATGGGGGGTTAGTGTGTCGTGCAAGTCGATCGAGTTGCGTATTGTTGGGTTGACGGATTGCCGCGCCTCAAGTTGATTGCTACCATCCTGAAATAATTGCGACATGTTTAGTTTTCCCTCGACGCTTCGGGGGGTTGCGTTTTCGCCGGCGATAAACCTGGGTCGATTGCCCCCGGTTTCGGGTGAATTCAGATGTTTAATATAAAACCGGGATTCCTGCGCTGGGTTTTGGCGGGCATCGTAGCGACGGTCTTCGCTGAGGCGCGGTTAAATGCGCAGATGCCGCCGACGAAGGTCGTCGTCACCGAGGCCCGAATGCTTGAGACCGAGATGCCTGTCACGCTGGTCGGGACGCTGGCTCCGGTGCGTCGAAGCCAGATCGGGTCGGAAGTGGCCGGGCTGGTGGCGGATATGCCGGCGCGGCAGGGCGACCGCCTGGAGCAAGGACACTTGATCTGCCGGCTGAACGCGGACGTGCTTGAGCTTCGGCTGGCGGAGGCGAAGGCGCGGCTGGCGGCGTTGAAGGACGTTTACGGCGAACTTCTGGCGGGAACCCGCGAGGAGGATCTGCGTCGGCTTGAAGCGATGTCGAAGGAAGCCGAGGCGCGGGTCACGCGCTGGAAGTTCGAGCGGGAACGGGTGGAGAAGTTGTACACCGGGTCCGAGGCGGGATCGATGCGCGAGGTCTACGACGCGCGAGCGGAATACGAGATGGCGGTGCAGCGGCATCTTGCGGCGCGGGCGGAGTTCGAGATGGCGCAGCGTGGTCCGCGAGCGGAGACGATCGCGCGGGCGGCCAACGAGGTCGCCGAACAGCAGGCGGTGGTGGACCGCCTCGCCCGCGAGGTCGAGAAGACGACGATCGAAGCGCCTTTTTCCGGGCACGTGGTGAGCCGGGTCGTCGAGGTCGGGGAGTGGGTCAACGCGGGCGGAAGGGTCATCGAGCTGGCGGATCTGGGCAGCGTACTGGTGCGCGTGGACGCGCCGGAGTCGGCGCTGCCTTTCATTGAGGTCGGCGACGAGGCGGCGATCCGCGTCGAAGCGCTGGGGGAGACCATCACGGGCCGGGTGAAACACATCATTCCGCAGGGCAATGAGCAGGCGCGGACGTTTCCGGTCGAGATCGAGGCGCCGAACGCGGACGGTCGGCTCGCGGCGGGAATGTTCGCGCGGGTGACGCTGGCGGGCGGTCCGAAGCGGGAGTCGGTCGCGGTTCCGAAGGACGCGGTCGTGCAGCGGGACGGCGTGGATTACGTCACGTTGATCGTTCCGGGACGCGAGGGCGGCATGATGGGCATGCCGACGCCCGTGACGACCGGTCTGGGCGTGGAAGAGTGGATCACGATCACGTCGGGGAACATCGCGCCTGGGGCGCAGGTCGCCAGCCGGGGGAACGAGCGCATCGCGTTTCCGATGCCCGTCATCCCGGTGGACGCCTTCGGAACGCCATCACCCGCAGCGCCGCCGCCGGGGGGGCCTCCCGCAGGTCCGCCGGGCGACGCGAAAGGAACGGAAGCCCGCGCGGGGGACCGCAAGGAGGGTCGCTAGTTGGACCCGATCAAGTTCGTCATTCACAACCCCGTCAAGGTGGCGGTCGGCGTCGCGCTGGTCGTGCTCTTCGGGTTCCGCAGCGTCTTTGAGATTCCGAAGCAGCTTACCCCGGACGTGGACCGCCCTTTCGTCACGGTCACGACGATGTGGACCGGCGCAAGTCCGCAGGAGGTGGAAAGCGAGATCATCGACCGCCAGGAGGAGAAGCTCAAGAGCGTCAAGAACGTCGTCAAGATGACTTCGACGGCGCAGGAGGGGATGGCCGTCGTCAAGCTCGAGTTTCCCGTCGGCGTCGACAAGAACGCCGCACTGCGCGACGTGTCGGATAAGCTGCGGCAGGTCGAGGCGTATCCGGAGGAGGTGGACGAGCCGACCGTCGTCGCCACCGACGATGACATGGAGAACACGATCGCGTGGATGATCTTAAGCAGCGGCAAGGACTTTGACGTTGCGAAGATCAAGACGTTCGTGGAGGACAACGTCAAGCCACTGCTGGAGCGCGCCGAGGGCATCGCCGAGGTGGACGTTTACGGCGGGCTGGAGCGCGAGGTGCAGGTCGTCGTGGACGCGCCGAAGCTGGCGGCGCGCGGGCTGACGTTCAGCGATCTGGACAGCGCCCTGCGCCGCCAGAACCGCAACGTCTCCGCGGGCACGATCCTTCAAGGCAAGCGCGACTTCGCTTACCGGACGGTCGGGGAATTCACCAGCCTGCGCGAGATCGAGGAGACCGTCATCGCCTACCGCGAGGGCGGACCGGTGCAGGTGCGCGACGTGGCGACGGTGGTGGACGGGTTCAAGAAGCCGATCAGCTTCGTCAAGAGCAAGGGTGAGTTCGTCATCGCGATGCCCGCGCGGAAGGAGACCGGCGCGAACGTGCTGACCGCGATGGACAACCTCAAGCGCCAGATCGAGGTGGTCAACCGCGACATCCTGCGCCCGATGGGGCTCGATCTTTCGCTGTCCCAGGTTTACGACGAGACGACGTACATCAACGGCGCGATCGATCTGGTGATCCAGAATATCTGGGTGGGCGGGTTGCTGACGATCGTCGTCCTCTTTCTCTTCCTGCGCAGTCCCAGCGCGACGGGCGTCATTGCCGTGGCGATTCCGATTTCGATCATCGGAACGTTCCTTGTGATTCACGCCCTGGGGCGCACGCTCAACGTCGTGATGCTCGCGGGGATGGCGTTCGCGGTGGGGATGGTCGTGGACAACGCGATCGTCGTGCTGGAGAACACGTACCGCCACCGCATGATGGGCAAACCGCGCTTCCAGGCCGCGTTCGACGGCGCCCGCGAAGTCTGGACGGCGGTGCTCGCCAGCACGCTGACGACGATGGCGGTGTTCATCCCGGTCGTGACGATCCAGGAGGAGACGGGCCAGCTCTTCAAGGACATCGCGATCGCGATTTCGGCCGCGGTGGGGTTGTCGCTGCTGGTGTCGGTGCTGGTGATTCCGACGCTGGCGGCGCGGGTGCTGGGCGGGGAGGCGTCGGTGCTGCGCGGCGACAAGCCGTGGTTCTTCGCCGAGTGGGTCGGCGCGTTGAACCGCCTGATCCTGAGGCGCACGGGGGGGCGCGTCGCGGTGGTTCTCGGTTTGACGGCGCTGTCGATCTTCGGGAGCTGGCGGCTTGCGCCGGACCTGGATTACCTGCCCGAAGGCAACCGCAACCTGGTCTTCGGATTCCTGATCTCTCCGCCCGGGTACTCGGTGGAGGAGTTCAAGCGGATGGCGGCGATCGTCGAGGACGGCGCGCCTGAGGATCCGACCGACGGCGTGCGGCATTCGTGGGAGGCGGCGCCCGGTTCGGCGGAGGCGGCGGCGCTGCCGCCGGTGACGATGATGCTCGGACCAAGCGGCACGGTTCCGGTGCAGATCGTCCCTCCTCCGATCCAGGATTTCTTCTTTGTGTCCTTCGGCGGCGGGGCCTTCATGGGTTGCACCTCGAAGGACGAGATGCGCGTGCGCCCGCTGGTGAACTACATGAGCCACGCGGCGATGCGTGTGCCGGGCGTATTCCCCGTCTTTTTTCAGTTCTCCTTGTTCAACAGCGGCACCGGATCGGGGAACGCGGTCGACGTGGACATCCGCGGGGACAACCTCGCTCAGGTGGTGTCGGTCGCGTCCGCCCTCCAGGGCGCCATCATGGGACGCGGATACAACTACCCGCAGCCCAACCCGGGCAACTTCGACCTGGGTCGCCCCGAGATCCGCATGACGCCGAAGCGGGCGCAGGCCGCCGACGTCGGGCTGACCACGTCCGACGTAGGGTTCATCCTGCGTGCCTGCGTCGAGGGCGCTTTCGTCGGCGAGTACAACGACCGCGGCGACAAGATCGACATGGCGATCAAGATCGCCCGCGACGAGCGCGCCCCGCTCGAGACGATCGCCGGAACGCCGATCTTCACCCCGCGCCAGCACATCGTGCCGCTGTCGAGCGTCGTTCTCATCGAGCGCACCACCGCGCCGCAGCAGATCAACCACATCGAACAGATGCCTTCTGTGACGCTCTCCGTGCAGCCGAAGCCCGGCGTCCCGCTTCAGACGACGATGGACGATCTGAGCAACGAAGTGATCGCGCCGATGCGCGCGGCGGGGGTGATTCCGCCGTCGGTGTTCGTGTCCTTGTCCGGAACGGCGGGGAAGCTGACCCAGACGCGTCACGCGTTGATCGGCGATTTTCAGGGGTTGGTCCGCGGTCCGCGCCTGCTAGCCGGGTCGACGACCCTGACGATGGCGGCGCTGGGGCTTCTGGCGGGCGTCGGATCGCTGGCCGTCGGCGCGCGGTACGGACGACGCTGGGGAATGCGGGCGATCGTACTTGCCGCGTGTTTGCTGGCGCTGGGGTTCTTGGCGTACAACTATCACCTGACGTTCGAGCTGATTCAGTCGCGCATGATGCTCGCGGTGATCATCACCTACCTGCTGATGGCCGCGCTGTTTGAGTCGTTCGCGTACCCTTTTGTGATTCTCTTCTCGGTTCCGCTGGCGGTGGTCGGCGGGTTTGCGACGCTGCGGTGGGTAAGCTGGCGGAGTTCCTACGATCCTTACATGCCGATCCAGCAGCTCGACGTCGTGACGATGCTCGGCTTCGTCATCCTCATTGGCGTGGTGGTGAACAACGCGATCCTGATCGTGCATCAGTCGCTTAACGAAATGCGCGAAGGCGGGCTTTCGCCCACGGAAGCCGTCATCAAGTCGGTGCGGACGCGCACCCGCCCAATTTTCATGACCGCGATGACCACGGTGTTCGGCACGCTCCCCCTGGTGCTCATGACCGGTCCGGGCAGCGAGTTGTACCGGGGGATCGGCAGCGTCATGACCGGGGGGCTGACCGCTTCGACGATTTTCACGCTGGTGCTTGTTCCGGCGCTCTTCTCGCTGTTCATGGACCTGAAGGTCTGGATCTACGGCGAACCGCTGCCGGAGGAGCAGCGTGCTTCGGCAGGCGCGGATGCGCCGACAGAGACGAAGATCAGACCCGCGGCGGGGCCTCGCCCGGAAGCAGGTCACGCCGCCGGAACCGGGTCGCCGGTCGTTGCGTCCGGCGCGATGCGCGGCGCGTTCCCCTCCCGCAGAGACGGGGCACCTCCCGCGCCTCATCATTCGCCGCCGGCGCCTGCGCCACCGACGGCGCCGGATCCGTCGGCGGTGTGAGGCAGGAATCTTCTCCGCCCGGGACGCGGTATCGACGAACCCCGTTGAAACGTATAATCAGGAGCGAGGGGTTCCGGCGCACCCCCCTGGGTCGGGGAGAACCCTGGCGCGGCGGGGTTGTTTGATGATGCGGACACGTTGGCACGATCGATATCGCCCTTGTTCGCCTGGCGGCGGTTGAAGTCGCCCCTCCGAGACCGAAGTTCGGAATTCGGGCGGAAAAACGGGGAGAACCGAGATGAGTTGCGGCGGCGGAACGGAGCAGATCAAGGTGGATTGGAGCCTCCAGGAGGATCCGGAGAAGCTCGCGGCGTTCGAGGCGCGAATCGAGCGCGGCGAGTTGATCGAACCAGGCGACTGGATGCCGCACAATTATCGCGCGGGGATGCTCAAGATGGCCGAGCATCATGCCAACAGCGAGATCGTCGGCGCGCTGCCGGAGGGGGAGTGGATCACGCGGGCGCCCTGCCTGCGGCGGAAGCTCGCGCTGATCGCCAAGGTGCAGGACGAAGTCGGTCACGGACAGATGCTCTACCGGGTCTCTCAGGATCTCGGCAAATCGCGCGACGCGATGCTCCGCGACCTGATCACCGGGCGCACCCGCTATCACAACGTTTTCAACTACCCCGCGCCGACCTGGGCGGACGTCGCCGCGATCCAGTGGCTGGTCGATGGCGCCGCGATCATGAATCAGAAGTCGCTCGCCGACGGCAGCTACGGACCTTATGTTCGCACGATGAAGCGCATCAACATGGAGGAGGCGTTTCACTTCAAAAGCGGCGAAGACATGGTGCTCACGCTCATGAGCGGTACGAAGCGGCAGAAGCAGATGATGCAGGAGGCGTTCGACCGCTGGTGGTGGCCTTGCGTGATGTTCTTCGGTCCGCCGGACAAGGATTCGGTGAAGACCGCGCCGTTTATGCGCTGGCGGATCAAGACCGCCACAAATGACGAGCTGCGCCAGAAATTTGTGGACCGCTTCTCCCCTGCGGCTTTGGATCTGGGACTTAAGATCCACGTCGTGCGCAAGGGCCCGGACGGGATGGTTCTGCGCAAACCGGACGGCGCCTTCGACGTGACGCCGGACCCTCTGGCGAGGCTCGACGAAAAGACCGGTCGCTGGGGGTTCAGCACGCCCGACTGGGACGAATTCTACCGCGTCATCAAAGGCGGCGGACCGCTCAACAAGGAGCGGGTCGCCCTGCGCCGTTTCTCTTACGAACAGGGACAGTGGGTCCGCCGCGCCCTGATGAACGGCGCGAACGCGGGCGCCCCCCCCGGGCGGAACTAAGACGCTGTCTCACAACCCGCTTGAAGGACTCGATACCCCCGCATCCTTACGGGCGCGGCTCGGTTTTGAAGCTGCGCCCGTAAGGAAGTGTTCAAGAAAGACCACAGAAAACGAGGCGAGAGGTACGAAGCAACGCTGAGCGTGGCAAAGAAGAAGCGGGAGGCGGGGATGGCGATGAAGCTGACGATGAAAGCCTCGGTGCAGGCGCGGCCGACGCCTTCGGCACCGGGTCGGCAGGGGAAGCCCTTGTAGCAGGCGATCAGTCCGATGGCGCCGCCGAAAATGATGCGCTTGATCCGCCCCGTGGTCTTGGCGCCCCATTGCCTCAAGCGGCGGTCGGCGGTAGTGATTCCGTGCTGTGCGAGGGTGCTGGCGCGCGCCTTGAGCACGTTGTGAACGACGGAGTCGCAGGCAGTTCCCTGGTGAAAGGAAATCAGGATGATGCGCAGTGATGGTCGAGGGTGGCGATCCCGGTTCGGTTCGAGGGGCGGCGCAGGCGGAGCAGGAGGCGCGCGCGGGGCGTGGAGCGTGGGGGACATGAGCGGCGCCGGGGACGCAGGCGGCCCGGCGCAGGGGAAGGGGTTTCGACGGGGCTGGTGGTCGGCGGTTCTTATGATCGGTCTGGTCCAGGGATGGGGCGGGTGTGCGCCCGGCGGCGGATCGGGCGGGAACGACAACGCGGCAGAGGCGCCGGAGGAAATCACGGAAGACACGACCCTCGAATCCCTCAATATCCCGACGGGGCGCACAACGACGGTGCGCAACGGCGCGGTGGTGACGGTAACGGGCGACGCGACGATCGCGGGCACGCTGGCGTCCGACGGCGGACCGTTGCACCTGCGCGTCGAAGGCGAGCTTGAGGTGACCGGAACGCTCGAAGCGCCGGCGGATGATGACGCGGACGCACCGGCGGATGCGCCGCTTTCCGAGCACGACACGGGCCTCTTCATCGTCGTCGGTGATGGGGCGGCGACGATCGGCGAGAGCGCGGTTCTTTCGACCCCCGGCTGCATCGTCGTCACGGATGATCCGTCCTCGGTGCTGGACCGAACGCCTGAGGAGCTGTCGGAGGAGATGCTTGACGTGGGGTCGGATGATCTGCCGACGCTGATTCCGTTCCCGTCGGAGACGGCGCCGGCGAGTGTGCAGGCGTTCAGGCAAGGGCGGCCGCTCGTGCAACAGGGTGCGGAGCTTCCGCCCGTGACGGTGAGCGGGACGTGGCCCCCGGACGGCGTCGTGCCCCGCGGGGATCAGCCGATCGTGATCTTTCGTTTCACCGGCGCGCGGGATCTCGTCATCGACGGGTGGACCTACAACGGACCGCCGGCGCCGCCACGTGAAGGCGAGGACAACTCGAGTGACGCGGGCACCCGCGCAACGGGTCGCGCGGGACGCAGCGGCGGCAACCTTCACCTCCGCAATGAGGGCGGCGAAATCCGCATCGCCGGGACTGTGACGTTGGCGCTGTCAGACGGGGGTCGCGGGGGGGATGCGACGACGGTGTGCGCGACGGCCACCGGCGGCGCTGGCGCGGAGCCCGGCAACCTTCGCATGACCGCATCGGGCGGAATCAATCTTGCGGGTGGGTCGCTGGTGATCCGGCCGGGTCGCGGCGGCGACGGCGGCGAAGCGACCGTCAACAGCGACGAGGTGCTCACGGAAGGTTGTCCCGGTGCGGACGGCGTCAATACGACCGCCACGGGGGGGGCCGGCGGCCGCAACGTCAAGGCGTTGTTTGTGCGCGGCAACGTTGTCGGGCTTGAGAAGGTGTCGATCGACGAGGTGGTCGGCGGAAACGGAGGCGGCGCGACGGTGAGCGGATGCGCCGGTGAGGACGGCGAGGAATGTTGCGACGCGGGCGCGGGCGGGTCGGCGACCGCGATCGGTGGCGCGGGCGGTGCGGCTTCCGTAGCGGTCGCCGGAGCGGCGACGGCGTCCGGGGCGCGCGGCGGGAACGGCGGTGCGGCGAGCGCGTCCGGGGGCGAGGGCGGTTTCGGCGGAGACTGCAAGTTCGCTGATGCCGGTGCGGCGGGCGCCGGCGGCGCGGCGACAGCGACCGGCGGCGCGGGAGGATCGGGCTCGGGTGCCGGGGCGAGTCGGGGCGGGGACGGCGGCGACGCCTTCGCTCTTGGGGGAGATGGTGGTTTCGGCGGTGACAGTGCGTTGGGGTTGCCTGGCGCGGGCAGCGACGCCGGTATTCCGACTGCGACGGGCGGTGCGCCGGGCGGCGGCGCTGCCCCAGGAGCAGCCGGCGAGGCGGCGACCGAAGAAGGCTTCCCCGGAGATGAAGGCGACGAGATTGAGCTGATCATCTTCTGTTTCGGATTCGCGTTCGTCGCCGACACGGACGGAGTCATTGCGGCGGGCTCGCAGACCGGCCCGATTTTCAATGAAGACGGGTCTGAGGAGCTGGGCACGATGTCGATGACATTCGCCGACGTCGCCGGGGCGCAATACTTCAAGGGCGCGGATCCGGTGCATATCGGGCTGCAAGGGGGTAGCGTCGAATTCGACGCGGGATCCCTCGCGCTCGATGAGGGCGCGGTTGGCCAAGTCGGCGGTCTGCGGATCGCCACGCTTTACGGCGAGGGGCTTTCGGAGGACCGTCCGCTGGTCGTCGAAGCTGTCAACGCCGACGGCGACGTGGTTGGAACGCAGGTCTTCGCCGAAGTGCCGGACAACCAGGGCGACCCCGCGAACCCGGAAACCTTCGACGCGACGTTCACGACGAGTGAGACAATCGTCGTGATCCGCATCACCGTGCCGGAAGGCGCGTTCGTCACGATCATCGAAGTCTGCATCATCGATCCGTGACGGGCGGGAATAACAGCCCGTTGAAGAACCCGGGATCGGTCTTGGTAATGCCGGTTTTCCCGATGAAATTCGCCACCCGGAGGGAGGCGCACCCCTTTTCAACGGGCGGTCAGGCTGGCGGCGCCTTCGAAATCAACGCTAACTCATCAAGCTGCTTCACGGCCACCGGCGTCGGAGCACCGGTGAGGAGGCAGACCGCCCGCTGCGTCTTCGGAAACGCGACCACGTCTCGCAAGGACGGCATTTTGGCGAGCATCATTACCCAGCGGTCCAGCCCGAAGGCGATCCCGCCGTGCGGCGGCGCGCCGTATTTCAGACCATCCAGCAGGAACGAGAACTTGAGCTGCGCCTCCTCGTCACTGATGCCGAGCAGATTGAACACGCGGGCCTGCACATCGCGCTGGTGAATGCGGATCGACCCGCCGGCCATCTCCGTGCCGTTGAGCACGAGGTCGTAGGCCTTGCTGCGCGCCTTGTTCGGTTCGGTGTCGAGGAGCGGGATGTCCTCGTCCATCGGAGCGGTAAAGGGGTGGTGCGTGCTGAACCAGCGTTTCTCGTCCGGATCGTAGGTCATCAGCGGAAAGTCCACCACCCACAGCAGATCCCAGCGGTTCTCGGGGATGAGCTTGAGGATTTCGGCGAGGCGTGTGCGCACGTGGTGCAGGTATTTGCAGACCTCGTCATACGTGCCGGGCATGAAGAAGATCGTGTCGCCGGGCTTCGCGCCGGTGCGGGCGCAGATCGCGGCGGCCAGCGGTTCGAGGTGCTTGGCGATGCCGGTGGCGAAGGTTGGTCCGTGGTCTCCCGCCGCCACCTTCACGATCGGAACGCCGACCCCGCCGATGCCCTTGATCTCCTCGGTCAATCCGTCCGTCACCTTGCGGGTCAGGGCCTCCCCGCCCGACGCGACGATGCACTTGATGACGCCGCCCGATCCCGCGGCCTCCTTGAAGGGGGCGAACTCCACGCCGCGGACCAGGTCCGTCACGTCCTGAAGCTCGAGACCGAAGCGCGTGTCCGGTCGGTCGATGCCGAAGCGGTCCATCGCCTCCTGATAGGTCATCCGCGGAAGCGGCGTGGTAATGTCGATGCCCAGGGCGTTCTTGAAAATTGCTTTCGCGCAGCCCTCGACCATCGTCATGACGTCGTCGGCTTGCACGAACGACATCTCCATGTCGAGCTGGGTGAACTCCGGCTGGCGGTCCGCACGGAGATCCTCGTCGCGGAAGCAGCGGACGATCTGGGCGTAACGGTCGAAACCCGCGACCATGAAAAGCTGCTTGAAGATCTGCGGCGACTGCGGCAGGGCGTAGAACGAACCCTGGCGCACCCGCGACGGCACGAGGTAGTCGCGAGCGCCTTCGGGGGTGGACTTCGTCAGAAAAGGCGTCTCGATCTCGACAAATCCGTTGGCGTCGAAGTAATCGCGGATCGTCTTGGCGATCACGTGGCGCATGCGGAAGACCCGCTGCATGACCGGTCGGCGCAGGTCGAGGTAACGATGCTTGAGGCGAAGCTCCTCGCTGGCGTCGGTGCGGTCGCTGATCTCGAAGGGCGGCGGCTCGGCCTTGGACAAGAGGTCGAGCGCCTCACCGATGACTTCGATTTCACCCGTGGGGATGCGCGGGTTGATGTTCGTGCCGCGCGACACCACCGTGCCTTCGATGACGATCACGTCCTCGGCGCGCAACGACCGCGCCAGTTCGAGGGCAGCCGCATTGCCTTCCGGGTTGAATCGGACCTGGGTGATGCCCGTGTAATCGCGGAGGTCGATGAAGGCCATCCCGCCGTGGTCCCGGTAACTGTCCACCCAGCCGGCGAGGCGGACCTTCTGCCCGATCTGAGCGGCACGAAGCTCGCCGCATTTGTGCGTCCGCTTGTTATAAGGAATCGCCACCGACACCTCCTTGCGGGGCGCCTTTCGCCCCCTGATCCATCATCCAGCCTTCCACCGGTTTCCTTCGGGAAAGCGAAGCGTTGTACGTCGTCGCACGGCGCGACGCAACCGAACGTCGCCGCTTGCAGGGCAACCTTCGTTCCGGGTGACCTGACGTCGCCTGAACCGGCCGTTGAATCCAGATCGGCAAGTGCGGGGCGCGAAGCTTGACGGCGACTCCCGGGGATGTATAATCATGCCGTCGGACGCGATTAATTAACTCGTGAGGAACCCCGATGCCCGACAATCTTCACAAGCATGACCGGCAACACGCTTTAATGCAGGTGCTGACGGCTCGTCCCTTAGCCAGCCAGCGTGAACTGGTCACGGCGCTGCGAGAACGTGGCTTCCGCACGACGCAAGCCAGCATGAGCCGCGACATCCGCGAGTTGGGGCTGGTCAAGGTCGCCGGGCTTTACCGACGGGTTGAGGATCTCGGGACAGAACGAACCAACGACCTGCACAATGACCCGTCATTCGCATTAATCACAGGGTTCGAACCGGTCGGGGCGAACCTGATCGTGGTGCGCACCGCGACCGGCGCCGCCAATTCCGTCGGGGCGGCGCTGGATCGCAAGAGGATTCCGCAGATCGTGGGTACGCTCGCGGGCGACGACACGGTGTTCGTGGCGGTTCGCAGCCGCAGTGATCAGGGTCGGGTGATCGCCCTCCTTCGGCGCGTCTCGGCGCCGCGACCTTAGTCAAACCGGGAGGGACGATCGTGCGCATCGCCGCACTCGCATTTTCAGGCGGGTTGGACACGACGTATTGCGCGGTCTTCCTGCGCGAGCAGGGATATGCCGTCCACGCGGTCGCCGTGGACACCGGGGGATTCGACGACGACGAGCGGCGGCTCATCGCGCAGCGCGCCGAGGCGGCCGGAGCGGCGGCGTTTCAGCTCATCGACGCGCGGGCGGAGTTGTTCGACCGGACGCTGAAATACCTTCTTTTCGCCAACGCGCTTCGCGGGGACGTGTACCCCTTGTGCGTTTCGGCCGAGCGGCTGGTGCAGGCGAAGTGCGTCGCGGAGTACGGGCGGCGAGTCGGGGCGGCGGCGCTGGTTCACGGCTCGACCGGGGCGGGGAACGATCAGGTGCGGTTCGACTTGGCTTTCCGGGTGCTGGCGCCGGGGATCGAGGTGATGACGCCGATCCGGGCGCAGGCGTTGTCGCGCGAGACGGAGATGAAATATCTGACGGACCGCGGCGTATCCATCCCTCCGAAGACGGGCGTGTACTCGGTCAACCGCGGGCTGTGGGGGGCGACGATCGGCGGCGGAGAGACACACAAAAGCGACGGCATGTTGCCGGAGTCGGCGTATGTGCTGACAGCGCTGGCGGCGGACCGACCGGCGGGACCTGAGGAAGTGGTCCTTGACTTCGAGCGGGGTGTCCCCACGGCGCTCGGGGACGCGGGCGTCGGCGGCGTGGAGCGGCTTACGCCTGTAGCGCTGGTCGAACGCCTGAACACGCGTGCCGGACGGCGCGGGATCGGGCGCGGGATGCACGTCGGAGACACGATCCTGGGGATCAAGGGTCGTGTGGCGTTCGAGGCGCCGGCGGCGACGGTGCTGATCGCAGCGCATCGGGAGCTGGAAAAGCTGGTGCTTTCGAAGCAGCAGCAGTTCTGGAAGCGCACGCTGGGCGACGTATACGGAGCGAACGTGCATGAGGCGCGGTTCTTCGACCCCGTGATGCGCGATCTTGAGACATTTCTTGAGTCGTCGCAGCGGCGCGTGACCGGGCGCGTCACGGTGCGCCTCGAAGATCGGATCGCCACGGTGCTCGGCGCGACCAGCCCGCATTCGCTGATGAACACGGACAAGGCGAGATACGGGGAGGGGAGCAGGCTTTGGACGGGTGAGGAGGCGGCGGCGTTCTGCAAGATTTACGGAGTGGCGGACGGGTTGCAGGGAACCGGCGAGTCATGAAATGCAGAGTGCAGAGTTGAATTCTGCAATCGGGCGGGAACAGGAGGAGTGACCGGTCTGGCGTGCTGGAGGATTTTCGCGGCGCACGACGGTTGTGCCCGGGTCGAAAGAACATCCGGCTCACCGCTTGCGGTTTTTTCATGAGAATTCTTGTTGACAAAATTGCTTCCGCGACGCGTAACGTGCGCGTGGGGCGCGACCTCCGCGTCGCGCCGGCGATCACTGCGCGCGAGGGGTACCTCGTGGCCGGGCGGATTCACGGTACGAAGTCCGTGTACAACCAGATCGAAGATGTACACGGGCGGATGGTAACGCTGCATGACGGCGACGTGATCGTCGGCGTGCTTGGGCATCGCAACGCCCTGCACGGGTACTCAGGTTACGTGCCCGAGGCGATCAACGTCGGCGACCGGCTGCACCTTCTGAATCTCGGCGGGGTGATCGGGGTCTGCACGTCGCAGAATCCGGAGGTGGGCAAGCCGTTCGACGTGGAAATCCTCGGCGCGGTGCTGACGTTTCCGGATTTCGAGGACCGCTCGGGCGTGCCGGCGCACATCGGGATGAACGCGATTGCGCTGCGTGAGGAACCGCGGACCGACGTGCCGGTGGCGTTCGTGGCGGGGACGTGCATGAACAGCGGGAAGACGGCGGCCGCGTCGCGGCTTATCCGCTACCTCTCGCGTGAGGGGATGACGGTCGGCGGGTGCAAGCTGACGGGTGTGTCGCTGCGGCGGGACACGCTGTCGATGATGGATTACGGCGCGAAGTGGGCGGTGTCGTTTACGGACGCGGGGGTGGTGACGACGTCTCCGGAAACATCGAAGCGCGTGGCGCGCGGGCTGGTGCGACATCTGGCGGACGCGGGAGCGCAGGTGATCGTCGCGGAGCTGGGCGACGGGATTCTCGGGGAATACGGCGTGCAGGGGATTCTCGGCGACACCGAGTTGATGAAGGCGGCTGGGGCGATCGTGATGTGCGCGAACGATCCGGTCGGGGCGTGGGGGGCGCAGCGGGTGATGACGGAGCGGTTCGGGCTGGGGATCGACGTCGTGACGGGTCCGGCGACGGACAACGCGGTGGGGACGGGGTTCGTGGAGCGAGAGTTGAAGCTGACGGCGATCAACGCGCGGACGCATCCGGAGGAGTTCGGAGCGTTCGTGGCGGGCCGCCTGAGCCGCGGACTTTAGCCCGTGCGAACTCTCAAAGAAGAAGTGACTTACGCAAGCGATGCGCTTCGCACGCGGTGATCTTGAAGCCCCTCGACGCGTCGCAGAGCGAGAAATTGCGCGGAGCGTGTGCGGAGTTCTGCAAGCCCCCGGGGACACGGTTGATCGCGCGGGCTGAAGCCTGTGGTTCGGGATGATGAAGACCATCAAAGTCGCGATTCTCGGCGGGAGCGGGTACGGCGCGGGGGAGTTGCTGCGCCTGCTGACGCAGCATCCGCACGTCGAAGTGGTCAGCGTCGTCACGTCGTCGCAGGCGGGGCAGCGCGTCGACGCCGTGCATCCGCATTTGCGCGGGTTTTACGACCTGGTGATGACGGAGCGGATCGAGTTCGACCGGCTGCTGGGCGGCGAGCACGCGGTGGTGTTCTCGGCGCTGCCGAACGGGTCAAGCGGAACGACGATCGAGGCTGTCATGCGTCAAGTCAGCCCAGGCGCACCGGAGGTCCGCGATCCGGCGGGACGTCACGGCCTGCGGGTGATCGATCTGTCGGGCGACTTTCGCCTGACGCGGCGGGAGGCGCATGAGACGCATTACGCCGAGACGCCGTGGATGGCGGAACTGCGGTCGCGCTTCGTATACGGCTTCCCCGAGTTGAATCGGGATCGGGTCCGGGGGGCGACGTGCATTGCGAATCCCGGCTGCCTGGCGAGCGCGTCGATCCTCGCGGCGGCGCCGCTGGTGAGCGGCGGGTTTCGCGGGACGGTCGTCGTAGACGCGAAGACGGGTTCGTCGGGATCCGGGCGGCAGCTCAAGGAGACGACGCATCACCCGACGCGGCACGCGGACTTCCGGGCGTACAAGCCGCTGGCGCATCAACACGAGCCGGAGATTCTTCAGGCGTGGGGCGACGCGGCGGGCGAGCGGATCGCGCTGTCGTTTGTTGCGCAGAGCATGGACGTGACGCGCGGGATCTTCGTAACGGCGCATGTGACGCTCGACGAGGCGGCGGCTGCGGCGCTGGCGCCGGCGGGTTTGAGCGCGCCGACGGTGGAATCGCTCGCGCAGCGCTACCGCATGTTCTACGCCGGGTCGCCGTTTGTGCGCGTGATCGAGGGTTCGCCGACCTTGCAGGACGTGGTCGGGTCGAACTTCTGTGACCTGGGCGTGGCGGTGCGCGGACGGCAGGTGATCGCGATGGCGGCGCTGGACAACCTTGTGAAAGGGATGGCGGGGACGGCGATTCAGAACATGAACCTGATGTGCGGGCTGGAGGAGACGGCGGGGTTGTGGCGGCCTTCGGTGCGGCCGGTGTGAGGATCATCCGCACAGATCGCAGGGGGCGTCAAGGGGCGGTTCGGGTTCGGATTCCGCGTCAGCGCGAGAAGCCGGACTGGAGTCAATATGCACGGCTTTGTTCATTGGACTGCTGATTCGCTCGAACCGCTTCGAAGGTTGCTGGGGGTTGCGAAGACGCTGAAGTCACGGCGCGATCGTCTTCCTGCCGAGGTTCTGCGTGGGCGCGTGATGGGGATGGTGTTCTTCAACCCGTCGCTGCGGACGCGGACGTCGTTCGAGGCGCTGATGGCGCGGCTCGGGGGTCATGCGATCTGCCTGAACGTCGGGGGGGACACGTGGGGGCTGGAGCATCGGGACGGCGTGGTGATGGACGGGGCGGCGGCGGAGCATATCCGTGAAGCCGCGCCGGTCCTTTCGCGGTATTGCGACGTGCTGGGCGTGCGGACGTTCGCGGGGCTGAAGGACGCGGCAGAGGACGCGAAGGACGCGGTGATCCGGTCGTTCGCGCGGTATGCGACCGTGCCGGTCATCAACATGGAATCGGCGATGGAGCATCCGTGTCAGGGGCTGGCCGACCGGATGACGATCGAGGAGAAGCTGGGCGACGCGTGCGGGAAGCGCTTCGTGCTCACGTGGGCGCCGCACATCAAGGCGCTTCCGATGGCGGTTCCGCACTCGGCGGTGCTGGCGGCGGCGAGCGCGGGGATGCACGTCACCGTCGCACATCCGCCGGGGTACGAGCTGAACGCGGACGTGATGGCGGCGGCGCGGCGGTGGTGCGCGGAGGCGGGAGCGTGGTTCGAGATCACGCCTGAGCAGAAGTCGGCGTGCCGGGCGGCGGACGTCGTGTACGTCAAGAGCTGGGGGAGCGCGGCGCTTTACGGAAAGACGGATGAGCAGACCGCGAGCTTCCGGGCGCATCGGGACTGGACGGTCGGCGTGCAGCATTTCGGGAAGGCGGAGGCGATCCTGATGCACTGTCTGCCGGTGCGGCGGAACCTCGTGATCGCCGACGAGGCGCTGGACAGCCCTCACAGCGTGGTGGTGGATCAGGCGGAGAACCGGATGTGGGCTCAGATGGCGGTGGTCATGAGAATGATGGATTGCGAATGACGAGGCGCGAATAACGAGGCGCGAATAACGAATTGTGAGGCCCAGGGCGAGTTAAGCAGTCGGAGACGCGATGCACACGGTTGATCTGAGCACGTTTCGGGGGGCGATTCCGTATCTGCGGGCGTACAAAGGGCGTACATTCGTGGTGAAGTTGGGCGGCGGATTGTGCGCGCCCGGGCCGCAGCTGGACCACGTCATCGAGCAATGCGCCCTGCTGCACCAGCTCGGGATTCAGTTGATCCTCGTTCACGGCGGTGGGGAGCAGATGAATGCGCTGAGCGCGCGGCTGGGACTGTCGCCTCAGATCGTCGCCGGGCGACGCGTGACGGATGTGGAGACGCTGCGGCTGGCGACGATGGTGTTCGCCGGATCGGTGCATACGGATGTGCTGGCGTCGTGCCGGGCGCGGCGGCTTTCCGCGATCGGGCTTTCGGGGGTGGACGCGGGGTTGATCCGGGCGGTGCGGAGGCCGGTGCAGCGCGTGCAGGACGGCGGAGCGACGGTTGAGGTGGACTACGGTTACGTCGGGGACGTGGTGGACGTGAATCCGGCGCCGTTGCAGCACCTGATGTCGCTCGGGTACGTGCCGGTGGTGTGCTCGCTGGCGGCGGATGACGCGGGGCAGGTGTACAACGTGAATGCGGACACGGTCGCGTCGGCGCTGGCGGTGCGCGTGGAGGCGGCGAAGTACTTTCTCCTGACGACGGTGGACGGCGTGCTGGCGGATGTGAACAACCCGGCTACGTTGTACTCGCAGCTTTCGACGGACGAAGTCGGCGCGTTGATCGAGCGCGGGGTCATCAGCGGCGGGATGCTGCCGAAGATCCGGGCGTGCCTGGACGCGCTGGCGGGCGGCGTGGATCGCGTCCACATCATCAACGGCGGGGTGCGCGACACGCTGCTGGGCGAAGTGTTCACCAACGCGGGCTGCGGGACGTTGATTGTCGGCTGTCGCGGGGGCGGCACGCCTGACGGGGCGGGGAAATGAGCGACGACGTGGTGGTCGAGCGGCTCGTGCGGCTGACGTCGATCCGCAGCCTGTCGCGCGACGAGAGTGCGATCGCGGAGGTGGTGACGGCGGAGCTGACGTCAGCTGGTCTGCGGGTCGAGCGGAGCGGTTGCAACATCTGGTGCGAAATCGGGGATGTACCCCGACCGCGGCTTCTCCTGAATTCCCACCTGGACACGGTTCCGCCGGGCGAAGGCTGGAGCGCGGATCCGTGGACGCCGCGTCGCGGGAACGGGCGCGTTACGGCGCTGGGCGCGAATGATGCGAAGGGGTGCGTCAGCGCGCTGATGCAGGCGGCGCTGCGGCTGGCGGAGGCTTTGAAGCGAGGAGAACGCCTGGGCGGAACGGTCCTTCTGGCGCTGACCGCGGAGGAGGAGACGAGCGGCGCGGGGCTGAGCACGATCCTCGACCGGATCGGGCCGATCGACGCGGCGCTGGTGGGCGAGCCGACGGGGCTGACGCCGATGACGGCGCAGCGCGGGTTGCTGATTCTCCGTCTGACGGCGCGCGGGCGGACGGGGCATCCGGCGCATGAACCGCCGGAGCGTGCGGCGAACGCGATCCACCTCGCGGCGGAGGACGTGGCGGCGCTGCGGGTGTTCGACTGGGGCCCGGCGCATCCGCTGCTTGGGAAGTGTCACGCTCACGTCACTCAGATACGCGGCGGTGTGGCGCGGAACGTGATTCCGGACGTCTGCGAATGCTTCGTGGACGTGCGGACGACTCCGCTTCAGCCGCACGGGCCGACGGTCGAGCGGTTGCGAAAGGCGCTGCGAAGCGAGGTCCACGTCCACAGCGACCGGCTGGTTCCGGTGGAGACGCCGGCTGGGGAGCGGATCGTGCGGGCGGTTCTGGCGGCACTACCCGGCGTGTCGCCGACCGGGAGTCCGTCGATGAGCGACATGGTGTTTCTTTCGGGGACGCCGGCGGTGAAGCTCGGTCCGGGGCGGCCTGAGCGATCGCACACCGCGGAGGAGTTCATCACCGAGGGGGAGCTGCGCGAGGGCGCGGCGGCGTACGAGCGGATCGCGCGAGAGTACTTCAAGGCGGAGTAGCGGGCGTTCCGGGTTGCGGATTTGTTGCAGAAACACGGATCGTGGAGCTGAGGTTTGCGCGTGCGATCGGACCGGAGGTCCTTGCGTGCGATGCGGACCGGAGGTCCGCGGTCCGGCTTGAACGCCAGGAGCGTGACGCATGAGCGAGCAACCGGGGCGAACGCTTTGGGACAAAGGGGAGCCGCTCGATGCGCTGCTTCATCGGTTCACCGTCGGGGACGATCCGCACTGGGACTTGTTCCTCGTCCCCTGGGACTGTGCGGCGTCCGCGGCGCACGCGAGGACGCTCGAGCGGGCGGGACTGCTGACGCCCGAGGAGTCGGCGGCGCTGGTCGCGGAACTGGGGCGCATCGCCGAGCTGAGCGAACGCGGGGCGTTCCGCATTCCACCGGAGCTTGAGGACGGGCACACAGCGATCGAAGCGCATCTGACGCAGGCGCTGGGGGCGGCGGGAGAGAAGATTCATACCGGGCGCTCACGCAATGACCAGGTCGCGGTCGCGATGCGGCTTTTCCTGCGGGACGCGACGGCGCGTTTGATCGCTGGGCTTCAGACGTTCGTCTCGGCGTGCGTCGCGCGGGCGGCGCGGGACGGCGACGCGGTCATGCCGGGGTATACCCACCTTCAGCGGGCGATGCCGTCGAGCCTGGGGCAGTGGCTTCACGCCTTCGCGGAGGGTGCAGGCGATCAGATGCGCGCCGGGCTGCACCTGCTGGATCGCCTCGACGCCTGTCCGCTGGGAACGGGCGCGGGGTTCGGTGTTCCGCTGCCGCTGGACCGGGAGTACACAGCTGAACTGCTGGGGTTCTCGCGGGTGCAGCGCAGCGCGATCGACGTGCAGAACAGCCGGGGGCGCTTCGAACTGGCGTTCACGCGGTTCGCGTCCGACGTCGGCGGCCTGCTCGAGAAACTGGCGTGGGACTTTGTGTTGTTCACCACCGCGGAGTTCGGTTTTTTCCGGTTGCCCGCGTCGATGACCACCGGGTCGTCGATCATGCCGCAAAAGCGCAATCCGGACGCGCTGGAGCTGCTGCGCGGACGCGCGGCGCGCCTGCGGGCGTGGGTCGGTGAACTGGAGCACGTCGCCGGCAAGCTGCCCAGCAGCTACCACCGCGACCTTCAACTGACCAAGGCCCCGGCGATCCGCGCCGCGGGCGAGACGTCCGACCTGCTCCGCGTGGCGACGCGGGTGATCGAAGCCTTCGAGGCGGATCGGGCGAGGATGGCGCAGGCCGTCACGCCCGACATGCTCGCCGCCGCCGAGGCGTATGAGCGCGTCCGGGCGGGCGTTCCGTTTCGTCAGGCGTACCGCGACGTTGCAGCGGAATTCGCGCAGGGGAAGGTCTTCTCGCCCCCGACGCGCGCCGACGGCAGCGCTGACGCCGGGCAGGTCCGGGCGGCGCTCGCGGAGCTGGCGATGGAAGTGACGGAACTGGGGGTCACGACGGACCAGGCCGCGAAAACACAACGCGAGGCGATCGCCAAGCTCTTCAGGCGCGATAAGGGTTGACCTGATTCCGCTGCGACGCCTCGACCCGCGCGGGTTCAGCGTTTCGGAGATCACCGGTCTCTTACCGTTCCGCCCGGCGCGAAGATCCCGCAGACGGCCATCCCTTTCACCCACGCGACGTCGTAGCGCAGTCCGAACGAGCCGAAGTGACGCCGGTAATCGTCCAGCGTGTTGTTCCAGATTTTCCCGTCGGGACGGCGCCCTGAAAGATCCGTCGCTATCGCCATGATGAACGCGCCACCGGGTTTGAGATAGCGAAGCAGCGTGCCCGTCGTCTCCAGCGCCTGCGCGGACGCCAAGTCGTAATGATAGTGGCTGCACCCTCGAGCGAGGACGGCGTCGAAAGCTCCCGCATGATCCGGGAGCAGGTCCGCCAGGTCCGCGCAGTGATACGTCCACCGGGGATGTTTTCGTCGCGCCCAGTCGATTGCGGCGCGATTGCGGTCTACGCCGATGCAGTGAACCCCCATCCGGTTCAGCACGTGCGTGTGAAACCCCGCGCCGCACGCCACCTCCAGCACGCGCATGCCACGAACCAACCCGAACCGCTTCACGACGTTCCGTCGTAACCACCACCACTCGCGCAGGAATCCGTAGCGCCAGCCGCCGTCCGCGTAGAACCGGGTGTAAAAGGCGTCGCCGCGGTCGGGGTCGGCCTGCGTGGTGACGAGGAACCCGGCCGTTTCAGACGACGCGGACGATGGCGCAATCGGCGCGGGCGTGATCATCGTGCTCAAAGATGCGTCCTTTCAATAACTCCGCCGATGCAAGGCCTGATGCAGGCTTTATCGGACACAACCCATCAGGGGTTGAATATGACGCTGTTTCTTAACCGAGCCGAGCCGCGCCCGCCCGTCCTTGACGTTGTGCTCCACGTCAAGGGTAAGGAAGGCGGTTCCCACTGTATGGCGGAGCCGCGCGCGTCAGCAAGCGGGCTCCACCGCATCCCGGGCGGCGATATTCGCTGCCTCACGGTCGCGGCGCGGTTATGGATCACAGACGACCGACTGCGCCAGGGGTTGCAGGTAACCGCCTGCGTCATGCGCGGGCAGTCGGCGAGCGAGATGAAGTGTTCGCCGTGGTGGCGCTGACCTTGCAGCCGGCGACCCTGCGGCGTCTTTTCGCACAAGGGAAGCGGCGTGCAACAGCGCTCAGAGACGTTTGCACGGTTTGGGGTTAAATGACAGAAGCGCGCGGGCGTGACCGCGCTGCCGTCCACACCTCCCTCGCGCCGCGCGGCTTGAACCTCCGCGCGCGACGGAAAAGGGCTTCTACCACGAGGTGCTAAAAAATGCGACGCCTCGAGCGTCGTGGGGGGAAGCGAGGAGGTCGTGGGATGCAAGCTGGCGCGGCCGTGCGCCCTCGGGCAGCCGTGACCGGCCCGACCCACCCGTGACGGCGCCTCGCCGAATCTGCTGCTGGACGTGGAGCCCTACTGTTTCTGTTGAGGATCAG
>BOJX01000020.1 GCA_016860685.1 Planctomycetota bacterium
CGTGGCCGACACGGCGTTGCGGCAGCACGATCCGTCCATCGACATCCCGATCCGCGCGCTGTCGAACGTCGCGTTCAACGAGAAGTCGCGCACGATCGAGATGGGTGACAACAAGCAGCAGCGCAACTTCTTCAACTACGGGCAGGCGAAGCGCTTCATGCAGACGATGCTGGTGGCCAGCAAGTGCAAGGATCTCATCGACGCCGACAAGACCGCCAGCATCCGCCAGATCTACTACATGGCGAAGCACACCATCCGGGGCACGAGCGAGAAGACGTTCGACGATCAGTCCGAGTCCGACCCGATTCTCGAAGACCTCGAAGTGGCGATCAACTCCCTGCGCGAGGAACTGCACATCTTCGCCAGCAACCGCGGCAACCTCGTCGGACCGATCACGCTGGTCGACGACGGCAACACGCTCGACTGCGCCCGGATGGGCAGCGCGGGGTACGCCGTGCCGAGCATCGTCGAGCCGGACGTCGTGCAGTTCAAGAAGTGCGACGCGAAGTTCATTCTCCACGTCGAAAAGGACACCGTCTGGCGGCGATTTCACGAGGACCGTTTCTGGGAGAAGCACCGATGCATCGTTTCGCACGGCGGCGGGCAGCCGGCGCGCGGGATGCGCCGGCTCCTGTTCCGGATGCATCATGAACTGAAGCTGCCGGTCTACGTTCTGCTCGATAACGATCCGTGGGGGTACTACATCTACTCCGTCATCAAGCAGGGATCGATCAACCTGGCGTACGAGTCGAAGCGGATGGCCGTGCCCGAGGCGAAGTTCCTCGGCGTCTCGAGTTTCGACTACGAGCGGTGCGGACTGTCGGACGACGTGAAGCTGGAGCTGGACGCCAACGACGTCAAGCGGGCGAAGCAGATCCTCGATTACCCGTGGTTCGCGGGGAAAAAACCGTGGGAGAAGGAAATCCGCAAGATGATCGCCAACGGCTTCAAGATGGAGGTCGAGGCGATGATCAACAAGCGGCTGACGTACCTGACGGAGGAGTACGTGCCGATGAAGCTGGCGGACCGGAAGCAGTGGTTGGATTGATCGGGGGAGTTCGTCAGCGCCCGGATCGCGCGCCCCCGGTCCACCCCCGAGCCGCGCTCGTAAGCAAGCGAGTTCAACCGCATCCCATGCGGCCATGTTCGCTCCCTGACGGTCGCGGCTCGGTTGCCTGTTACCTCTTCCCTGTCGCCTATTGCCTATTGCCTACGGATCACACACGACCGTCTGCGTCATGCGCGGGCAGTCGGCCAGCGTGATGGCGTGCTCGCCGTGCTGCTCGGGCCACTTGTGCTTCGCCTT
The DNA here is from genome assembly GCA_016860685.1 of Planctomycetota bacterium. Classification (GTDB taxonomy): domain Bacteria; phylum Planctomycetota; class Phycisphaerae; order UBA1845; family UBA1845; genus JABWBH01. The sequence continues at coordinate 1,307 of BOJX01000020.1, forward strand.
GCCGCGGGCGTTGACCGTGGCGCGCTGGCGGTCGGTGGTGTTGTTTGCAACATCGGTGTTGTCGATGGGGACGGTCGAGCCTTCGGGCAGCGACGTACCCACCGTCGCTTTGATCACACCGCCCCCGCCGCCGTCGGCCTTGCAGCGGGCCTTGAGCTTCTCCAGCCCCACGCAGGGATCGAACTCCCACGTGTCGCCCAGGCGCTCGTTGTGCTCGCCCCATCCGCCGAACAGGACTACACGCTGGCGACCGCTGTCGTAGGACATGGCGTGCTCGAATCTCGACGGCTGGATGCCATCCACTTGGCGCTGCCGCCATTCGATTCCGTCCCATTCCCACAAGTCGGAGAACAGCTCGTCGCCCGCCCTTCCCCCGTAGAGGACGGTCAACTTCCGAGCTTCGTCGTAGACGATGGTGTGATCGTAGCGCGGTTCGGGGCCGGTGTCCGACACGAGCGTCCAGCCACGGCCGTCCCATTCCCAGGTCTCGCCATTTGCCGTGCTCCGGGAGACCCCGCCAAAGAGCATCGTCACTTCGCGGGCGGTGTCGTAGGCCATGGCGTGCTTGAATCGCTTCGACGGACCGCGAGAACTCGCCAGACTCCACGCGCCGCCATCCCATTCCCAAGTTTCGTCGCTGAGGCCAAACTCTCCATCTTCTCGCCTAGCGTATCCGCCGAAAAGGACGACAGCGTCGCGCGCTTGATCGTACGACATCGCATGAAGTATACGCGACGAAGGGCCGAAATCCGTCAGCCAGGTCCATTCCGCCCCGTCCCATTCCCAGGTGCTTACGTCGTCCTCGCCCGGAAACAACAGCGTCGTATTTGAACGGTTGTTGTATGCCATCGCGAAATAGGAAAGGTTCCTGCCGGGTCCGTCTGTGGCCAGCAGTGACCACTGGCTCCCGTCCCAGGCAAACGTCTGGCCGTCTTCCTTCGACGGCGGGTGATGAAATCCGCCGAACAGCACCGTGTGTTCACGAGCGGCATCATAAACCATCTCGGCATCGGGTCGGCCCAATGGTCCTGTCGTCCGATGCACCCACGTCTGCCCGTCCCATTCCCACGTCGTATCTCCCGCGACAGAGCTTCCTGAAAGGAATCCGCCGAACAAAAGTATGACATCGCGGTTGAAATCAAACACCATTCCCTGGGCGTAGATGTCGCCAACTCCGTCTCGGGACGCAACGATCCACGACTTCCCGTCCCATTTCCAGGTCGTGTCCCCCCCCCAATAGTCACCGTATCTAATCGTCACACCGCGGAGTGAATCATAAGCCAGCGACGCGGCGGTCGTAATGCCAATCTCCTCATGCCGCTTGACCCACGCGCCGCCGTCGAACTCCCAAGTTTGCTCCCGGCCGCTGAGGCCGAAGAGCACCATCACGCGCCGCGCGCTGTCGTAGGCCATGCTGGGGGTGGTCAGCGACGGGGGCGAATCAAGCTTGCGCCGGATCCACGCCGCCCCATCCCACTCCCATGTATCATTCTGGTATTCCCCGTCATAACCGCCATGCAGAACGACCATGCCTCGGTGCTCATCATAGGCCAGCGCCGGCCACCAGCGCGGACTCGGCCCCTCTGTGCTTCGCAGCGTCCACCTCACACCATCCCATTCCCAGGTGTCACCATAACGTCTCTCGGCGTCCCGTCCCCCGAACAACACAACGACGCCGCGCCGACTGTCATACGCCAACCTGTGCCGCGACCTGGGGGCCGGACCGTTCGTGCTCTTGCGTGTCCAACGCTGTCCGTTGTATTCCCACGTGTCGCCGAGGTAGACGTCGTCGTCCTCGTGGAATCCCCCGAACATCACGGTCACGCTTCGGCGAGTGTCGTAGGCCATCGCCAGGTCGCCGCGCGGCCGAAGCCAAGGATCAACCAAGGTCCATGCGCCGCTATCCTCGCCGAGCGCCCAATGAACGGAAAGAAATCCGGCAACGAGGGCGAGGAGCGGCAGGCGAGTGTTTCGCAAGAACCTGGACATGGCCATGGTCTCCTTCGGGCAATCGGTTTCCGGACTCTCGCCGACGGCGAAGCCGTCGAGGCGCTGCCCTAAATTCTACGTCAATCGGGCGTCGGCTTCAATCGTGCCATGTGCTCCGCAATTCCCGCGGTTTTCAGCCCGTCCTGTCCGCGCTCCAGAGAGTCTCGGACAAAAAGCTCGTGTTGGAGAAACGGGCAAACTCATGTCACACCGGCAGATGACCGACGAGCCGACGAATCTATTCCGTTTCCGCAAGCTCTGGTATCAAGGAGATGTTCGTATGAGTCGCATCGCTCCCACGTCCCGTACCTTCCTGATCGCGTGCGCTATCGTCCTCGCGGGCGCTGCAACATGGCGGCTCCTGGCGCCGAAAACCGTGCAGGGGCCAGCGCCGGTATCCGCCCAGAGCGGTCCGCCCCAGACGCCGGTCTCGCGCAACATCATCGTCTTCGAGACCGACGACCAGCGCTGGGATACCATCAACCTCGACCTGGACGACCCGAACGAGCAATGGGTCATGCCCAACGTTTATGACTTCTTCATCACGAACGGAGTGTATTTCCCCAACGCCTTCGTGACCAACCCCACCTGCTGCCCATCGCGCGCCAGCCAGCTTGCCGGAGGGTTCTACTCACACAACACGGGGGTCTTGACCAACACCTGGCCTAACGGCGGGGCGCTGCGCTTCGACGACGAGAATGCCCTGGCGGTGCGGATGAAGGACACCAACTACACACCAACTACATACCTGAAGCATACTACACCGTGCTGATCGGGAAGTACATGAATGGGTAGGAGGAGCTCATTGCACCGGGGCAGAGCGAGAAGGCACGATATATTCCACCCGGCTGGGACGTGTTCATCGTGGCGTCCGACTCCAAGGACTGGGACCGCGGCTACAAGATTACCGTGGGCGGCAATGGTGCAGAGGATCCCATCGGCGTCATACTCCCGGAGGACACTCGCATAAAGGTGCAAGACAACTGGGAGGAGAATTGGGAACGGCAGGACGGTTGCCGAGACAAGTTGGAGGACATGGGCATACCGGACCGTGTCATCGATTTACTGGAATTGGGATTCCCCTTCGAGTCCAACGAAACCCTACGAGACTGGCCCTATCTTCCGGCACTGGAGCGCGATCTTGCCGTGAAGGTGTTGGAGAATCTCCCCGATCCAGAGAATCAACCAACGTTCATGATGCTGACCATGGCACCGCCGCACGGCCCGACGCAACTCAGTGCGGACTACTGCACCGATGAAGATCCGCTGATCGAGGCGTTCGAGTACGATGACGATCCTCGCGGCGGTTACGGAGAAGGCGTGCCGGGGTACGACGACAATGACATTTCGGACAAACCGTCGTGGATGCAGGGGAACCCTGATGCGTTCGTTGCTCAGGTTGAATGCGAGAGGTTCCTGCTGCACTGCTACAGGGGCGACGGTTGCGACACTGTCGACTGCTCCGGCGACCAGGGCGACTGTGACCCTGAAGAGGAAGAAGGCAAGCTCGAATACCGGGCGCTCCTGCAGGTATTCAGCGACGAACTGGCGTCTTTGCGCATCGTTGATGATTACATTTTTGACATCAAAACAACGGCGGACTCGGAGCTGGGCGAAAACACGGTCTTCTTCTTTACCTCCGACCATGGCACGATGTGGGGTGAGCATGGGTCGTTCCAGAAAGGCATCCCGTATGAGGAGGCCATCCGCGTGCCGTTCGCGGTGGCGGGCGAAGGCATCCGCACTGGCGTCGAGGTCAGCGCCATGATCGCCATGGACCTCGACATGCCGGCGACGATCCTCGAAATCGCAGGGTACACGAGGAACGAGATCAGCAATCCTGGTACCGTGGTTCCGGGATTGATCAAAAGCGACGGGTGCAGCCTGCTCGGGATTCTGGAACCCGGCGCCTCCTGGGGCGACTGCTATACCAGCGCTCCATCAGGTTTGTTGCCGCGCTCGCAGGTGCTGATCCAGTCCATGCGGAACCTCGCTCCGAACGCGACGCCGACCTTCGCCGGCCTGCGGCTTGAGGCCGTCGGCTCCGTGGCACAAAGAAAGTTCGTGCTGACGGACACGCTGGAGGAGGAATACTATGATCTGAATGAAGACGATTTCGAGTTGGCGAACCTCATGCACTCGGACCCGCCGAGCGACCTTGGCGACCTGCGCGAAGAGCTAACCGACAGCATGGGTCTGGCCATCGTCCCAAACCCTCGGACTGCCGATTGGAACCTGCCGATCGCGATCCCCGGTCAACCCTACGAGGTTCAGTTTTCGACGATCGGCGGCAGCGGGACCGTCACTTGGTGTCTTTGGGACTTCCATGCCAACCCTGATCCGTGCGATAGTTGCTCCGGCGACCTCAATGAACTCGGCTGCCTGGTCAAGGACTTTGACCCCAATGGAGACAAAGATTGCGACTGTTACCAGCCCTCCGACCCCGATGATGCATGCACTTGTGATTGCGGGCTTCTGGATTGGATGTCCTGGGACGAGCAAACCGCTACGCTCTCGTGTGCGAGCGTCCCCAACAATCTGACCGCAGCGTGTTACCAATTCGTGGTCGCGGCCAAGGACAGCTCTGAGTCTCCCTACGACCTGCGCGCTCAGAGGGTCGTGCGACTCTTCCGTATTTCCGTTGGCGAAGGCTATGGACCCACGACGCCGCCCAGCGCCCTGGGCTACGACACGTACGTCTCGCAGGGCGAGCCGAACAGCACTTTCTGTACCGCGACAACCCTCCAGGTCAGAAAAGCTGCAAACGCCGACAAGGTCGCGCTGCTCCGCTTCGATCGGGCGCAGGGGGTCGTTGACCACAAGCTCCTGGGCGGCGAGATCATCCTTCATGCTGCGACTTCGCTGACTGACGCCACGCTGTACTACCTGGAAGACGACAAGTGTCCGGCCTGGCTGCCGACGTGCGGCAGTCTGAACTGGAGCGCCTGGAGTACCTTTGAAGGGAACTACTCCCTTGTGCCGGTCGCAACGGTCTGGAACATCCAGGCGGGCGATCTGGTCCGATTTGACATCTCTGAGACCCTGAAGTTGAAGCGCTACAAGTGCGGCTGGGACTCGCACCCGTACTTCGAGTTCGCCATCAAGTCGAACGACTCGAACTCCGCAGGAGGATTCTATTCCAGCGAGGACACTGACCCGGACCATCATGCGCCGCGCCTGGCCTTCACGCACCGGACCTTCGCGGCGGGGGAGCATTCCGCCGAAAGCGCGAAGTGCAACGATTGCAGCGACAACGACTGCGACGGGTTGGTTGATGATGACGACCCGGATTGCGACTGATTCAAGTTCATACACCGGCGCCAAAGGCGCGAACTGAAACCTCATCCAGCGGATCGAGAAGCAGAAGGCGGCCCGCGTCGAGCGGCTGAAAAAGCCTGATCGCCGAAGAGAAAAAAGGCGACGGCTGACTGCCGTCGGCGCGCGAGAGTTACCGCGAAGCTCGAAGAGCAGTACCGGGAGCAACTCGCCCGCGAAAGGCGGTCGGCGCACCACCGCCTTGCCGACCCGGCGCTTCGGCGTTGACTTGAGCCCGCCGGCGATTGGCTTGTCTGACGGCTTTCAGTCGCGCCGCTTAGGCCGGCGTCCCGGGCGGCGGGCGCCGCGTCATCCGCGGCTGCGGCGGCGCCGACGTTTTCCTCCGCGGGCAAAGCCGCGTCCGGTGGGGCGTCCCCTTTCCTTGCGCGTATCCGCCGCATTTGACGCCGGGCCGCGATTCGCCGATAAAAAAGCGTGGATCACCGGCCTGCGGCGTCGTCGAGGCGGCGGCATCGAGCGGTTCTTCCGGTCGAATCAAGACCGCGCGGCGGGTCGAGCGGTTCCCGGGGTTGGGTCAAGGCCGTCGGGCGGTCAAGGTCGCGCGGGGCAGTGCCGTGCGTATTTTCGGAGTCATCAGCGTGAAGACCTATCAGGCGTTCGTCGGAGGCATCATCACGGTCGGTCTTTTTGCGTTCGCCGCTCCCGCGGTCGCGCAGGAGTTTTCCGAAGTCACCGTTACGGGGGAAGGCATCTCGAAGGACGCCGCGAAGAAGGACGCGATGCGGCGGGCGATGGAGGAGGGGGGGAAGGTCGAGATCAGCTCGCACAGCCAGGCGGAGAACTTCGTCCTGGTCCGCGACACGATCTACGCCCGGGCCGAGGGCTTCATCGCCGAGCACAAGGTGCTCGAAGAGAAGGAAGGGGTGGGGGGGACGTTCATCTGCAAGCTGTGGGCGAAGGTGAACCGCAGCGCGATCGCCACGAGCTGGGGCGAGGTGCAGGGCATCCTCGACCAGATCGGACGTCCCGGGATCGCCATCTACATCAAGGAGACGATCGACCACCAGGTGCAGGACAGCAGCATCCTCGAATCCAAGCTGGAGGAGCGGCTGATCAAGAGCGGGTTCGACGTTTACAGCGGCGCGCAGCTTCAGGCGATCGCCGAAAAGGAAAGCGCCGATGCGCTGGCGGAGGACAACATCGCCAAGCTTCAGGCCATCGCCAAGAGTTTCAGCACGCAAATTTTCATTACGGGTCACGCGAACGCCAACGCGGCGGGGGTGCAGAACCTCTTCGGGCAGGAAGTGGCGATGTATAACGGGGACGCGGTGGCGAAGATGTATTACACGGACACGGGCCGGCTGCTCGCCAGCGAGTCGATCCCGAACTGGCGCGGCGGAGCGCGCGGCGTCTTCACGCACTCTCCGCAGGCGGGGAAGAAGGCGCTGGAAAACGCGGGCGCGGACCTGATCGAGAAGATCTACGCCACGGTGATGCAGCAGTGGTGTACGCAGATTTCGGCGGGGGGCGAGATTCGCCTCGAGATCGAGGGCATGTCGATGGGCGACGCCGTGAAGCTGAAGAAGAAGCTCGCGGAGATTCCGAACGTCGAGAAGATCAACGGACCGTCGCTGGACAAGGGCATCGCCACGTTCCGCATCGTCGCCAAAATGACCGCCGAACAGATGGTCGAGCACCTCGTGGAGGGCGAGTTCGAGTCGATGATGGAGGTCGTCGACGCGAAGCTGAACCGCATCCAGGCGAAGAAGAAGTAGGGCCGCCTGACCCGTCGCACGGCGGGTTTTGAAAGTCCGCGCGAACTGAAGTTGGCGGTTCGCGAAGATTGCGGGCCGGAGGTCCGCGATCCGGATTCAAGACACATGCGGACCGGAGGTGCGCGCTCCTTGCTCACGGCGCGTGCGGCCGGGCATCAGGATTTCCTTGAGCGTCGCGGCGTCTGCGTCTGAGGAGCGGTGACGGTCGGTGCGGTGGACTTCGTGGTTGGCGCGGTTGACTTTGCGGTTGATGCGGTTGACTTTGCGGTCGGCGGGCCGTTGGACGCCGCGGATGGGGATTCCGTCGAGGGCGCGGCAGGTGACGTCGTCGGCGCGGTCTCCGGGCGAAACTCCGCGAGCAGTTCGCGCTCGGCCTGGAGCCAGTCGGCGACCGGATTGCCCGGCGCGCCGCCGCGAGCGAGATAGATTCCGTAAGCGCGACGGCGAATCTGCTCAACCGTGGGCGCGCCCGGTTTCGCCTTGAAGGCGACGGCGGAACGCGCGGCGTCGGGGGTTGCGGAGTCGGAACTCTTCAGCGCGCCGTTCAGCGTCTCGTAAACGTTCTCGGTGGCCAGGGCGGCGTGGTCCCAGGTGAAGCGGGACTCGGCTTCGCGGCGTCCGTTCTCGCCCATCCAGCGGGCGCGCTGCTTGTCCTCGAGCACGTGGTGCAAGGCTTCTCCGATCGGGACGATCTCGGCTTCGACGGTCAGCCCGGTCCGGTGATTCTCGACGAATTCGGCCGGACCGCCGATGCGCGTGGCGACGACGGGTTTGCTGGCGCTCCAGGCTTCGAGGATGACGATGCCGAAAGGCTCATTGCGGCTGGGGACGCAGACGAGGTCCGCGCTCTTGAACAAACCGACCAGGTCTCCGGACGTTCGGTGCCCGAGGAAGCGCACGGTGCTGGACAATCCGAGTTTTGCAGCGCGGTCCTGAAGGCGTGGGCGCATGTCGCCTTCGCCGGCGAAGAGCACCTTCGCCCGGGGGTGCTGCTTCAGGACGCTCGGCACGGCCTCGACGAGCAGGTCCGGACCTTTCTGCCAGGTGATGCGTCCGGCGAACAAGACGCAGGGATCCTCTGCGCCGATCTCGAACCTGCGTCGGACGGCGGCGACGTCGACATGCGCGTTGTACTTGGCGACGTCGACGCCGTTGTACACGGAGAAGAGTTTGTCTGCGGGAACCTGATACTGCTCATGCACCTCGCGCGTGAGGGTTCGGGAGACGCAGATGACGCGGTCGGCGAGGTAGGTAACCTCCCACTCCAGGTCGCGGATGCGCCGGGACATGACGTCGTCCCAGAGGCAGTTCCCGCAGCGTCCGAACTCGGTCGAGTGCATCGTCAGGATGACCGGTCGGCCCCACTCATTTTTGATCTGACGCAGGGCGCGGCACGCCAGCCAGTCATGCCCGTGGATAACGTCAAAGCGCGAGCCGAGGAAATGTTCGGTTTCGCCGAGGCGCCAGACGAAGCTGTCGCACATGCGGTCGGTATACGTGAGGAAGTCCGGATGCGGCTCGAAGGGGCAGCGGTGATAGTGGACCCCGTCGACGCGGTCGTAACCGGTCTGACCCTTTCCGACCCGGGTGAAGACATGCACCTCATGCCCGAGGCGGGCGAGCGCGGCGGACAATTCCGTCACGTGCGGCGCCAATCCGCCCACGGCGATGGAGTGCATCGACTCCCACGAGAGCATTGCAATTCGCATAAATCGAGGCCTCTTCCCCCGTGGGCGGACGTTGGTGTCGCCCTTCGTTCACCTTCACTGGTTCCCCGGTCAGAGTAACGTATTCCGGCGGCGCGCCGAACGAGCAGCGTGGTGCTCCTGACGGGACGTTCATCGACGATCGGCAGGGTAACCGGGCGGATCCGAACCGTCAACGTCACCCGACAAAAACCGAAGTCTCCTCCCGCGATGCGTCGATCGGCGTCCACCAGTGGGGGTGAGATCGCCTCGCGGCGCAGAGGAGAAACTCGAGGTCGGCGTCGTCGGGGCGGGCCAGGAACAAGTCGCCCGTCGGCCGGTTCGCGGTACGGATCATGTCCACGGCCGCGCCAATTTCTTCAGGGGCGGACTGGGAATCAGTGTCGATCATCGGGTCACCTGGTCCTTTCATGAGTGTCGCACGCATTTTGAGACGCGTCGTCAAAGCGAAAAACGGCGCGCCCCCCGGCGACGACCAGGATCGGGCGCGGCGCATCCGCGTGACGGTTTATCGGCAGAAAGCGGCGATCAACATGTCCCGGAGAGAGCGGATCTGTCTTAGAACAAGAAGATCGGATGATCCTGGCGGCGGGGACGGATTATTGAACGTGGTGGGGGAGCGAGCGAGGCAAGGATCCCGACGCCGCTTAGCCGATTCTTCACGTTTTGCGCGAATTCGCTCATGCTCCCAATCCGGGGTCCGGAGGCGAGAGATCGGCCCGCTTACGATCCTCGTACGTCGAATCCGCAGATTCGTCGGGCAGCGTTGACAGAATCGGACGGTTGATCGATCCGAGGGCCGGTCGCACCGCGATCGTCTGCTCGATCATCGGTTTGATGCGGACGTTCACCGCCAGCACGCGAGACTGGAGGACGATCGTACCGGCGCGGGCGACGGTCGAGATCAAGAAGAGTGTGTGATAAGCGTCACGAGTCTCGCCGAAGCGCTTCAGCAGGACCGCGCCGATCGACGCGCCGATGACCGTGGCGACGGCGTTGAGGAGGTTGAAGACGGTCAGGACGCTCGTCCGCTCGTGTTCGTGGATCGTTTCGAAGAACATCAGCAGGTTGGCCAGCTCCAGCGCCCCCCACGCCAGACCGGACACGATCTGAATGACCAGCAACAGGCGCCAGTCCGACGTCACCGTCCAGAACCACGCCAGCGGGATGATCCCCGTGCCGCCGACGCGCAGCAGCGTCCTCGCGCCGAAACGCGCCGCGAACCGTCCGAGCCACGGCGACGCGATCACTTTCGTCAGGTAGGACGTCGCGACGATCGTCATATACAGGGCGTACGACAGGTCGAGTTTCTCGAGCATGTAAGGATTGAAGAAGGGGCTGGCGATCTGCGCGGCGATCTGAAGCCCCAGGAGATAGGCGACCAGCCTTCCGTCCGCTCCGTGGGCGAAACGGCGAAACAACTGCGGAAGCGGCACGGTGCGATGCTTCGTCACGTCCACCGGGGCGTCGCTCTGCGCGGCGAGAAACCGCGCTGAAACCAGCCGCGCGACCACGCCCGTGCAGAACAGCAGGGCGAAGGCGGATATCTCGCGACGCCCCTCCGCGAAGTGATGGAGGATCAGCCCGCCGGAGATCAGCCCCGTCAGGAGGCATCCCTGAGTCACGCGGACGCGGCGTCCGAAGAAATGCGCGCGCAGGCGTCGCGGAACGAGCGAGCCGATCCACGTGTTCCACGCCGGCGACAGGGCCATCCCGCTCGCCCAGTAAAGCGTCGCGGCGGCGAAAATGAGCGCGGCCGGAGCGCCTCCGCTGAGGGCGAAATACACCAGGGGCGTCAGGCTCAGGGTCTGCACGACCGCGCAGAACACGACCCAGCGGCGCAGCGACCGCATCCACTGCACGCCCCACGGCGAGATCATCTGAATTACCGCCCCGCCGAGCATCGGCGCGGCCGCGATCATGCCGGCCGTCGTTTCCCCCAGTCCCACCGCGAGCACGAACGCGGGGAGATACGTCTCGCCGGTCCCCACCATGAAAGAGAAGGCGCCGCCGTCGAGGACGCTGGCGCGAAGGTTGGATCGAAGTCGGGTTGCCCGGCGGTCGGTCCGCATGAAGGCGTCGAAGGATAGACCTCGTTGCGCACGCGTCAAACGGATGAGGCGAGACGCAAGTCCGGCGATCGCGCCCCCCCGGTTTCCGCGTTCCGCCGTCGTTGCAGTCTGCAAGGAGGTACGTCCCAGAACCTGAGATCTTTCGGATGCGAAAGAGCACGGTTTGCCGCTCGGCACGGTCCGCGCAGGCGATGCACGGTCAAGGGGTTGGCCTATCGAACCGAAGATCAGGAACGATCTTTCTTTCGTTGGAGGCAGCGCCGCCGGGTGCCGGAGCAACATTATCATGACCCAACTCGTGTACACCCAGGTGAAGAACCATCCGAACCTGCCGTCGCCGCGCGGCGTGGTGCTGGAAGTGCTACGGCTGGCGCAGAGCGACGAGACGGGGCTGAACGATATCGCGCGGGTGATTGAAACGGACCCGGCGCTGGCTGGCCGACTGCTGAAGGTCGTCAACAGCGCGGCGCTGAATCCCGGGCATTCGATCGCGTCGATCCGACAGGCTGCGGCGATGCTGGGGCTTCGCACGGTGACGCATCTGGCGCTGGCGTTCACGTTGCTGGAGGACTACCGCAAAGGCGCCGGTCCGCTCGATCTTTCCCCGTACTGGTCGTCGAGTCTGGGACGGGCGGCGGCGATGCGCCGGCTGGCGATGCGGCTTGCGGACTGCGGACCGGAGGAGGCGTTCACCTGCGGCTTGCTCAGCGGGATCGGCTGGCTGGCGCTGGCCTGCGTGTTTCCGGATCGCTACCCGCTTCGCGACGTGGCTTCGGAGAACGAGACGCTTGCGACGCATCTGGAGCGAGAGCGGCGCGTGCTGGGGATCGATCACGTGGCGTTGACGGCGGAATTGATGGACGACTGGCGCCTTCCGCCGACGTTTGCGGCGGCGGTTCGGTTCCTTCCGGGCGGACCGGAGGGTGACGGCGGCAAAGGGAAGGGCGCCGCCGGTTACGGTCCGATGCTGCGGGTGGCGTTCGATGTCGCGGACGTCCTCGTTTCCAAGACGGTCGGCCAGGAGTTTCTGACGGTGCTGATGCACCGCGCGCAGGCCCTGGGGATCGAGCCGCTGGATTTCATCGAGATGTTCGATCAGATCGGCGAGGACTGGCGGACGGCGGGGCGCATTTTCGCGGTGCAGACCCGGAACACGATGTCGCTCCCCGAACTGTATGCGCTCGCCCAGCGCCGGCAGCAGCGGCTGGTCGATCGTGATTCACGAATTTCTGCGGAATCCGGGGCGGGGGGGCAACTCGCCGGCGCCGGCCTGCGTTGAATCCACGCTTTGCCCGCCGCCGGGCGCCGTCCGGGTAAGGCAGCCTGTCCTCGGCGTTGCGGCGCCGGAGACGTGATCTCTCCGTCAGACGTTAGACGCCTGTCCCCGACGGCGCGGGCGCTGTAGAATCGTGCCTTTTCGATTTCCGACGGTGCGGCTGCGGCGCACAGCGCGGGCTCAGGGACACGGGGGAGGCACGGCGTGGAGCGGGATCTGACGCAACTTCTGGATGCGATCTGTTCATCTTCGTCATACCGGCTCGCGGAGGAGGATCTGGCCTTTCTGGCCCGCCCGGAGCTGCGGCCGGTGCGCTTGCAGCTTGAGGCGCTCAAGCCGGAGATGATCCAGCAGGAGCACGGGATTCACTCGACGATCGTGGTCTTCGGGTCGACGCGCATCGGTCCGGCGGACGCGGCGCGTCGCCGGCTCGCCCAGGCCGAGGAAGCGCTGTCCCGCGAACCGGAAAACCTCGATCGTCAACGTGACGTGCGGGTCGCCAGGAGCCTCCTGGAGAAAAGCCGGAATTACGACGCAGCGCGGCGCTTCGCGCAGATCGTGTCAGGTTCCTGCCAGGTTCAGGGTCGGCGGGAATTCGTGGTCGTCACCGGCGGCGGACCGGGCATCATGGAGGGTGCGAACCGCGGCGCCTTCGACGTTGGGGCGAAGTCGATCGGGCTGAACATCACGCTGCCGCACGAGCAGCGTCCCAACCCTTATATCACGCCGGAGCTTTGCTTCCTGTTTCATTACTTCGCGATGCGGAAGATGCACTTCCTGCTTAAGGCGAAGGCGCTCGTGGCGTTTCCGGGAGGTTTCGGGACGCTGGACGAGTTGTTCGAGACGCTGACGCTCATTCAGACGGGGAAGTCGCCGCGTGTGCCTGTAATCCTCTTCGGGCGCGGGTATTGGGAGCGGATCATCAACTGGACCGCGCTGGTGGAGGAAGGCGTGATCGACCCGGGCGACCTGGGTTTGTTCGAGTTCGCGGAAAGCCCCGAGGAAGCGTGGGAGCGCATCTGCGCGTTTTACGGGTTGGAATCGCGCCGGTGATCGAGGTTCGACTTCATGCGATCTGGACGCGCGACGCACTTCAGGTCTGGGGTGAGGACTTCCAGACTTTGCGGGCGCGCGCGGCATCGCCTGCGGGCGCGGCGGATTCCGCTGCGCCGCATCCCTTCGCCCTGCCGCACGAGGCGCTGCGCGACGTGCTGGGGGATGCGGGAGCGCCTTTGCTGGCCGGCGAGGCTCCCGCGGCGCATCTGACGCTCCGACTGCCTTCCGACGAACGTGGACCTCATCCGAGCGTCGCAACCGTGCCGGCGCCCGGCTTGATTGACGGCGGGGGGTTGCCGCGGGACTGGGTCGTTCCGACGCTGGTGCTGGGGCCGCTGGATGCGTTGGACTGGTTGACGAATACGTCGCCGTCCGCGGTCAACGCCGTGTTCAGCGCTGCGTCGGTTCAGTTCTGGCGGCGATGTGCGCGGCTCGTTCTGGAGCGCGTGGCGCGGCAGCGGTTCGTTCCCGACCTGACGGAAACCGCGCCAGGGCGGATCGAAGCGCTCTGGCGGTGCGTGGTCGACCCGGAGCTGATGCGGACGCAGGTCGGTCCGCTGGCGGCGGCGATTCCGGTGGTCTGCCGGAGCGTCGCCGGAATGACGGGGGGCGGCGAAGTCGGGATCGAACTCGTCGAGTCCTTCCTCCGCGTCGTGACCGACGCTTTCATCCGGCGCTGCCTCGCCGAGGATGATCTGGCGGAAACCGTGCGGGACCGGTCGCGCGGCGCCATGTCAGCCGAGTTGCGCTGGCTGACGGCGCTGGTGGACGGCGCCAACGTCGTGCAAGGCACGTCGGAGGAGCAGCGCGACCTGCTGGAGCGGGTGCGCGGCTGGGTGTCGCGCGTGGATCCGGCGTGGGGGCGCTCGCCGTTCCGCACGCTGCTGCGGTTGCATGCGCCCTCCGATGACGGAGACGGCGCGGACTCGGAAGAACCTGCGGCCCGGGACTGGCGGTTGACGATCCACCTTCAATCGCTTGAGGCGCCTTCGCTGGTGCTGGACGCTGGCGGTGTGCCGGACTACGAGCAGCGCACCGGTCGCCTCCTGCGGCGCTCGGGGGAAAGTCTGCTGGAACGCCTTCGGTCCGATGTCCGGATCGCGGCGAGACATTTTCCGCCCTTGTCGGCGCTGGTCGACGCGCCGCTGCCGGAGTCGTGTGCGCTGGATGTTCACGAGGCGCATCAATTCCTGCGCCGGGCGATGCCGATGCTCGCGCTCGAAGGAATCGGGGTTGAAGTTCCCTCTTGGTGGACGGCGCGGCGCCCCCAGGTCGGATTGAGCGTCAATCTTCGTCCGGCGTCGCCGGAAGCGGGCGCCGCGTTCCGCGTCGGAATCGAAAGCCTGGTCAGTTTTGACTGGCGCCTCGCCGTCGGCGATCGGGAACTCGGGGCCGACGACGTGCGGGATCTGATCCGTCGTGGTCAGCCGCTGACGCGCGTCGGCGGAGCGTGGATCGAAGTCGAACCGGATGCCCTCGAGCAGGCCCTGGACCTGCTCTCCCGTCCTCACACCGAGAGCGCCACCCTCGCTGACGTGCTGCGGCATACGTTTTACGAGGAGCGCGGACCGAGCGGTCTGCCCGTCCTGGATGTTCGCGCGACGGGCTGGCTGAGCGGATTGTTCGCCGAGGGGTCGGCGACGTTCGAGTTGATGCCCCCCCCGGAGTCCTTTTCGGGGACGCTGCGACCCTACCAGGTCCGAGGGCTTTCCTGGCTTGCGTTTCTGGATCGGCACGGTCTGGGAGCGTGTCTTGCGGATGACATGGGCCTGGGCAAGACGATCCAGCTCATCGCCTTGCTGCTGCACGAGCGCACCGCGGCGGCGCCGGGCGATGCCGGAGCCGCCGACGCCGCGCCGGTCGGTCCGACGCTGATCATCGTGCCGATGTCCGTCGTCGGAAACTGGCAGCATGAATTGCGCCGGTTTGCACCCTCGCTGCGCGTGCTCGTGCATCACGGGCTGGAGCGCCTGACCGGCGAGGCGTTCGCGCAGGAAGTGGCGCAGCACGACGTCGTCATCAGCACATACGGCCTGGCGCATCGTGACTTCGAGCATCTCGACCGGGTAGCGTGGCGACGGATCGTGCTGGACGAGGCGCAGAACATCAAGAATCCGGGCGCGAAGCAGTCGGTGGCGGTGCGGCGTCTGCGCGGCGAGCGGCGCGTCGCGCTGACCGGAACGCCGATTGAGAACCGCCTCGGTGAGCTTTGGTCGATCTTCGACTTCCTGAACCCGTCGCTGCTGGGCACGATCGGCGAGTTCCGCCGCGTCTTCGCCAGTCCGATCGAGCGTCAGGCCGACGCCCGACGCTCCGCGCGTCTTCGGCGGCTGATCCGGCCTTTTCTCCTGCGGCGAGGCAAAACCGACCCCGACGTGGACGTGGACCTTCCCGAGAAGCTCGAGATGACCGTCTTCTGCAATCTGACGCGAGAGCAGGCGCAGCTTTATGAGCGCGTCACCTCACAGATGCTCGGACAGATCGACGAAGCCGGAGGCATTCGCCGCAAAGGCCTGATCCTCACCGCGATCCTCAAGCTCAAGCAGGTCTGCAATCACCCGGCGCAGTTCCTCGGGGAGACCCGCGGAGAATCGGAGCGCAGCGGCAAGTGCCGGCGGATCGTCGAGATGGTCGAGGAGGTTGTCGCGGAAGGGGAGCGGGCGCTGATCTTCACCCAGTTCCGCAGGATGGGCGATCTGCTGGAGCGCATGCTCGCCGCCGCGCTCGACCGGCCGATCCTTTTCCTCCACGGCGGAACGCCCGAACCGCGCCGCCGCGAACTCGTCGACCGATTCCAGCAGGAACGCGAGGACTCGCCGGTCCTCCTCCTGTCGCTCAAGGCCGGAGGCGTCGGGCTGAACCTCACCGCCGCCAGCCACGTCTTTCACTTCGACCGCTGGTGGAACCCGGCGGTCGAGAATCAGGCGACCGACCGGGCGCACCGCATCGGCCAGCACCGCAAGGTCCAGGTGCATAAGTTCATCTGCGTCGGCACCCTTGAAGAACGCATTGACGCGATGCTGCGCCACAAGAAAGACCTCGCCGACGCGATCATCGGCTCCGGGGAGGACTGGCTCACCGAGCTTTCAACCGAGGGCCTGCGAGACCTCTTCCGCCTCTCCCGAGAAGCCGTGTCGGATTAACAGCCTCGTTGAAAAAGGGGTGCGCCGCCCTCCGGGGGGCGAATTTCATCGAGAAAAACCGGCATCACAAAGACCGATCCTGGGTTCTTCAACGGGCTGTTATGCCGGGGTTCGGCACGATACATGAATGCTGAGGCGCCACATTGCACCATCGCCTCGAGTTGCAGGTTCGTGGCACAAGAAACGGATCATGGATCTCCGGTCCGCACGGACACAACAGAACGCCTCAGTCCGCTTCTGCTTGGAGGAAGAACAAAGAGAAGTCCCGAGATACGCGAAAGAGGACCCCCGAGTCTCCCTCTGGCTTCGGTTGCGGGGTGTTGGATTCGCTGAACGTACCTGGCGCGATCCTGCGGGGAGGGAGCGACGGGACGTGTTGTGCCCTGGAGGATCGCCCCGGAAGTCGTAGCCCGGAGAATCATCCGAAGGTCTCAGCCTCTTCCGGACCTACGACAATCGGATGATCTTCCGGAAGACGTCAGGTCACGGTGACTCCAGCGAGGCGGAACCTCTCGCAACGATGCCCCGCCGCAAAACCGGAAACTTCTGAAGAAGTCGGCGTCCGGCAAGGGAAGCAGGCGGAAACACAAGCCCGACCTCGCCGAGAACTCACGATATAACCTTATGTATTTTAATATTTTAAGACGCTGCCCCCTTCGGGATCGCCGGATCGAACTCGGCGCCCGGCTCGCCTGAAAAAAGAATCCTTTTTCGCTCTTGACGCCGGGGCACGGGGCTGTACTATCCACGACCCGTCGGTTGAGACGGCTTTCGCAAGAGAGCTGGATCGAGCGGCGGGACGCTCTTTGAAAAGTGAAGATGTGAAGCGTGGAAGCTTGTCGTAAAGACGGCGGAGCCCGGGTTTCTTTCGGGTTCCGACGAAATTGCGGCAAGCGGATGGTTTAAGCGCCGAAAGAGGTGTGCGGAGGTCGGCGGCGGCTGAAAGGCGGCCGGCGATCGAAGCACGATCTGAAGAATCGAAAACTCAAAAGTGGCTTGGTGCGAAGGTGGATGTTGTCCGGGGACGGACAGCCCCTCACCAATGCGGTCAAGCTACTAAGGGTGTGCGGTGGATGCCTAGGCGTTAAGAGGCGAAGAAGGACGTGGTAGGCTGCGATAAGCCCCGGGGAGCTGTCAAACGAGCTTTGATCCGGGGATTTCCGAATGGGGCAACCCACCGACAGCGGGCAACCGTCTGTCGGTATCGGCGGGTGAATGTATAGTCCGTCGAAGCGAACGCAGGGAACTGAAACATCTCAGTACCTGTAGGAGAAGAAATCAACCGAGACTCCGTCAGTAGCGGCGAGCGAAGGCGGATCAGCCCAAACCGTGGTGCTTGCACCGCGGGGTTGCGGACCCTCGAGGGGTTACAAAAGTCGTGTTAGTCGAACGATCTGGAAAGGTCGAGCACAGAAGGTGACACTCCTGTAGACGAAAACACAGACTCCCCGTTGAGAGGGTATCCAGAGTAGCGTCGGGCTCGTGGAACCCGGCGTGAAGCTGGGGGGACCACCCTCCAAGGCTAAGTACTCCTTAACGACCGATAGTGCACAAGTAGGGTGACTGAAAGGTGAAAAGAACCGCTACAAGCGGAGTCCAAAGAACCTGAAACCGCATACTTACAAGCAGTGGGAGCACGATGCCGCTTGCGGCGCGTGTGACCGCGTGCCTTTTGCATAATGAACCGGCGAGTCAAGGTGTGCAGCAAGGTTAACCCGTTCCGCGGGGTAGCCGAAGCGAAAGCGAGTCTGAACAGGGCGACTAGTTGCATGCTTTGGACGCGAACCCAGTTGATCTACCCATGGCCAGGCTGAAGTGCCCTTAACCGGGCACGGAGGGCCGAACTCATTAACGTTGAAAAGTTATGGGATGAGCTGTGGGGGGGAGTAAAAGTCTAATCAAAACTGGAGATATCTCGTTCTCCCCGAAATCGCTTTTGGGCTAGCCTCGGGGCAACTACATCATGGGGGTAGAGCTACTGAATGAGACGAGGGGGCCACCAGCCTACCTCCCTCAACCAAACTCCGAATACCATGATGACTATCCCGGGAGTCAGTCTGCGGGGGCTAACCTTCGTGGACAAAAGGGAAACAACCCAGATCGTCGGCTAAGGTCCCAAATCCATGCTAAGTGCGTAAGGAAGTCCTTTCTCTGAGACAGCGGGGATGTTAGCTTAGAAGCAGCTACCATTTAAAAAGTGCGTAATAGCTTACCCGTCGAGAGATTGGGCGCCGATAATGAACGGGACTAAGCATGGAACCGAAGCCACGGGACTAGAAACTAGAAACTAGACACTGGCGACTAGAAAGGCAGGAGATGCCTTTTCATAACCTCGAGGTGTACCGCAAGGCGTACGATCTGTCGCTTGTGGTACATCGGCGCACACTTTCCTTTCCGAAGTTCGAGCAATATGAGCTTGCGTCGCAGTTGCGACGGTCTACCAAGTCCATCGGCTCCAACATCGCGGAGGGCATGGGAAAGCAGTCGTCCCCGCAGGACGTCATCCATTAACCTGAGAGTTTCGCTCGGATCCTGTGATGAGACTCGAGTCTGGCTTGAATATAGCCGGGATCTCGATTACATCCGGATCGAGGAATTCAAACAGTGGTGCGATGGCTACTGTGAAGTGGGACGGATGATCAATGGCTTAATCGTCAGTTGGTCTTCCCGTCGCAAGTAAATCTCAGTCTGGATGCCGCCTTTTTGGAGGCGCTGCGGAATGAGAATGGCGTGCGAGTTCAGGTGTGTGGTCCGGGTTATCTAGTTTCCAGTTTCCAGTTTCTAGTTTCTGGTCGGTAGGGGAGCGTTGATAGGCAGATACAGGCCATACCGTAAGGAGTGGTGGCGGGCCTATCAAGTGATTATGCCGGTTTGAGTAACGATAAACAGGGTGAAAATCCCTGTCGCCGTAAGCCCAAGGGTTCCTGGGGAAGGGAAATCCGCCCAGGGTTAGTCGGAACCTAAGGCGAGGCCGAAAGGCGTAGTCGATGGACAGCAGGTTAATATTCCTGCACTCCGTGGTGCGATCAAACCGCCGTGCGCTTTTTCAAGATGCAGCCCACGACAAGAGGCGAGGGTGCCCGCAAGGGCGAGGCCAATTTGTTGTCGAAGTGCGTGGAGAAAGAGCCAAGAAAAGCGGCGGGGGCAATCCGCGGATCCGTACCAAAACTGACACAGGTGGGCGAGGCGAGTAGCCTCAGGCGCTCGAGAGAACGGTCCTTAAGGAACTAGGCAATTTGACCCCGTAACTTCGGGAAAAGGGGTCCCTACCCCTTCGGGGGAGGGCACAGAGAATCGGCTCTGGCGACTGTTTATCAAAAACACAGGTCTCTGCCAACACGAATAGTGGACGTATAGAGACTGACGCCTGCTCGGTGTGGGAATGTTAAGGAAGCCGGTCAGCCGCAAGGTGAAGCTGGCAACCGAAGCACCCATAAACGGCGGCCCTAACTATGAGGGTCCTAAGGTAGCGAAATTCCTTGTCGGGTAAGTTCCGACGCGCATGAATGGCGTAACGACTGGAGCACTGTCTCAAGGACCGACTCGGTGAAATAGTAGTCGTGGTGAAGATACCACGTACCCGCGGCAAGACGGAAAGACCCCGTGAACCTTTACTGTAACCTGGTATTGGCCGCAGGCTGCAAATGCGTAGGATAGGTGGGAGGCGATGATCCAGCCGTTCCGGCGGTTGGGAAGCCAACGTTGAAATACCACCCTTTTGTTGCTTGTTTCCTCACCCTGCACCGTGAATCCGGGCAGGGGACAGTGCTAGGCGGGCAGTTTGACTGGGGCGGTCTCCTCCCAAAGAGTAACGGAGGAGTGCAAAGGTCGGCTCAGCACGGTTGGCAATCGTGCGTCGAGTGCAAAGGCACAAGCCGGCTTAACTGCGAGATATACCCATCGAGCAGATGCGAAAGCAGGCCTTAGTGATCCGGTGGTCCTGTGTGGAAGGGCCATCGCTCATCGGATAAAAGGTACTCCGGGGATAACAGGCTAATGACTCCCGAGCGTTCATAGCGGCGGAGTCGTTTGGCACCTCGATGTCGGCCCATCGCATCCTGGGGCTGAAGGCGGTCCCAAGGGTTCGGCTGTTCGCCGATTAAAGCGGTACGCGAGCTGGGTTCAGACCGGCGCGAGCCAGGTCGGTCCCTATCTGCCGTGGGCGTACGAGACTTGCGAGTATGTCTCTTTAGTACGAGAGGATTAAGAGGCACGTGCCTCTAGTGTACCAGCTGTCCCGCTCGGGGCATCGCTGGGTAGCTACGCACGGAAAGGATAACCGCTGAATGCATCTAAGTGGGAAGCCCCACTCAAGATCAGGTCTCGGCAGCGCAAGCTGGAAGGCTCCTGGAAGACCACCAGGTCGATAGGCGGGAGGTGTAAGCGTAGAGATACGTTAAGCTGACCCGTACTAATAGCCTATCGCTTGACCGCATTTGTGAGCGGCTGTCGCTCACAAGCCACCAAGAGTTTCTCGATTCGGCGCTCATCACCGTGCTTCACATCGACACGATTCCCCGCCCGTCGGCGCATCTGCACCGGCGGGCGGTTTTCTTGGGCGACCCGCTCGTACCGCCGTCAGCTGGAGAGACAAGGCATCGGGGGCTGCACTGTAAGTTGCAAAGCGATGATCGTGAGCGGATGGTACAGAGGGCCCGAGGATTGGGGGCATTTCGGCATCAAGCTTGACCTGCCGAACGATGGGTAGCCGCGATGTTGGCACAGGATGGCTGGGCTACTCCGATAAATGCAATGGGCATGGAGTGCTCCCCGATCAGGCACGCGGTTCAATTGAAGTGCGGGATCGCCTCCGAGCGAACGTGGACGTTTCCTCCGCCCGGGAATGGCTGTGCGACCACGGACAGCAAAGCGTATCAGGCTCCGGACCGTTCCGCCTCCCCATGCGCCACCTGCGCCAGATCCACGCCCCTTCGCTCGCGGATGAATATCATTCCAACAACAAACGTCACCGCCGCCACGGCCATCGGGTAATACAATCCCGCAACCCTATTTCCGGTTCTCGCCACCACCGCCGTGCCGATCAGCGGAACCAGTCCGCCGAAGACGCCGTTGCCGATGTGGTAGGGGAGCGACATCGATGTGTAGCGGATCCGCGTCGGGAACAGCTCGACGAGAAACGCCGCGATCGGGCCGTACACCATCGTCACATACACCACCTGCACCAGCACCAGAAGTGTCAGCATCACGACATTCGGGTTCGGCGACGAGTTCGTGGCGAGGTCATACCCCGAGGCTGCCGTCATCGCGCGGTAGATCGGAATGTACGTCAGCACGCCGAGCAGGCAGCCGGTCATCATGATCGGCTTTCGCCCGATGCGGTCGGACAACGCGCCGAACCCAATGAACAGCGGCGTGCCGAGGATGAGTGCTGCCGCAATGATGTACGTCGCGGTGATGAAGTTCACCTTGAGCACGGTCTGTAAATAATACAAGGCGTAGAACTGGCCGGTGTACCAGACGACGCCCTGACCGGCCGTCGCGCCGAACAGCGCCAGCAGAACAAGTCGCCGGTTCTCCGGATGCAGGAAGCTGTCGCGGATCGGGCTTCGAGAGGCCTTTCCGGACGACTTCATCTCGACATACACCGGCGATTCCTGCAACCGCGCCCGCACGAGGTAAGAGAACACGACCAGGACGATCGACAGCAGAAACGGGGCGCGCCAACCCCACGCCGAGAACGCCTCTTCTCCAAGTCCTTGTCGCAGGGCGAGTATGACGCCCAGCGAGACGAAGAGTCCCAACGTTGCGGTGGTCTGAATGAAGCTGGTGTAGAACCCGCGATGGTGGGCCGGCGCGTGCTCCGCGACGTAGGTGGTGGCCCCGCCGTACTCCCCGCCGAGCGCCAGCCCCTGCAACAAGCGCAGCAGCAGCAGCGCGAGCGGGGCGAGCACGCCGATGGATTCATAACCGGGGAGCAGGCCGATCGCGAAGGTGGACAGCCCCATGATGAGAAGCGTGACGAGGAACGCGTATTTGCGGCCGACAAGGTCGCCGATCCGCCCGAAGAAGAGCGCGCCGAACGGTCGAACGACAAACCCCGTGGCGAATGTCGCCAGCGTGGAAAGGAGGGCGACGGTCTCATTTCCTTTCGGAAAGAACTTCGCGGAGATGATTGTCGCGAGGCTTCCGAAGATGTAGAAGTCGTACCACTCGATCAGCGTTCCGGCCGAAGAAGCGGCGATGACTTTCCGAAGCGCAGATTTCTCGACGACAGGATCGTTCGGTTGGCCCATCGGGCCATCTTATCATGCGGCGTCGGCGGGAGCAGTCCGGCATGCGGTGAGGGTCGTGTTTTCGTTCGAACCCTCTGTAACGGTCGCATCCGCTGCGCCGATGCTCATCCAACCAGGCGCGAAGGGGAGAAGGGGTTGTCGGGCGGTTCGCTGTTGCTGAGGATCATGCGCGCGGCGAGGCGCCCCACCGCGTACGACGTCGTGACGCCGTGCCCGCCCAGTCCGGCGACGTGAAAGAGACGCGGCTGCCGCGGGTCGAAGCCGATGACGAAGCGGCGGTCCGGGGCGAAGGTGCGCTGTCCCGCCCAGGATCGCAGGATCGACAGTTCGCCCAGCTCGGGCTGGA
Source organism: Planctomycetota bacterium (assembly GCA_016860685.1). GTDB lineage: Bacteria > Planctomycetota > Phycisphaerae > UBA1845 > UBA1845 > JABWBH01. Next base: position 24,200 of record BOJX01000020.1, read on the forward strand.
GTCGCGCGACTTTCTCGGCGAGATCCTCGATCGCCGCGGCGTCCTCCGCGTAGTCGCCCGGTTCCGAAGGCGTTTGATCACAGGGGGACAGCAGCAGACCGCCGGACTCCGGGCGGAAGTACAAGCCGTCCCGCGCATGCCAGACAAAGGGCCAGTCGGCACGGATGCCGGGCATCGGCGGGGTCTGGACAAGGTGTCGCTTCAGCGGCGTCAGGGGAAGGCCGCCGACGCGCCCCGCCCAGGGACCGCAGGCGTTGACAAGAATTCGACAGGTAAACTCTCCGCAACTGGTGGCGACGCGAAGGCGGTCACCGTCCGGGCGCCAGTTCTGAACGTGGGTCTGACACCGAAGATCCTGGTCTGCCAGATAGGTTTGCAGGAGCGCGGCGACGTCGGCGATGCCGTCCTGCGGGTTCCACAGTCCGCGCCCGCGCGCCACCGGGAAATGCGCCGCGACCTCTTCCTCGCCCATCCCGACGAGCATCAGCCCGCAACGGCGGAAATCACACAACTCGCCGCGACGCAGAACCTCCGCGCCCTCGGTCCCGAGCGGCTGCATCGCACGATCGTCCATCAACTCCCGGATAAAGGCGGCGTTGCGTCCGGAAGAGTGCATGCCGGGCAGGGGTTCCTTCTCCAGAAGGATGACGCGCGGCGCGGGCGCAAGCCGCTGGCTGCCGGAGGGTGCAAGGGACTTCGACGCCGGTAAGTTAGAGGCGGTTTGAAGATGCGGCCGTGCCAGGTGGTACGCCGTGGCGGCGCCCGCCAGCCCCGCTCCGATGATCACGATGTCCGCCGCTTCCGCCGACATGAGTTATTCCGCAGGGGAGCATGTCATCGCGGAGGATGAGGGTCAAGCACCGACGGAGATGGCCGCGCTGAGCGTCGGAAACCGCGGAGCCTGACCCACGAAACATGCCCCATCATTCCGCTGCAAGGCGTCGGATCGCACCGGACATTCGTCCGTGTCATCCTTACGTTCGACGGGGCACACGGGAGAGGGTTCGAGATCGGCTGGAAACAGGAGGACGATCGGATGCGCGGCAACAATCGGTGGGGACGAACAACGTGGTGATGCCGGGTCTGGCGGCGACGGACGCCAGGGCGGACTGGGCGCGGACGGTGGGGCCGGACGGAAGTCGCACTGCTTGAAGAAATTGCCACGCGGGGAGAACCGGCGCTCGCGGGCGGCGCGGGAAGTTTATTCGAATCGGAGTTCGGCGGCTTCGTCAAGACCGAGGGTGACATCCTCGGCGCGGCGATATCGTTCGCGTTCGACAGCGGTGGTGAGGGCGTCTTCCGCTCCAGCGACCGCGGCCTGTCCTGGACGCGAAGCGACTCGGGCATCCCGGCGGGACGGTCGGGGCTCTCGATCGCCGCGCATGCCGGACGCCTTTACACCACGGTCTGGTCCGTCCGCGAACCGCAAAGGCTCAACGGCGTGTACGTATCGGAGGACGGCGGATTCACGTGGGCTCGCACCGCCGGTCTGGACGGCGTCGTGCTGAACGATATCGCGTCCAACCGTCGTGGGTTGTTCGTCGGCATGCGCGCCGCCGGCGTCTGGCGCTTTGCGGGTCCGTAACGTACTCCCGGGCGGGAGTCGACGACAATTCGATCCGGGCGCCGGCAGCTAGCGCTTCCGGTAAAGGGTTCGTCATTCATCGGTCGAGCCTGGCGCGGTGCCCTTGGCGTCGCTCTTGGTCGGCCAGCCCGTCGCCTGATTGCCCTTCCAGACGCCCGCGTCATAGATGTCGCCGGACTCGATCACGCCGGATGCGGCGGTCACCTTCACGTCCACGCGCAGCGTGCCGAGCGACAGCGTGATCGTCAGATCCTTCGCGGGCAGTCCGTACCGGTCGAACTCGATGAACTTCGACCCGTCGCTGACCGTCTCGATTGCCACGCGGTAGTCCGGCTCGTATCCCAGACAGAACACCGCGGGAATCTCAGGTTCGTACGTGTTGAGGAACCGCCACTTGGAGGACGACGCGCGATACCACCACAGCGCGTGGAACTCCCTCGCGGCGTCGATGCCCAGCGCCGTCGGTGTCCCGAGTCGCAGCGCTTCGCCCTGGAGCAGTTTCATGTCGAGTCGCAGCTTGTGCGCCGCCCGGCGCAGCTTCTCACGCTGCACGACCTCGACCACGCGCGGCTTCGCGGCGACGGCCACGATCGCCAGAATGATCATGACCATCACCAGCTCGAGGTAGGTGAACGCTCGCCGGAACGGGTCGTGAGCCGTCCATCTCCCCTTCGTTCGCCGTCCTTGGGCGCCGATCATGACCCGATCTCCTGCGTGGTTCCGCTGACGACGTGGAGCAGCTTGTCGGTGAAGCCCGGCGAGAGTTGCTCCGCAAGCGACGTCTTCCCGTCACCGAGCACCACCCCGCCTCCGATCGTCACCATCCCCGCCTGAAGACACCCCGTGAAAAGCCAACCCGAGCCTCCGAGCGTCGTCGTCGCGCCCGAGACATAGACCAGCCCTGAAACATAAGGCGTAAACGTATCCGTCTTGTCCCCGTCGCCGTTGAAATCCAGATTCGCGGAAACCTCACTGAGCGACTCATTCGGTATGTTGAGGTTCACGGACGAGCCGGCGCCCGCCACGATGATCAGGCTCGGGTACGGCTGAGTCCCGGGGCGGATGATTGACGCCTTGTCCACCGTGATGGCGTTGGCCCCGCTGCCGGTGATGATCAGCGTGCCCTCGATGAGGCACTCCCGGATGTCAAGGTTCTTCGTTCCGAGGTCGATCCAATACATGCCGTAAGCGTTCACCGTCCCCGTCGTCGCGTACGTCGAAGTAAACTTGGCCTTTTCCAGCTTCCAGTTGCCGCCGCCGCTGCCCGTCCTGGAGATGGCGTTCGCCCGGCTGGTGTAATACGAAAGGTCCGGCGCGGGCATCGCGTAGGACGGAGCGTTGAGATACTGCGGCGTCAGGGTCGGCGTCACGACCGAACCCGCCGGCACGTCGAACGCCGCCGCCGCGCCGAGATTCACCGTCACGCCCGTCCCGATGATGTTGCCCTTCGCGTAGATCGGACCGTTCACGGTGGCGAGCGAGTTAAAGGTGACGTTTCCGGACGCCGCGACCGTGTACGCCATCGTGGCGTGGGGATACGGCCGGGCCGTCAGCGAAATCGTGCGCGTCTGCGTGTCAAGCTGGGAGGCGACGGTGATCCGGGCCGCGTCCGTGTCGTCGTCGAGCAGGTTTCCGTCCTCGTCGGAAAGGGTGACGTCGATGCGCCCGCCGCCGTCAGGGCGGAGCGTCTGTGTCGGAGTGGTGGTGAACGCGCTGCGCCAGTTCGTCGTCGCGTGGACCGTGGCCAGCGCCCACTCCGTCCCGGCGCGCCCAAGCTGCTGCGCCTGTCGGCGCGTCGTCAGCGTGGACTGCACGCGGCGGTTGGCGAACTGAAGACTGATCAGAGTGACTCCGGCGCCGGCCACCAGGATCGAAATCATCATCGTCGTGGCGTAAAGCATGACGCCGCGCCGCCGCACCCTGTTGTACGTGGGTCGATCTTTCATTGATCTCTTATCTGTTGCCTGTCCCCCTACTCATACCCTTCATGCCGCGTCCGGTATCCCACGGCCGTCGCTCGCAGCTTACCGCTCACCAGCACTCGGACCTCGATCGCCTTCGCTGGTGTGCTCCCGTTTGACGCCACCGTCTTCATGTCTGAAAGCTGAACGTTCCAGACCCGGACCTCACGGCGGGTGTTCGCATATCCCGTCATCACCGTCCCGTCGAGGTTCTGCGGCGGAGATTCGACCCATCCGTGATAGTCGTCCACGTCATCGTAGTCCTTGCGCGAGACCTCGCCCGCCCCGGTGCCGAAGCTCCCGGGAGCCAATTCAGGATCCTCGAACCCCCGGGTGAGAATCTCAGCGAGCAGATCGCCGGCCAGATCCATCGCGGCGTGCCGCTCCTTCTCCGCGGCCGCGCCGCGAACGAACGACCCGTAAAGGTTCATCGAAGCCGTGACGCCCAGCCCGAGAATCAACGCCGAGATCGACGCTTCCAGGTACGAGAATCCCCGCCGCCCCAGCCTGCGCCGCCCCGCGGCGGCCGTGGCGGATCCGCCGCCGCGCTGTCGCGCGCGGGCGCCCGACGACAACCCGCTTCGCGCAGATCGTCGCCGGCGATCCGAAGTCGAAGCGTCAGCGCAGCGGCATGTCATCGACGCTCATCCCCGAAAGAAGCGGTCGGCTCAGAAGATTGACCGCGGTGTCCGTCATGATCGTTTCACCGTTGTAGGGCCGCTCCAGATGCACATGCACGCTGCCGATCGTTCCGCTCTCGTACTTGCCGGTGCTTGTCGATCCGGATAACGTGAAGAAGCCGTAGGCGTAGAAGCGCAGATCCTTGGTCTGCTGGAACAGCGTCGGGTACCAGTTCGTCCCGCTGTTTAACGTGTACCGCATCCGCTGCTGCCCGTCGTTCCAGTCGACCGACAGCGTGTCGTTGTACGCCACCTCGCCCGTGTAAGCGGCGGTCCCGCGGCACACCACGGCCGCGGATTCGTTGTTGTTCAGCGTCACGTTGCCGAACTTGAACTCGACCCAGCCCCACGCCGTCGGCAGATCCGTCGCGCGGACCACGATTTCCCGAAGAACCGTGCCGTCGGGGTTGACCGTGCCCGAGGCGACGCGCTGAAGCGAGACCTTGAATTCCCCGCTCGGCGTCCCGCCCGTGGACCGCCGCAGGTAAAGAAACACGCTCGACACCGTGTAACTCACGGCGTCGGTGTAGCTGGGCGTGAACGTCTGCGCATACCACGTCGTCGTGCTGATGTTCACCGACCGCGCCGTGTACGCCAGCGGATACCCGTCGTGATATGCCATGACGATGACGTCCGTCGTCGGGGTCGTCATCTCCTCGACCGGGTTTTCCAGCAGCGCCGACAGGGCGAAATTGTTGCACGATTCCAGAACGTTCAAAGACGTGCCGTTGAGCGTTCGGACGAGAGGATATCCCGCCGTCCCGGACCAGGAGTACCGGATCGTGTCCGCCATCGCGTCGCCGGTGATGTCCGGGCAGGACAGGGTGACCGACCGCGAGGTCAGCTCGGTGATCGACGTCGCCATTCCGATCTCGTCATGCAGGCGCTGGAGCGTCAGCGCCAGGTGATTGTTCGCGTCGCTGCGCGCGATCGTCCGGTCCCCCCCCGTTGTGACCAGATACACCGTGGACGTGGTCGCCGCCAGGCACATCCCGCCGATCATCACCGCCGCTGACGTCTCCACGAGACTGAAGCCTCTTCGTCCCCGTGTTGTTCTTCGCTTGCGGTTCATCGTTCGCCTCTCGGACCTTTGCCGGAGCGCCCCCGGTTTCCTCACGCACCGCGCGGATGCGACCCGCCCCCGCTCCGCCCTGCTACGGCGTCAGGAGCATGTCGTCCCGCTTGCCCGGATCGCTCACTCCGCCCTTGCCCGACAATTCCGCATCCGTAGAGTTGACCTTGAAATCCCCCGTGCTCAACACCGCGATCCACCCCGTCGACCCCGGCGATGGCCTTGCCGACGCCAGAGTCTGAATGACGGCGACCGTCGAAAGCTGGTTGAACGGATTCGCCGGAAACGGTTCGCGCAGGTAAGGCCCGTATATCCAGGCGCCGCCGTAGGTCGCCCGCGGCGCGCCGATCTCGTCCGTGAACTGCGTCAACTGCCGAATGAAAGCGCTCCCGTTGGGCGTGCCGTCCGCGGGGTTGTACCCCGGGTAGCGCCCGTGCTCCGCGTAGTAGTGATCGATCGCCTTCCGCACGTTCGTCAACGTCGCCTCCAGGGCGTGTGTCGTCGCGCCTTTCGCGCCGCGGGAGACCTGCGGCGCCGCCAGCGCCGCCATGATCCCCAGGATCACGACCACCATCACCAGCTCGACCAGCGTGAACGCTGACCGAGGCGCGCCGCGTCGCGGTTGCCGTGTATCCTGGAACATGTGTCACCCGGCGAAAGCCTAGGATATCCGTGGAAGCGAGGCGGGGAGTGCAGGAGTGGACGTCCGGCCCTCGCCGCCCGACGCCCTGGCGCCGCTCCGATAAGACAAAGGTTCCGAAGCGCTCTGCCGAGCGCTTCGGAACCTTGTGAATTCGGACGCATGTCGGTTGCGCCGCTGAGGGGCGCTTGATCGGACGTAAGTCCGGGACAACCCGCCGCCGCGTGCAAGCGCGGTGAAGGACGCTCCCCGTCGCGATCAGTACGTGTTGTACTGCTTGCTGTTCTCGTCCGCGTCGTCGGTGTTGGCGATGAAGTCGCCGGTCGCGTAGTTGTAGACCCAGCCCTTCGTCGTCTGTGCCTCGTCCACCGTCGGACCCGTGTTCGCCAGGATCACGCCTGTTGCGGTCTTGTTCGGACCGACCTGCACTGGCGGAAACGACGTGCCGCGCAGATAGGGTCCGTAGATGTGGACGCCGGCCGTCGTGCCCACGTTGCCGTTGATGTCCGTGCGCTTCGTCAACTGATTGATTAGCGTCGCCTCGGTTCCGTCGGCGCCGGGATACGAGTTCCCGTGCTCCGCGTAGTAGAGGTCGATCGCGTTACGGATCGCCGCCAGGCTGCTTCGCAGCGCCGAGTCGCCGGCGCCACGCGATCCGCGGCTGATCCGCGGGACGGCGATGGCCGCGATGATCCCCAGAATCACCACCACGATCACAAGCTCGACCAGGCTGAACGCCTTACGATGGTTCCCGATCCTCATGATTCCCTGTCCCTTTTTGCGCCCGATGATCCGTGCCGCGACCGCGCGGCCCGCCTCTCCTGCATTGCTTGGGTATCGTCGCTTACCGACGACCAGTTAAATTCTCAGCGTCCCGTAAACCCCTCATTTCGCTCGCCGAAGGACCGTTCCGCCGGTTACGGGGCGTCGCTCGAACCGTCCCGGACGTTCGCCAGCGGTTCCGGTCTCTTGAGCGTCACCACTTCCTCCCCGCGGCGGAAAAGCACGCCGTCCGGACCGATGAACGCCGCTTCGAATCCGTCCAGCTTCGCGCCGACGGTCAGCGTGCGTCCGCTGACAAACGCCGTCGCCTTGCCGATGCCTACCAGCGTCCCCTCGAGACGATGCTTCTTGATGAACTCCTCCACCGGCAACAGGGGCGTTCCGTCCTCGCCGATTTTCGGCGCCGTCGCGATCGGGGACGCAAGGCCGCGCTCCTCGGGACGGGCGAACATGTCCGACTGCGCATCGATCGACTCGTCAAACGGCGGCAGGCTGCGCGGAAAGGGGATCAGCAGAACCGCGGAGGATCCTGCAACTTGCGCCCGGACAGCGTCGGTTCGAGAACCATCGGCGCCCATCGCCGTGCCCGCCAACGCCAGTTCCGGGTTGGACGCGCCCCCGAGGAACCGGTCCGCCGCCAGCGCGACGACGCCGACCGCGATCACCGCGCCGTAAATCTTGTATTTGCGGTTTGCCGCCATGTTTCCAGCACTTGCGCCGTCTTACGCGCCGCCGCCTACCTGCCCACGCCGCTCATGCACCAGGGGGCTTCGGTGGCGCAACGCCCGGCGCCGCCGAATACATGCTGATTGCGAACGCCAGCGTCCGCCCCCGCGCATCCAGGTCCGGGCCCACCGGCCGCGCCAGCGACAGATATCCGATGTCCAGCCAGTGTTCGTCCGACTCGATCCCCTTCAGAAACGTCAGCACGTCCTTCGTCGTCCCGCGCGCCTCGAACGTGAACCGCCGCTCAACGATCCCCGGATACTCCCGGTCCGGCAGCGGAAGAAAATTCGTGATGCGGACGCCGCTCGCCCGCGCAAGCTCCGCCAACCGGGCCTGACATTGCGGGATGGGCGCGTCCGCCGGAAGGCGCTCGGCCTGCGCCAGTGTCGCGCGCAGCGACTCCAGCACCCGTCGCTGCTCCTGAACCTGCGCCTCGACGGCGGCCGCGTCGCGGTGCATCTGACCGATCGAAGCCTTCAGCTCGTCCATCCGCGCGGCCTTGCCCATCGGTCCCTTCGAATACCAGATCAGCCCCGCAGCGAGCAGCAGGCAAAGTCCCGCGCCGCTGACATCGAGCCACATTGTCGGATGCTTCTGCCGCATGCCTGTCCGCCTCGCGTCGCCGCGACTACCACTCACACACGATCAGGAAGCGGTAAGCTTCGCCTGCCCCCGGCGCGCCGGACCCGGGCCCCGCGCTCCCCGACGTCGATCGTCCGAGCACGACCGAAGAAAACACGCCCGTGCCCGCCAGGTTCGCCGCGTAGACCTGGATCGACTCGTACGTCCGCGACATCCCCTGAAGGTTCAGCTTGCGCGGCGCCTCGATCGTCACCGCCCCGGACGCGCCCCCCGCCTGCGCCGGCAAGGATGACGCGCCTCCCGTCGCGGCCGAAGCGGGGGCCGGTGTCGCCGGAAACGCCGTCTTCGGAGCAGCCGTCGCGGTGGGGAGGGCGGGATCCGTCGCGATCGACTCGAGCCAGACGTCCTGCGGCATCGCGCGCCCGATCAGCGCCAGCAACGCCGACCACTCCCGCTTCTGACGGAAGGTCGTCGCACGCTCGATTTCGTTGTTGATCGCCTCGATCTGGGTCAGCGCTTCCGTGTGCTCGCGGCGCAGACGCGACAGCGCTCCCGATAGCGCCAACTGCTCTCCCTCCAGCGACGACAGACGCGCCGCCTGCACCGTCGCCAGCACGGCCGGAACGCTCCCCGCCCCCGCAACCCCCGAAACCGCCATCGCCCATGCCAGCATGCGCCGCCGCACCGCCTGAGCCTGACGGATCGACATCGGAATCAGGTTCACGCCGATCATGTCTCATCCCCCCGCAACGCCAGTCCGATCGCCGTCGCCAGCCGCTCGAGCGACGCGACCGACGTCGTGATGCGTGACGACGAGGCGCCGGACCGCTGGATCGGCTTAAGCCGCGACGCCGGCGCCCCCGCCGCATCCCCCAACCGTTGCACCGCGATCCCCAGTTGCGACGAGAGAAACTCGGGCAGACCCCGCATTCCCGCGCCGCCGCCGACCAGAATCACATCCCGCGCCTTCGACGACGGGTAGCAGCTCAGCACATACGAGAAGGATCGCTCAATCTCCGTCACCAGCCGTGTCAGCGGCAGATGAAGCACGCCGAAGATTACCTCCGCAAGCTCCCGGCGACCTCCTTCGGATCCGGCGGGCGGCAGGACAGGCTCCCGCGGCGCAGCGCCGGGTTCGGAAGTCCCGGTGGCGCCGCTCCGCCGGACGCCTCGCCGACTTGGCTCGATCCCGACGTCGCACTTATGAATCTCTGCGGCTTCGGCGGAGATGCGCAGCTCTTCCGCGATCCGCTCCGTCCAGCCGCGACCGCCGTCGCTGACCGCCCGCGCAAGCACCGGCGTCTGATCCACGCAAAGCACGAGTCGCGTTTGCCTCGCGCCCAGATCCAGCACCCCCCAGATCGCGCCGGGACGCGCCCCCACCACCAGCCCCGCCGTCCGCACGACGGCGCACGCAGACGCATCGACCGTCTCACAATCCAGGTGCGCCTCGCGGCAGACGCTCAGCAACCGATCGACCGTGGCGCGCGACGCCGCCACGCCGACCGCGGTCGGAGATCGTCCCACCCCTTTCGGCAACGCCCAGTAGGCTGTCTCCAGCTCACCGTGTTCCTTGCCGGCCAGGCGTTGAATCTCAACGTGCGCGATCTGCGCATACTCGTTCGCCGTGTCGGCGCTGAAGGGCGGAAGCTCCAGCGGGTGCAGCTCGACGTCCGGAGACGCCAGCCCGATCGCCACCCGTCGCCCGCGCGCCGCCGATCGCTCCAGGCATTCCTGAAGGTGCTCCGGCAGCGCGAGGTCCGTCACGGTCGGCTGCGTCGCCGCGCCGGGCTTCTTCGCTTCTCCGCTCGGCACAGATGCGGGCGCCGCATAACGCCCCTCGGTGAAGGCCCCCAGCCGGAAGTCCGCGCGCACGCGCTCCAGTTGCGCCACGCGCGTCCCATCCGCGCCGATGTCCAGCCCGACCCGCGTTGTCTTCGACCTCAGACCCAGCACGTTGATCTCTTCCGCCGCCGCAACTTGGACCCGCCCCGACGCGCCGCCGATCGTTCGGGTTGCGCCGTCTCGTCAGCCCAGCGCCGCCGTCACGTCGAACAACGGCAGGAACAACGAAATCGCCACGCCGCCGACCACCACCCCCATCACCACCAGAATCATCGGCTCAACCAGGCGCGTCATTGCGGCGATCAATTCGGCGTTTTCCTCCTCCAGAATGTCCGCGCAGTAGGAGATCGACGGTCCCAGCGCTCCGTTCTCCTCGCCGGTCTGGATCGAGTACGCCAGCGAAGGTTCGATAAAGTCGCTCCGCAGCAGCACCGAGCTGATCCGGTCGCCGGACGTCAACGCCTCGACGATGTCGTCGAAAAGGCGGCGGAATCTGCGGTTGCCGGTGATCTCGCGGCTCAGCTCCAGCGCATCCAGCACCCCGACGCGGCACTCGATCAACGTCCCCAGCGTCCGGTAAATCCGCGCCTGAATCAGCCGGCTCGTCAGACGCTTCATCAGCGGAATCTCCGTCTGAACGTTGACCAGAACGCGCCGACCCGGCTTCGACCCCAGCAGCAGAAACAACCCGACTCCCAGCACGATCGCCGCGCCCGCCGGGATCGCCCAGTATTGCTCCAGCCATCCCGACACGTTCAGCAGAAACTGCGTGCTCCACGGAATCTCCACGCCGATCGTCTTGAACATCCCCGCGAAGCGCGGAACCACGAACATCATCATCCCGCACACCACGTTGATCGACATGACAAGCAGCACCAGCGGATACGTCATCGCGCCGAGAATCTTGTTCCGCAGCGCCCGCCGACGCACCAGGATCGACGCCAGCCGGTCCATCATCGCCGGAAGCGTCGCGCTCGCCTCGCCCGCCGCCACCACCGCCCGGTACGCGGGGTCGAACGTCTCCGGAAACTTCCGCATCGCGTCCGCCAGCGGCAGACCGTCCTCCAGATCGTTGATGAGGGATCGGATCATCGCCTCATGCGCCGGCTTCTTGAGTTGGCGGCGGATCACCTGCAGCGCGGGAACCAGCGCGCTGCCCGCCTTCAGCAGGATCGCCAGTTGCCGCGTGAGGAACACCAGCGGCTTCAGCGGCAGCTTCAGCGTCGCCGGCGCTCGCGCCGTCGTTGCCTTGGCCGCCTCAACTTCGCTGATCTTCTTCACGAACAATCCGCGACGCCGGAGACGCTCGATCGCCTCCGCAGGGTCCGTTGCGTCGATGACGTCCGCGACGGCGCTTCCCGCCGCGTCCACCGCTTCGTAACTGAGGTTCATAACGTCGCCCTCGAACGACCTGAACTTCCCGCCAGGTCGCCTCCGAATCCGTGACGGCTTCGATCTCTCGCCTTCGCTTTCGGTCCGCCGTCTGTCGCTCGCTCAACTACGCCGTCCCCACCGGTTCCTCCTGCTCCAGACCCGTCCCCGTCGGATCCCCCACCTCCACCGATTCCGATCGCGTGACCCGCAGCACTTCCTCCAGCGTCGACGAGCCGTCCTCCACCAGATCCAGCGCCTTCTGACGCAGCGACCGCCAGCCGGACTGCGCGAGATACTCGCGGATCTGGCCCTCATTCGCGCGCTCATGAACCAGTCGTCGAAGTTCCGGGTCCATCAGCATGACTTCGTAGATGCCGACGCGCCCCTTGAAACCGGAGTTGTGGCACTCCCGGCATCCCTCCCCCTTCTGAAACAGCTCGCTCGTGCGATGCCCCCACCCCACGCTCGCCAGCAGCGGCGCCGGAGGGTAATACGACGTGCGGCAGGACGGGCAGATCTTCCGCGCCAGACGCTGCGCGATGAACCCCAGCACCGACGACGCGATCAGGTAAGGCTCGATCTTCATGTCAAACAGACGCGCGATCCCGCCGGGACAGTCGTTCGTGTGCAGCGTCGAAAGCACAAGGTGCCCCGTCAGCGCGGACTGCACCGCCACCCGCGCCGTCTCCTCGTCGCGCATCTCGCCCACCATGATGATGTCCGGATCCTGACGCAGGATCGACCGGAGCGCCCGCGCAAACGTCAGCCCGACCTGGTCGTTCACCTGCACCTGATTGATCAGCGGAATCTGATACTCGACCGGATCCTCGATCGTAACGATGTTGTTCGCCTCCTCGCGCAGAAGATCGAGGCAGGAGTACAACGTCGTCGTCTTGCCGCTGCCCGTCGGTCCGGTGACCAGCATCAATCCGTAAGGACAGCGGATCATCGCCTCCACGGCGGCTCGGTCCTCCTCGCGCATGCCCAGCGCCCCGAGGTCGAAACTGAGGTTCCCCCGGTCCAGCAGGCGGATCACAATCTTCTCCCCCAGAATCGTCGGCATGCTCGACACGCGCAGGTCGATCTCGCGCCCGTCCGCCATGATATGCACGCGCCCCTCCTGAGGCAGGCGCTTCTCCGAGATGTCCATCCGGCCGATGACCTTGATCCGCGAAACGATCGCCGCGTGCAGCCCCTTCGGCGGGCTCAGCAGCTCACGCAGCTTGCCGTCAATCCGGTACCGGATGTGCGTCGCGTTCCGGTCCGGCTCGATGTGAATGTCGCTCGCGCCGTCGCGCAGCGCCGTCAGCACCGCGAGATTCACGAGGTTCACCACCGGGCTGCCGTCCACCATCCGGTCGAGATCCGTGACCGGACCCTCGTCGATCGCCTCGTGCTCCGTGATGAGGACTTCGCTCTCCTCGATCGACGCGAGGAACGTGTCCACCGTCACCTCGCCCGTCAGGTACTTGTTCTGAAACTCCTCGAGGTTCTCCTCCAGCACGAGGATCGGGCGGATGTCGCACCGCGTCAGTTGCCGCAGGCGGTCCTGCGTCGGCAGCGACTGCGGCTCCACCATCGCCACCGTCAGCACGTCGCGCACCCGGAACATCGGAAGCACGCGCAGCCGCCGCGCCTCCTCCTTCGAGATGCACTTCGCCGCCTTCGGATCGATCAGCCCGTGACGCAGCACGCACCCCTTCACCCCCAGCCGCCGCGAGAGCGTCGTCACCAACGCCGACGTCGAGATCGCTCCCGTCGACACCAGCGTGCTGCCCAGCCGTCCGCCCGAAGACGCCTGCTTCGCCAGTGCAGCCGCGAGTTGCTCAGAGGTAATCAACCCCTCCGCGATGAGCTGCTCGCCGAGTTTGAAGGCTTGTTCGATCATGAGGTCGCTTACGTCTTCAGATGCGGATTCGTATCACCAGGACGGATCGCGGACCTCCGGTCCGCACGTACGCGGCCAAGCTCCTTGCTCTGATTCAGATGCAACGAACTCGCAGCTCAACACACGAGTCGCCGAAAACGCGTGGCGGGCAGCCCACGACGCAAAGCCGGCAACCCTCGCTGCTCAAAGAAAGCTCTTCACCGCGTCCTCGACCTTCTCGAAGAACTCGAACCGCTCCGCCAGCTCCGTCAGTTGCAGCACTTCCCGCACCGTCGCCGGAACGCACGCCAGCCGAAGCCGAACGCTGCGGTCCTCGAGCACATCCGCCACGTCCACCAGCCCTTCCAGCGCCGCGCTGTCCACGTAAGGCACGTCCTGAAGGTTCAACACAAGACGAACGTTCGCGCTCTGCGCCGTGCGCTTCACATCAGCCGCGGCGCGCGCTGCGTCGTCCTCGATCAAGGCCCCCTTGACCGAAACTACCGTGACGCTTCCGACCTGTTGCTGCTCCAGTTTCATGATGGACCACCACGCCGACGCGACTCAGATCGCTCCACTCCCCACCAGCGCCTCCTCCCGCGATCGCAGGTCGCTGGCCAGGACCGACCCGCTCAGCCGCGCTTCCTGACACAGCGCCACCGCCTGCCGCAGCATGTCGGAGAACCGCGGCTGACCCGTCCCGCTCCCCACCACCCCGCAGCGCACCTGCACCTCTGTCCCCGACGTCCGCGCCTCGGCGCACGCCGCGCGCACCCGCTCCAGCAACTGCTCAAGAATCAGCGACGCCAGAGAGGAATCCACCCGCCGCAGAAGAAGCATCATGCGGCCCTCGTCGAACCGCCCGAACCGGTCGTCGCCGCGCAATCGTTCACGCACGACGTGGCTCACCGTCCGCACGACTTCGTCCGCAGCATCCCAGTCTCCGGCGTCGTTAAACTGCCGCAACGGCTCGATCGACAGCACCGCCAGCGCGCAAGGTTCTCCGTCGCGCTTCGCCGCATCGAGCGAACACTCCGCCTGCGTGAAGAAGGCCTCCCGCGTGAGCGCCCCGGAGACCGGATCATGCGTCGCCGCCGACCGCCCCCGACAAACTTCCAGCAACGTGATCCAGAAGTGTGCGATGAGCAGCTCCACCGCCCGGTAATGCTGAAAATCCTGACGCTCATGCCCGTCAAACGCCCCGACGGTCACCAGTCCGATCTTCCGCGCGCCCTGCGTCACCGCGAAGCACCACGCCAGCGGCCGGCCCGAGCGACGCGCCAGGTCGTCCACCAGCGCCCCGTGCGTCGCGTCCCCTTCCAGATAGGAACGCCCGGTCGTCGCCACGTGCCCGACGATCCCCTCCCGCGCGCTGGGCGTCTCGTTCTCGACGAAGGGATGTTCCTCACGGATCGGCGCCAGCTCCGCCCCTTCGCTGAGAATGCGGTAAAACCGCACGTGCGACGTGCGGCAGCAGTCGTAAAGGACGCCGCGCGCGAACTCCCCGAACCCGGGCCAGGGATCCGGGTCGTTGCGGTGCGCTTCCAGCCAGTCGTCAAACGTTTCCATCGCGCGAGTCAGAGCGGATAACGCGCCGATCGACGAACCCCAGGAGGACAGCAGTTGCCCGGAAGAAACGCGCGCCGCAGGCGGCGCATCGCCCCGCCCGCCGCCGATCATCACCCGAACGTCCCCGCCCCACGCGCCAACCGCCGTGATCGCCAGCGCGCCGGTCAGAAGCGCCGTGACGTTCCACCCTCCCTGCCACGCCACGGCCCCCTCGCGCGCCTGCACCAGCACGATCCAGAACAAACCGCACAGGACGCCCAGCGCCGTTCCGCGCGCCCGACCCAGCAGGCGTCCGCCCAGCCCCGCGGCGAGTACGATCGGCAACCAGAGTAACACCCACTCATGAATCATCGTCACCTTGCTCCTCGACCGCTCAGACGCCGCCGCCGGAGGGGGATCCCGGCGCAACCGCGCCGCTGGGGCCGCGGTCGCCGTCGACCCTCGACGGAACGTCTCCGCCGCCCTCCTGTGATCCGTAGCGCGTCATCGCCTCCCACGCTTCCGGCTTGCCCTGAAACTCACGCCGGATCATCCGGATGAACACGCGCCCCAGCTCCGGGTCCACGACCGTCCCGGACTCCTCCGCGATGATCGACAGCGCCTTCTCCCAGTCGAAGGCCTTGCGGTAAGCGCGTGAACTCGTCAGCGCGTCGAAGATGTCCGCAACCTGGATGATCCGTGCCTGAAGCGGAATCCCCTCCCCCGCAAGCCCGTCGGGATAACCCTTCCCGTCGTAACGCTCGTGATGATG
>BOJX01000021.1 GCA_016860685.1 Planctomycetota bacterium
TTCTCAAGCGGGCCTCGGCCGTGCCCGCATCACCGGCAGTGACGCAGGATCCGTCGGCGGATGTGGAACCAACGCAACCGGCGGAACCTGCTGAGGGTGGTCCGTAACGACGCAACGGGATCGTCCTCTGAGCGCCCGTCCGAAGCACGCAGCGGTCGAACCGCGACGTGCGGTGGAACCGCGTTCACAAAGTGATTGAGGCAACCTACAAGGCGAGCGAAGATGAATGACAAACTGAGAAACCTGACGTGCGAGGCGGTGGGAACGTTTCTGCTGACCTTCATCGGCGCGGGCGCGATCCTGACGACGACGTGGACGAAGGGCGATCCGGGGCTGGTCGGCATCGCGTTCGCCCACGGCATCGCCCTGGCGATCGCCGTGTCCGCGGCGATGAATCTCAGCGGCGGACACATCAACCCCGCCGTCACCGTCAGCATGCTCGCCACCGGGCGCATCAAGGCCGGCGACGCCGTCGCGTACATCATTGCGCAATGCGGCGGCGCGACCATCGCGGGGGCGTTGCTCAATGTGATCTTCAAGGGCGTGGGGGCGTCGGGCGCCGGAGTGCTCGGGGCGGACGCCATCACCGCATGCCAGCTCGGGACGCCCAACTTCGGCGCCGCCGTGCCCACCGGCATCGCCGTGCTGCTGGAGATCCTGATGACGTTCGTTCTCGTGTACACCGTCTTCGGAACGGCGGTGGACGGGCGGTCGCCGCGGATCGCCGGGTTCGGCATCGGGCTTTCGGTCGCCATCTGCATCCTGCTCGGCGGTCCGATCACGGGCGGGGCGATGAATCCCGCGCGGACAATCGGCACGCTGATCGGCGGAGGGTCGGCCACGTCGCACCTCTGGTCGCAGCACTGGGTGTACTGGGTCGGTCCGATCGCCGGAGGCCTGCTCGCCGCCTTCCTTTATGACGCGCTGGTTCGGCCCAAGGCGAACAAAAGCTGACGCAAGTCCGCCGGATACCCGGAGCCGTTGTTGCATCACCAGGCCGTGCCCGAAGGGAAGCGGGCGCTTCGCGCCATCCACGCGGATCCTGCAACATCGGGGAAGATGGCGTTATCGCACATCGCCGCATTGAGCGCGGGCAGCGTGCTCGGCGCGCACTCCTTGAGCCGCCGGGCGCGGAGACAGCGTCCTTCCCGTCACGCAAGTCGATCGTGCGGCATCCAAGGTTGCGGACGGCGCGGAACCCCGCGTCGAGCGGGCTTCGCCCGGTTGACGTTGAGGACCGGGCTTCCTAGACTCGAAACGACAACAAGAACGCCGCAACGGCGGGCGGGAAGGCCCGCAAGGAGTGAAACGATGTCGGGCGCGAACACGCTGGAGTTCAACGAGGGTAATTTCGAGAAGGAGGTTCTTCAGGCACAGACCCCGGTCCTGGTGGATTTCTGGGCCGAGTGGTGCATGCCCTGCCGCGCATTGACGCCGATCATCGACGAACTGGCGACGCAGTACGCGGGCAAGGTCAAGGTCGGCAAGCTCAACATCGACCAGAGCGCCAACCTCTCCGCGAAGTACAACGTCAGCAGCATCCCGACGGTGATGATCTTCAACAAAGGCGAAGTCGCACAGAAGTTCATCGGCCTGCGCGGCAAAGGCGACTACGAAAGCGCCCTGAACGGCCTCGGGGCGTAAAACGGCGGACGATCACGCATCCGGGCGGCGCGTCAGCGGACGGCGCAGCGACGGGTCGCCCGTCCGTTACGGTTTTCCGCCGGAGGAGTCATCGCCGGTGGCGGATTCCTCTCCGCTACCCGTGTCGCCGCCTTCGTGATCACCGCCGCGCCCTCCGAAATCCCGAAGGTTCAGGTCCGCGATGGTGACGTCGTTCAGCGAGAGCATGTCGGGGAAGTTCGCCGGGTTCATGTAAAGATCCGTACTGACGATGAACGCGCCGTTGGTGAACTTTGCGTTAAGGTTCATCGGAATGATGACCTCTTGCGCTCCCGCGGGGGGTGTGCTGGCTCCGGGTTGAAGTCCTTCCAGGTTCGCCTCGATCAGGCGGCCGGTCTTCTCATGCACCGCCTTCGCCCACGCCCGGAATTCGTCGCTTGAAACGTTGGACTTCAGATCCGCACTGGCCCACTTTTCGTAGAACGCCGTCGCGTTCTCGTCGAGTTGGTCACTTGATACGTCAAAAACCTTTGCGGCCTGGATCGGCATGCCCATCATGCCTTCGAACATGCGGTAGTACACGTAGCCCAGAAACCCTTCACCCGCGCCCGTCAGAAGGCTGATCGGGATCGCAAGAATCGCCAGCACCCGCCCCTTGGCGCGACCACCCGAGGTGTTCGCGATGCCGATGAACCCGCAGATAAGGGCGACGATGACATTGATCACCGGGCAACAGACCAGGAACGAAGAAATGAAAGCCGTGATCGCGGCGCCGCTCCAAGGCCGATCCGGCTGGACGCCGTAGAAGGGCGGCGGTTGAAACGTGGGCATGCCCGGACCCGGCGCGGGCGGCTGCATCTGCGTCATGTCGAGGTTCTCCCTGTAACTGTTCTGAGCCTTCGAACCGGAATTCGGAAAGAAGTGTCGCAGATTTCCGGCGCGGGGCCAAGGACGTCAGGCGGGGGATTCTGGTGCGCGTTATTCCACCCGTCGGGCGGTTTCCGCGTGCTCGAAGCCGTGCCTGCGGTTGACCACCCGACCGGGAACAAAGATTCGTGGGTGTTCGAGAAAACGCGCGGGCCGAGGCGCCGGATCCCCACATCCGGACGCCCCGACCCCGCGTCTCTCCCTCAACGTGTACGCCCGCCGCGCGCCTCCCGGTCACGGGCAGGTGTAATCTCTTGTCGCCTTCGCGCCGCAGTCCCAGGAGACGGTCGCCGTCGCGTCGCCGGCGGCCTGACCCTTGAACTTCACCGTCGCCTCGCCGTTGGCGTTCAGGGTACCGCTCTTGTCATCGCCGCCGGACAGGGTGACCGTGAAACCGTCCCCGGGCCGGCCGCCGGCCAGCGCGATCTTCAACGTGTTTCCGTTGTTCCCGGTTTTGCACTTCGCCTTGGCGACGCGCTCATCACCGGTGCAGCCGTCGTCGGCCGCAACGATGCGGTGAATCTCGCCGGTCGTCCCCGTCGGACCGAGCGTTGTGCTGCCGAGCACGTAGATTTCGCCCGCTTCGTCGCGCCCGAAGCCCTTCAGGAAGCGTCCGTAAGGTACGTCCGCGTCGGTGATCCTGAATTCGAGGATGCGGTGCTCTCCCGGCGTCGGCTCGTCGAGGTAGTAAAGCCTCCCCGACGGAGTCTGAAACTGCATCGAAAAGTCGCCGAAGATGAAACGCCCCTCCAGCGCGGGCGACTGCGTGCCGCGGTAGACGTACCCCGCGAGGATCGACAGCCCGCCCTCAAGCTGCATGTACTCGACGATCGGATCGGTCAGACCTGTCGTGTCACACTCTTCCGGGTGATTCTTCGGGTTGAACGGATCGAAGCAGTGCCTGCCCTCGCGGCGGGCCCAGCCGTAGTTCTTGCCTTTCTCGACGATGTTGAGTTCCTCGTAGACGTCCTGCCCGACGTCGCCGAGATAAAGGCGTCCGTCCCCGCCGGGACCGTCGTCAAAGGAGAAGCGGAAGGGATTGCGGAACCCCCAGGCGTAGATCTCGTTCACGCCGGCGCCGCCGAGGAAGGGGTTGTCCGGCGGGATCGCATAAGGCGAGGAACTGCTGACGTCGACGCGGAGCATCGCGCCGAGCGGCGTCTCGATGTTCTGGCCGTTGCCCTGGGTCGTGTGCCAGAGTTCTGGCTGGTGCAGGTCATCGTTGGCGCCGCCGCCGTCACCGAGCGAGAAGTACAGATAACCGTCGGGACCGAAGGCGACCGTGCCGGCGTTGTGATTGAACTCCGGCTTGTCGATGCGGAACAGAAGGTTGGCGTCGGGGTTGGCGACGTCCGGATCCGAGTCGGAGACGCGGAACTCGGCGAGAACCTCTTCATGACAGCCGCGCGAGGTTCCGCGGCAGGGTCCGCCGATCGGACCGCTGGTGCGCGGGCGGCTGTAACGGACGAAGAAGCGTCCGTTGTTCGCGTAATCCGGATGAAAGGCAAGCCCGAGGACGCCGCGCTCGTCAAACCCCGTGTTCAGGACGGGGATCTGCGACGAGAGGTCGAGGAACGGGCGCTCCAGCAGGACGCCGTCCTTGATGATGCGGATCGGTCCGGACTGATCGACGACAAACATGCGGCCCGAGCCGTCGCCGGCGTGCGTCAGATGAACCGGAGACACGAGTCCGGACGCCACCGGCTCCAGCTCGATCGTAAGATCACCCTTCTCAATCTGGGCATAAGCGGCGCTCGCAGCAACCAGCGCGCCTGCGACGCTCAACACAGGAACAAAAGACCGCGCCGTGCGACGCGAGCCTGTCAGTTCGCCTCTCCTGCCTGCGTGCATTTCAACCCTCCCCTTCAAAACCTCGAGCGGCCCCGGTGGAAGGATGTCCCCGGACGCCGGAGTCATTGCAGCGGGAGCGCAGGCGGCGACGTTTGCGGATTCCGGTCGGCGACGCCTATCATGCCGCCGCAAAGGAGCTTGCATCGCGGGCGCCCGCAAGGGACGGAACGACCGCGTCGAACGCGGCCGGACGAGGAAACGAATGAACGTCGCGCTTTTCATCACGTGCCTGACGGACACGTTTTCGCCGCGCGCCGGGGTGGCGGTCGTGCGCGTCCTGCGGCACTTCGGATGCAACGTCAGCTTCCCTGAGGCGCAGACGTGTTGCGGACAGCCGCACTACAACAACGGATATCACGCCGAAGCGGCGCGGCTCGGGCGACGGCTGATCGACGCCTTCGAGGGTCATCCGCACGTGGTCACGCCCTCGGGGTCGTGCGCCGCGCTGGTGAAGCTTCATCTGCCGCACCTGCTGGAGCATGACCGCGCGTACGCCGCGCGGGCAAAGGATCTGGCGCAGCGGACGTGGGAATTCGGGATGTTCGTGACGAAGGTGCTCAAAGCCGACCTGTCGCGGATTCCGGCGCCGGCGGGGCATTCGTACACGGTTCACTACAGTTGTCACATGCGCGAGCTGGCGGACCCGACGCCGACGTGCCGCCTGGTCAGCGATCTTCCGGGCGCGGATTACCGCCCGCTGGAGCGGCTGGACGTGTGCTGCGGATTCGGCGGGGCGTTCAACCTTCAATATCCCGAGATCAGCGACGGGATGACGCGGGACAAGGTCGAACATATCCGCCGGACGGGCGCGACGACGCTGGTGTGCAATGAGGCGGGTTGCGGCATGACGATCGGCGGGACGGCGCACCGCCTCGGCACGACGCTGCGGATCCGGCACATCGCGGAGGTCTGGGCGGAGGGGCTGGGTCTGATGGGGCGCGACTGACGCGCGGTCATCGCGGCGGGACGGGCAGCGCACTCGGATGCACAAGCTCGCGGATTTCATCCTTAACCGGCGCGGTACGCTGCTGGCGTTTGCGGCGGTCGTGACGGCGCTGGCGGTTGCGGGCGAGCGCCGCCTCAAGTTTGACGAGGATCCGCGCAACATCATCCGCTCGGACGATCCCGAGTACGCCCGTCTCGAGGAGATCGAAGCGACGTTCGGCACGGACGACCGCGACTGCTACGTCGTGATCCACGCGTCGGAGGTCTTCAGCGACCCCGTCTGCGTCGGACTGGCGAAGGTCTGCGCTGCGTTGCGCGGCGTCGAGGGCGTAGAGGTCGTGCAAAGCCTGCTGGACGTGTTGGACTACCGGAGTCTGCCGCCGACGCCGCTGGTCCCGCCGGCGGGATCGGACGCGTCGGCCTACGAAACAGGGCGGAACGCGGCGCGCACGCATCCTCTGGTCGCCGGACACCTGATGTCCGCGGACGGAAAGACGACGCTGGTCATCGTCGGGCTGGGGGAAAGCGCGTCGCGCATCGAGACGATCCGCGACGTGGTGGCGCGGATCGACAGCGCCCTGTCGACCGTGTCCGCCGAGGTTCCCTTCACGATGCAGTTGACGGGCGTGCCGGCGCTGCGCGCGGAGGTGTTTTACGCGATGCGCGATGATCAGAAGACCTTCACGCTGGTCGGCGTCGCGCTGGGGCTGGGGACGGCGGTGGTTCTGTTCCGGCGTCCCACGGAGATTGTGATCGTCGGCGCGGCGTCGGTGCTGGGGGCGTTGTGGACGCTGGGCGCGATGGGGTGGGCGGGTGAGAAAACCAACGTCATCAACGTGATCACGCCGACGCTCATCCTCGTTATCGGGTTCGAGGACGCGATCCACGTCATGCTGCACATCCAGCGGGCGCGGGCGGAGGGGATGTCACCGCGAGAAGCGGCGCGATCCGCGGTCGCTCGGGTCGGCGGGGCGTGTTTCATGGCGGCGCTGACGACGTCGATCGGGTTCGGATCGCTGGTGGCGGCCGAGGCGCCGCTGATCCGCAGGCTGGGAGTCTCCTGCGCGCTCGGGGCCTTTCTCGCGCTGGGCGCCGTGCTTTTGATCGTTCCGATCGTGGCGGGCGGCGTCGCTGGGAAGATGATCAGCCTGGAGCGAAGCCGCGCGATGACGTCGGCGTTCGAGCGGTTCTTTGATCGCCGACTTGGCCCTGTACTGGAGCGTCCGGGCCGGGTCGCCGCCGTCGGCGCTGCGCTGACGGTTTTGAGCGTCCTGTTATGCACGCGCCTCAGGCCGGACAACGCGTGGGAACAGTCGGTCCCGTCGGACAGTCGGACGTTTGCGGCGTGGAAGGCGATCAATGACGCCTTCGGGGGCGCGCAGACGGTCTTCGGCGTCGTCACGTGGCCGGAGGAGCATGTGTTGGATTCCCCTGAGGTGCTCTCGGCGATCGGAGCGGCGGAGGCCTGCTTTCACAATGATGAGGCGACGCAGTATCCGCTTTCGGTGCTGTCGCTGGCGCGGCTGACGCCGATCGGGGCGGGTGACGCGCCGGCGGCGGTGCGATTGCTGCGCCTGGCGCCCGCGCCGGTGCAGGCGCTGCTGGCGAGGTTTGTCAGCGAGCCGAAGCGCACGGCGCTGGTGACGGGACGAATCCGCGACACCGGGGAGCGCGACGCGCCGCTGGACGGACGGCTGGCGGGGCTTCGGGCGGCGCTTTCGGAGCTGAGCGAGCTGCACCCCGGATTCACGTTTCATCTGACGGGGACGCCGGCGGTGGCGGACCGCAGTCTGCGGGCGATGATCGGGGATCTTGCGGCGAGTCTTGCGTCGGCGGCGGTCATCATCTTCGCGGTGATGGCGCTGTCGTTCCGGTCGCTGCGGCTGGGCGTGATCAGCGTGCTGCCGAATGTGCTGCCGCTGTCGCTGGTTGGAGCGGCGCTGGTCCTCGCCGGGGAGTCGCTCCAGATCATCACCGTCATCGTGTTCAGCATCTGCCTGGGACTCGGCGTGGACAATACGATCCACCTGGTCAACCGGTTCCGATCCGAAGCGGAGGCGGACGGCGACATCCCCGCGGCGGTGCGTCGCAGCATCCGGGCGGTCGGGTGGGCGATCGTCACGGCGACCCTCGTGCTGATCACCGGTTTCGCCGGAATCGTGTTGAGCCGGATTCCGTCGCTGCGGATGTTCGGAGCGTTGTCATGCGTGGCGCTGCTGGCGTCGATCGGATCGTCGCTGGTACTGCTGCCGGCGTTACTGATGCTTTACGCGCGGGCGCCGAAGCGCGCGACGGGGGTGAAGGCCGCCGTGCAAGTGCCGTCGAACTGACACTTCAGGCGGGCTTAACGGACCGTGCCAGAACGTGACGCCGCCCCGCCAGTTTGACAGTTCACCGTCGCGCGTCGGGCCGGGATGCTGGCTGCGCATTCCTGCAATAAATCGCTGAAAGTAAAGGGGTTATCTTACTTCAAGCCCGGACCGGCCGATGTGGTACGCCCCTTGCCCTTGTGTCGGTCGAGGCGAAGCGCCGGGAGCGGGCGAGGGGCCCGTGCGACTCTCGCCGGAGCGCCGATCGGGGCGCGGTCTTTCATAGGAGGTGCGTACATGTTGACTCACAGGTTGAATCCGTTTGCTCCGTTTCCGGCCGTTCGCCGCGAACTGGACCGGGTTTTCGAGTCCGTGTTCGGCAACGGTGCGGTTAGCGGGGCCGCGCCGGCTTATCCGGCGCTGAATGTCTGGGAGGACGGTGGGGCGTTCACGATCGAGGCGGAGATTCCGGGCGTTGAACTTTCGGACATTGAAGTTCAGGTGGCCGGCGCTGACGTGACGATCAAGGGAACGCGTCGTCCGGCGGTGGAGGGCGAAACAACGATGCTGCGCGAGGAGCGTCCGACGGGCACGTTCTCGCGGACCCTGACGTTCCCCGTCGCGGTCGTCGCCGACCAGGTTGAAGCGACGATGAAGAACGGGGTGTTGGTGATCCGACTGCCGAAAAGCCCGGAGGCGACGGCGCGGAAGATCCAGATCAAGAGCAACTGAACATGCGCACAGCCGCGCCGAGCGAGGAGGCGGGCGTGCTTTCATGAGGAGGACGTCGATATGAACACCTGTGCCGAAATGCAGAAAAGTGAGACGCATCAGCCGACGGTGGAGCGTGTGCGCTCCGGGCAGGTTTACCGGCCGCTGGTGGACATCGTTGAGCGGAAGGACGAGCTGCTGGTCATCGCAGACGTACCGGGAGCGACTCCGGACCGCATCGAGGTGAACTTCGAGCGCGGGGAGTTGACGCTTTGCGCCGTGGTCCCGCCGCGGGAGCGTGAAGGACAGAGGGCGCTGCTGACGGAATACGGCGTGGGTGATTTCTGCCGGACTTTCTCGGTGAGCGAAGAGATCGACGCCGCGAAGATCACGGCGAGCTACGTCCACGGCGTGCTGACGCTGCACCTGCCGAAGAAGGATTCGGCCAAGCCGCGGAAGATCGCGGTGAAGTCGGCGTAAGGGTGGCGTGTTGCGGCTCGGTTTTGTACGGCGTGTGAGTTCGACAACGCCGGGCGACAGGCCCGGCGACATGAAAGGAGGTGACGCTCATGAATCTGATTCCGTGGAGGAACAAGGATCCGGATCGTGCGATGCAGGCCTTGATGCCTTCGTTTGAGAACTTCAGGATCGAGATGGACCGGTTATTCTCACGGTTCTTCAGTGAACCGCTCGGGTTCGCAGGCGCCGGGCGGTGGTTGGAGTTGACGCCGCGCGTTGACCTGGCGGACACCGAGTCGGCGGTCGAGGTGAAGGTCGAGGTTCCCGGTGTGGAGCCGAAGGATATCGATATCGAGGTGGCGGACAATGTGCTCTTCATCCGCGGCCAGAAGGTCCGGGACCGCGAGGAGAAAAAGCGGAACTACTACTACGTGGAGCGGGAGCAGGGATCGTTTTCGCGGAGCATTCCGCTGCCGGCGTCGGTCAACGCCGACCAAGTCGACGCGACCTTCAAGGACGGCGTCCTGACTGTGACGTTGCCCAAGAAACCGGGATCGGTGGGTCGCAAGGTGCCGGTTCGCAATGCGTGACCGTCTTGCAGGCCGGAGATCCGGTCCGTCGAGTCTGAGCTGCGGGTTCCGCCGCCGCAATGTCGCGGAAGTGGAGCCCGCGTTTGTTTTATCCCCTCCTGGTGCCTGTGTGTCCCAACGAACCCTGATCGCTCGGTATCCGCAGGCCTGACCGCGGATCCACGTCGCGCAATCGGGACAGGCGACATCCGGGCGATACATATGATGTAAAAAATTCATCAGGCGAGGCTTTTCGGCAGGGCAGATTTAGGGGCGGTTGTGGTTATCGGACTAAAATGCATTCTGGGTGTCGTTGACACCGCCGGGGATGAACGCAGAATTCCCGGCTTCGCATTCAGTCAGAGGAAGGGACGGAGGGACATGGCAAAGATCACTCGTGCAGGGCGTCGGGAGCTGGACCGGATCGACGCAGCCTGGTCAAAAGAGCGTAACTTCACCCGCAAGAAAAAGGAGCGGTCCCGCCGGGACGCGCAGATGATGGCCGCCATCCGAGGCGGATCGTTGCCGTATCCACCGAATGTCATGTCCTGGTTAAGCCGGAAGCTGGAGAAGCGTTCGACCCGCATCACGCAGGCGGACGTGAAATCGCTTTTGTCGTAGAACCGCAGCAGTGGAAGCCCCCCGGAGTCGCGGCGCGGACGCGGACTTCGGGGGGGATCAGATCGTGTTTGATGCCGACGCCGATGAGACAAGGGGTCTTGTCGGCTTTTTCTTGCGCGAGACTCGTGTCGATAGCGAGGTCCAATTCGCACGGACGCCCCGGGAGCCAACACTGATGCTTTACCTGATGACCTGGATCGCGCTGTGCGTTCCGTCTGCGACGGCGTCTTCGGCTGAAGAAGCGCGGGGCGAGTCCTTCCTGATGCGCTTTGCCGATGTGGACCGGGACAAGGTGGTGTTTACCTTTGAGGGCGACCTCTGGTTGGCGTGGTCCGCGGGGGGCGACGCCTTCCGCCTGACGCGCAGCGTGGGCGAGGAGCGCTTTGCGAAGCTCTCTCCGGACGGACAAGCGATTGCTTTCACCGGAGAATACGACGGCGGAACGGACGTCTACGTCATGCCCGTAACTGGCGGATCGCCGCGGCGCCTGACGTGGCATCCGGCGGCGGACGAAGTGCTGGAGTGGTTCCCGGACGGAAAACACATCCTCTTCCGGTCGCGCCGCGAGTATCCCTTCCGGGTGGACAGGCTTTACAAGGTATCTGTCGACGGCGGGACGGAGGAGAAGCTTCCTGTCGATCAGGCCGGGCTGACGACGATATCGCCGGACGGAAAGAGCATCGCCTACTGCCGGATCAGCCGGGAGTTCCGGACCTGGAAGCGTCATCAGGGTGGCACGGCGCAGGACATCTGGCTGGGAAGCCTTGAGGCGAAGGACTACCGCAAGATCACGGACTGGGTGGGGACGGACAGTTACCCGATGTGGTGGGGCGACGGCGTGTACTTCCTGTCGGACCGGCGCTTCGGGACGCTGAATCTCTACCGTTACGACGTTTCGACGGGAGATGTTAAGGCGCTGACGGAGTACCAGGACTACGATGTGAAGTTCCCGTCGATCGGGCACAGTCAGATCGTGTACCAGTACGGCGAGCGTCTTCACATTCTCGACCTTCACAAGGAGGTCACCCGACCAGTTCCGATCCGCATCACGAGCGACGCGGTACCGGTCCGTGAGGAGTGGGTGGAGGCGGGTGCGCACACCGGATCGTTCGGGCTGTCGCCGGACGGATCGCGGGTTGTGATCGAGACGCGAGGCGAGATCGTGACGGCGCCGGTGAAGGAGGGTCGTCCGATCCGTCTGACCGAGGCGTCCGGGTCTCGGGAGAAGTCCGCGGCGTGGTCGCCGGACGGGAAGTGGATTGTGTTTCTCTCGGACCGCACGGGCGAGGAGGAGTTGTATCTCGCGTCGTCGGACGGGAGGGGCGAGGTCCGGCGGCTGACGCAGGACGGCGGGCGGTTCCGGATGCAGCCGGTGTGGTCGCCGAACAGCCGACGGATCGCGTTCGCGGACAAGACGATGACGTTGAGCGTTGTGGACGTGGAAAGCGGCGTCGTGACGGCGGTGGATCGCGGCGAGGTGGATGACGGGTGGGAGCGCTGGGGCATTCAGGATTACGTGTTCTCGCCGGACGGAGGGTGGCTTGCGTACACAAAGCTGGAGGCGAGCGGGAATGAGTCGATCTTTCTTCACGCGCTGGAGGCGGGCAAGACGCACCGCGTAACCTCGCCGAGGACGACGGATTTCAGTCCGTCGTTTTCACCGGACGGGCGGTATCTTTACTTTCTTTCTCACCGCTCGTTCTCGCCGGTGATGGATCGAATTGACCAGAACCACGCCTTCCTCGATGTGTGCAAGCCTTACCTGGTGGTGTTGAGCAGTCGTGCGGCGTCGCCTTTTGCGCCGAAAGAGGAATCCGCATCGAGCGTGGGTGAACCTGAGAACGCCTCGGACGCCCCAGCGATCGACGTCGAAAGCCTCGAGCGCCGGATCGTTGACATTCCTGGCGTTCCCGCGGGGAACTACTTCCGTCTTGAGGCGACGGCGGACGGATTCGTATGCCTGTCGCGACCGGAACCCACGTTTCTGAAGTACCAAAACGTCAATGACCGGACGACGGATCCGCATGATCTTCACGGGTATGCGCTGGCGGACCGGTCTTTCTCGAAGCTGATGACGGGCATCGAAAATTATCACCTGTCCGCCGACCGCAAGAAGCTGGTGTATCGGGCCGGCGCGACCTTCGGTGTCGTGGATGCGGGCAAGCCGGCGAGCGTGGGTGACGGGAAGATCGACTTATCCGCGGTGAAGATCCGGATCGACCGGCGGGCCGAGTTTGCGCAGATCTTCCGCGAGGCGTGGCGCGTTCAGCGGGACTGGTTCTACGACCCCGGAATGCACGGAGAGAACTGGTCCGCCGTTGGAGAGAAGTATGCGCAATTCGTGCCGTATTGCGGCGACCGCAGCGACCTGAACTACCTGATCGGGGAGATGATCGGCGAGTTGAACGCCGGGCACACGTACATTCAGGGCGGGGCGCTGCCGGACCGCGGACCGCGCGTTGGCACGGGGCTTCTCGGGGTGGATTTCGAGCTTCCGCCGAGCGCCGCGTATCACCGCATTCGGCGGATCCTTCCGGGCACGCCGGGTGACGCCGCGGAAGTTTCGCCCCTGGATCACCCCGGATGTCCGGTGCGCGAGGGGCATTATCTGATCGCGGTGGACGGACGCGACCTCCGCGCAACGGACAATGTGTACGCGGCGCTGGAGAACAAGGCCGGCATGATCGTCGAAATCACTTACAACGACCGGCCCTCGCCGGAAGGGGCGAAGACGCACCTGGTGCGGACAATCGGGTCCGAGCAGGCGATCCGGTACCGGGCGTGGGTGGAGGGTAACCGTCGCCAAGTCGAGGAACTTTCGGGCGGACGCGTCGGGTATCTGCACATTCCGGACATGATGGAGGGCGGGCTGATCGAGTTTGCGCGGGGCTTCTTTCCGCAGCACGATCGCGCGGGATTGATCATCGACGACCGGTACAACACCGGTGGGTTCGTCGGCGACATGATCATCGACCGGCTGGACCGGAAGCTGTGGGCGATGATCCAGCCGCGCGAGGGGCAGCCGGTGCGCAGTCCCGAGCGGGCGTTTCACGGGCACCTCGCGGTGCTCATCAACGACGGGACGGCTTCCAACGGCGAGTACTTCGCGGAGGCGATCAAGCGGGCGGGTCTGGCGACGCTGATCGGAACGCGGACGTGGGGCGGTGCGATCGGCATCGAGCCGCATCAGGATTTCGTGGACCGCGGTCAGACGACGCCTCCGCAGTTCGCGCCGTTCGGGCTGGACGGAACGTGGCTGATCGAGGGTCACGGCGTCGAGCCGGACCTTGTCGTGGACAACGCTCCGGCGGAGGTTCTCGCGGGGCATGACGCGCAGCTTCGTCGCGCCGTGGAGCACCTGCTGAAGCGGATCGAGGAGGAGCCGAAGCGCATTCCGGATCGCCCCGCTTACCCCGTGAAGACGAAACCGGGGACGTGACCGGCGTGGACCGCGTCGATCTTCGACGCAAGAGGGATCGTCGACATGAGTCGTGTGCCGCGGACAATTGAGTGGATCGGCGGGCTGGACGGTCACGTCGCGATGATTGATCAGACGCTCCTGCCGGACCGACTTGTGATGCTGCGGGTCGAGGATGTCGAGACGATGTGGGCGGATATCCGGCGGCTGGCGGTGCGCGGCGCGCCGGCGATCGGGATCGCGGCGGCGATGGGGCTGGTGCTCGGCATACGAGGGAGCGCGGCGCGGACGCCGACGGAGCTGGTGAAGGAGGTGGATCGCGTTGCGTCGTATCTGGCGTCTTCGCGCCCGACGGCGGTCAACCTCAGGTGGGCGTTGGATCGGATGCGCCGACGGGCGGACGAAACCGCAGTCGGCGGGGTCGAGGCCGTCAAGGTCGCGTTGCTGGCGGAGGCGAAGGCGATCCGGGACGAGGACGCCGCGCTTTGCCGCGCGATCGGCGAGCACGGCGCGCGGCTGATGCCGGAGGGCGGGGGCGTGCTGACGATCTGCAACGCCGGCTCGCTGGCGACGGCGGAGTTCGGGACGGCGCTGGCGCCGATGTACGTTGCGCACGAGCGAGGCGTCCGCTTTCAGGTCTACGCCCTTGAAACTCGCCCGCTGCTTCAGGGGGCGCGCCTGACGGTCTGGGAGCTGTCGCAGGCGGGAGTGCCCTGCACTCTGCTTTGTGACTCGGCGGCTGCGAGCCTGCTGCGAAGCGGGCGCGTGCAGGTGGTGATCACGGGGGCCGACCGGATCGCCGCCAACGGCGACACCGCGAACAAGATCGGGACTTACGGACTGGCCTGCCTGGCCCGCGACCACGGCGTGCCGTTTTACGTGGCCGCTCCGCACTCGACGTTCGACCTGTCGCTGGCGGACGGGGGCGGTATCCCGATTGAGGAGCGTTCGGCGGACGAAGTCCGGGGATTCGGAGGGCAGCAGACCGCGCCGGAGGGGGTTTTCTGCCTTAACCCGGCGTTTGATGTGACTCCCGCGGGTTTAATCCGGGGGCTGGTGACGAACCGGGGGCTGATCGAACCGGTGACGACCGGGAATATCCGGTCGGCGCTCCCTTGACGCCCACTTGGGGGGCGGGAAGAATGCGGGTGTCGGTCAGGGTACGGTTGCGCGCGAGCGTCGGTGGCGCTGACGCCGGGTGAAGTGACTTTCATGCAGGGCGCGCCGGGCTGGATCGGCGATCAGAAGGCTCATCATCAATACGTTTCGAGCCTTTGTCCGGGGCGAAGAAAGCCCCGGGTTGACGAGAAAGACAAGCCGGCGGCGGAAGGGGCGGCACACACGGAGTAATGCTGATGCGGTCGAGCGTGAGACGAGCCAAGGTCGGGTGGGCGATGGTGACGCTGGGCGGGCTGGTTCTGGCCAGCAACGGCGTCGGAGCCTGTGCATCGATGGGGCTGGAGTCGGCGGCGGGGGCGGTGGATTTCTGCTTCCTTTTTGACTGCACGGACGGCATTTTCGGCGGGTTGATCGATCCTTGTGCGCCGATTTTCAGCCGGCCCTCGACGCCGGGCTTCATCACGCAGGATCCGAACAAGAGCGGGACGTCGGAAGGACCGCTCTTCATGGACTGTCCGGATGACAACCAGCAACCGTAGTTTCTGATTTGCGGAGCCGGATCGGCTGACTTGAGGGTTTTCGCGGAGCCGGCAGGCGTAGCCGGGTTCGCGGATCGACAAAGAACACTCGGGACGGTTTCGTCCCTTCGGAGCATATTCACATGGCGCGTCGCGCATCAATGAGGCGTTCGTGGCTGGCGGGTCTGATGGTGGCGGGAGGCGGCACGGTTCTGGCGTGGAGTCCGTCCTGCGAGGGGCTTTTGACGCGGTTCAACCCGTGTTCGACGGTCCTGGGGTTCTGCGACGCCAACGACATCGACCTGCTCTTTACCGACATTCCGAATTACGAGCTGGACCCGACGTGTACGATCCCCTTCCTGGAAGGGTGCTCGGCTGGGAACATCTTCCCCAACGGGAACCGTCCGTAACGCCGCTCGGCGCGGGATCGATCGCACCGGCTTGACGAGTTGAACCGGGCGCGGCGTCAGCCGCGCCCGGTTTGCGTTCCTCCCGACCGCGCGATTTCCGAAGGGATCGAGTAAGCTTCGTCCGCGAGATGAACGAGGGCGCATCGGTTCCGGCGACGGTTTACGTGAGAAGGCTCAAGCGCGCCGTCGATGTGGTGGGGGCGGGCCTGCTCGTGCTCGTCGGCGCCCCGCTGCTGCTGGCGTGTGCGGTTCTGATCCGGGCTACCAGCCGCGGCCCCGCGTTGTTCGTGCAGGAGCGCTCGGGGCGCGACGGTCGGACCTTCCGGCTTTTCAAGTTCCGCACGATGCGGGCCGATCGTCGTCCGGACGTGAAGGAACTCGTCCCGCTGGAGCACCCCGACATCACGCCGATCGGGCGAATCCTGAGGCGGTTCAAGCTCGACGAACTTCCGCAGGTGTTCAACGTCCTGCTCGGCGACATGTCGATCGTCGGTCCGCGTCCGACGCTGCCGGATCAGGCCGCCCGTTACACGGCGTTTCAGCGTCAGCGCCTCCTGCTGCGCCCGGGATTGACCGGGCTTGCGCAGGTTTACAGCAGCGCCTCGCGGACGTGGAACGAGCGGATCCTGTATGATGTGGCGTATGTCCGGCGGTGCTCACTGCGGCTGGATCTGCACATTCTGCTGCGGACGCCGCTGACGATGCTGCTGGGCGAGGAGCGGACGGCTCGATCGTTCGGGGCGTCGCCCTTTGCGGCCTACGTGACGCCGCCCCCGCTGGAGGACTGTCCCGATCCGGTTCACGGTTAATGAGCCGGTTTTCGGCCGGGTCTCGATCCGACCCGCTGCTTCGGCACGGGATCAAGGATAAGATCAACGTGGAACAGGGACAGGCAGGAGAGGGCCGATGACACAGGATCGCACGCGGATCACGGTCGTCACGACCGGCGGCACGATCGAGAAGACCTACGACGAAGCCGGGGGCGCGCTGCTGAACCGGTCGTCGAACGTGCCGGCGCTGGTGGCGACGCTGCGCCTGCCGGATTTGCGCATCACCTACGATCACCTCTTCTCGAAGGACTCGTTGTACATGACCGACGAGGATCGGGGGCGGGTTCTGGAGGCGGTGCGGCGTCACATGACGGACTCCGACGCGATCATGATCGTCCACGGCACGGACACGCTGACCGTCACGGGTGAGCTCCTGTTCCGGGAGCTTGCGGACCTGCGCGTGCCGGTTGTTTTAACGGGCGCGATGAAACCGCTCGAAATGCGCGACTCGGACTCGATCCAGAACGTGACGGAATCCTTGCTCGCGTGCCGGCTGCTGCCGCCCGGTGTGTACGCGGTGATGCACAACCGGGTGCTGGCGTTCCCCGGCGTCATCAAGGACCGTGTCAACCTGACGTTCAGCCTCGCCGGCAGAAAGGCCGCCACCAACTCGCACCCGACCCCGTGATGCACGACTTTCGACTCAAACTCGTCGCCGGTCCCCAGCACGTCGGTCGGGCGTTCTCTCTCGATCCGAGCCGATCCGTGACAATCGGGCGCCGCTCGGAATGTACGATCGGACTGGACTCCCCCCGCGTCTCCCCGATTCATATAAGATTGCGGTCGGACGGTGCGTTGTGGCGGCTCGAAGCCGGACAGACCACGCTGGGTCACACGGCCCTGCTGCTGGTGAACGAGGAGCGCCGGACCGAGGCGGAACTGTCGCCGGGCGACGAGTTCGACGTGGGTGGACACCGCTTCCGCCTCGAGGACGACCTGCCGACGGACCCCGACGTCGCGGCGCTGCCCACCCTGCGGTTGAACGTGCGGCGCGGACCCGCCGCTCCCGAGACGGCCTTTTCCGCACTCGCGCCGACGAGCTTCATCATCGGGCACAGCCGAACGGCGCTCTTCCTGCTGCCCGAGGCCAGCGCCTCGCGCCATCATTGCCGCATGCGCTGGACGGACGAGGGGTGGGTCGTCGAGGACTTGTCCAGTCGGAACGGGACGTTCCTCAACGGCGAGCGCGTGACCCGCGCCCGGCTCGCGCCGCTCGATCATATCCGCATCGGGCGGTACGATGTGCAGGTCGAGTTTGTCGAGAACGACGCTCAGAGCCGCTAGCGACGCGCCGAGGCACGCGCGGCGCCTTTCAACATGAGCACGCGCGAGCAGATCATCCAGGCCGACCTCACGTATGTCGGCGACGCCTTTGTTCCCGACGTGCAGGTCGCCGTGGATTCCGGAGGGCGGATTCTCCGCGTCGGGGCGCTGGGCACGACGCCGTCGCTGGTGCTGCGCGATCGGGCGCTCCTTCCGGGCATGATCAACGCACACAGCCACGCCTTTCAACGCGGCATGCGCGGACACGGCGAGGTGTTCCCGTGGGAGAGGATGCGCGACGACTCGGGAGCGCGGGGGGACTTCTGGTCGTGGCGCGAGGCGATGTACCGTCTCGTGCTCGACATGAACGTCGACCGGATGTACGACCTTTCCCGCGCGGCGTACGAGGAAATGCTCGCCGCGGGCATCACCACCGTCGGCGAGTTTCATTACCTGCACCACGACGCTGACACGGACACGTGGACCCTTGATGAACCGCTTCTTGCCGCCGCGCGTGACGCCGGCATCCGCCTTGTTCTGCTTTACACGTACTACCGCACCGGCGGGATCAGTCAGCCGCTTTCCCCGGCACAGCGGCGGTTTCACACGGCCTCGCCGTCGGCGTACTGGCGGCGCGTTGACGAGATTGCGGCGCGTCTCGACCCGGACACGCAGACGATCGGGGCGGTCGTTCACAGCGTCCGCGCCGCGTCGCTCGACGACCTGGCGGAGATTCATGCGGAGTCGAAGCGGCGGCGGATGCCTTTTCACATGCACGTTGAGGAGCAGGTGCGGGAGATTCAGGATTGTCGAGCGGCGTACGACATGACGCCGATGCGCGCCGTCCTTTCCCGCGTCGAGGTGGATGACCGGTTCACCTCAGTGCATTGCACGCACACCGATCCCGCGGATATGTCGGAATACCTTGCCGCTGGCGGGAGGGTGTGTCTTTGTCCGTTGACGGAGGCGAACCTCGGCGACGGCGTCGCGGACGTGCCGCACATCCTGGAGCGGAACGGGTGCGTTGCGATCGGCTCCGATCTGAACTCGCGTTTGTGCATGTCGGAAGAGCTGCGCCTCGTCGAATACGCCCAACGCCTGATCCGTCAGCGGCGCGGCATCGTCGCCGATGACGGCGGGCGCATCGGAGCGCCCCTCTTCCGGATGGCGACACTTCACGGTGCGGAGTCGCTGGCGGCGCCGGCGGGCGTCATCGAGCGAGGTCGCCTCGCGGATTTTTTCACGCTTGACCTGACCTGCCCGACCCTGGCCGGGTGGACGGCCGAGACGCTGCTGGAGACGTTCATCTTCGGCGCCGGAAACGAGGCGGTGAGGGAGGTCTGCGTCGGCGGGCGCTGGCGGCGGTGAGGTCCGTGCCGCTGCGGTCTTGCGTCAGTTATTCCCTCGCCTTGATCGCCGGAGGCAGGCGCGGTCTGCTGGTCGCATGAACGTGTTGATCCTTCATGATGAGCTTCCACCGGACGCGCGACCGGACGAGCTGGACGTCTTCACCCAGGTCCGGGCGATCGGCGCGGCACTGGAGGCGCTCGGACATCGGTGGTCCGCCGCAGGCGTGACGCTTGATCTTGCGGCGCTGCAACGACGGCTGGGCGAACCCCCGGCCTGCGACGTCGTCGTCAATCTTGTCGAATCCCTCGCGCGGCGCATGCGCCTCGCGCATTACGTGCCCGCGCTGCTGGACGCGCTGGGTGTGCCTTATACCGGTGTGCCGACCGAAGGACTTTTCCTGACCTGCGGCAAGACGACGGCGAAGCGGCATCTTGCACAGTGCGGCATCGCCACGCCGTCCTGGGTCGAGGAGGGCGACGAAACCGAACCGCATGCAGCTTTCCTGCCCGGAAGATACATCATCAAGTCGGTCTGGGAGCACGCATCGCTGGGACTCGACGACGATGCGATCGTCGAGGCGAGCTCACCCGACGATCTCCGACGCGTCCTCCGCTCACGGCGGGATCGACTCGGCGGTGAAGCGTTTGCGGAAGCCTACATTGACGGGCGGGAATTCAATCTCGCCTTGCTCGAGTCCGCGCCGGAGCCGGCCGCTCCGCGCGGCGCAGCCGTCACGCACGGGCACGCCCCCGCGGAAGTGCTTCCTCCGGCGGAGATCACCTTCGTCGATTACGCCCCCGGCAAGCCGAAGATCGTCGGTTACGCGGCGAAGTGGGCGGAGGAGTCGTTCGAGTACCACCGGACGCCGCGGCGCTTTGCGTTCCCGCCTGAGGATGCGCCGCTTGTGCGCCGGCTCCGCGAGTCGGCGCTGCAATGCTGGGGCGTGTTCCGACTCCGCGGATATGCCCGCGTGGACTTCCGCGTCGATGAACACGGCGCGCCGTGGGTGCTCGAGATCAACGCGAACCCCTGCCTGTCGCCCGACGCGGGTTACATGGCGGCAGCCGCCGAGGCGGGCCTGACGTACCGCGACGTGGTGGACCGCCTTCTGTGCGCCGCCGTCGCCCGGTGATCCTCCGCACCCGCGGGTGAACCCGACACGGGAGCGAAGCGTGGTGCGCCAATCCCGGGAGTCAGGATCCCTTGCATGCCGCGGGGGGCGGCGGAGGCGGCGACGCCTCGCGAAGCTGCGGAACCTGGGACGCGCAGACCCACCCGGTCATGCCGGACGTCCAGACAAAAGCATCACGGCCGATCCGTCCGGAGGCGATCGCTCCGGAGAGCTGTTGCGTCGTGAAAGGCCCCTGCGTCTGACCCTCGATCGCCACGTGCCAGACCTGACCCCCGGTGGAGGGCGGCGGCGGCGGCGCGGTCATCGTCGCACACCCGCCCGCGCCGTGCATCATCTGCTGCGCCATCGCCATCCCCATCCCGATCCCCATCCCGGCGGCCGCTCCGCCCCCGCCGCCCGGGTTCGCCGCCGCCGCCGTCATCGCCTGCCCCATCTGGTACTGCTGGTACCGTCCGAGATCGCCGATCACGTTCAGGCTGGTCTTCGTATCCAGCGCCTTCTCCACCTCCTCGGGCAAACTGATGTTCACGATGTAAAGCTGAGGAACGTCAAGCCCGTATTCATGATCGACGCGCCCCACGACCGCCTCGCGAAGCTGCGCCGACAGCGTCTCGTAGTTGGAGGCGAGATCCAGCGCCGCGATCCGCGACTTGCCCAGCATGTCGCCCAGCGCCGTGGCGATGATCGCCCGCAACAACTCCTGAATCTCATCCGCCTCGAACGCCTCGCCCTGCGCGGGCAGGGGGATTCGGGTCCGACGAGGGTTCATTCGGCAGAAACGATCGAATACGCGCGTCACAGGTGCCGAGAATCCGACGATGCCCCTCAGATGCGAGGCTTCTCGGCCTGTCGCTCGGCGGTTTCATTTATCGCGCGTTACGTGATCGGACGCCGTGACGGCGGTGACGAGCGGCCTCTTGCTCCAGGCGGGAGCGGATCGTGAAGCGCCACGCGGGTCTCCTCAGCGGCAAGGTCGTTGCATCAACACGGATCACGGACCTCCGGTTCGCCCGTGTCCGGCAATCCTCCGCGCTCCGATGCAAACGCAAGGAACCCGCAACTCACCGCCTTAAGGCGCATCCCAGACCCGGGTCACGCCGTCCGTCGAGATCGAGATAAGGCGCCTCGCCTCCGGCGTGAACGAAAGTTCGGCGAGGCTCCTCTCATGCCCGCGCAGGGTCAACAACGGCGTAAGCGACGCCGCATCGACGAGCGCGATCCGCCCGGTGCTCATGCCCGCCGCCAGCGGCGCACCCGCGGCGCCTCCCGTCAGCGCCACCACCGCGCCCCGTCCGACCGCCGTCGTGGTGACGGTCCGCCGCGTCGTCGAATCCCAGAGCATGACCTGTCCAACTTCGTTCCCGACCGCCAAGACGCCGGCTCCCGCGAACGCGAGGCTGGTCACCTTGGCTCCAACTCCGGAAAACTCCGCCGTGCCGCGCCCGTCCGGAAGCGACCAGGTCCGGACCGATCCGTCCCAGGATCCCGTCGCCAGAGTGTTCTCGTCCGAGGCGAACGCCGCCGCGACCACCGCATCCGTGTGTCCCGCCAGAGTAAGCGGTCGATCCGGCGAGTCCACCGGAACGATGACGACCTCTCCGCCGGCCAACCCGGCGGCCAGATACGCACCGCCCGCCGACCACGCGACATGCATCGGCGCCCCCGGAAGC
The DNA here is from genome assembly GCA_016860685.1 of Planctomycetota bacterium. GTDB lineage: Bacteria > Planctomycetota > Phycisphaerae > UBA1845 > UBA1845 > JABWBH01. Next base: position 21,726 of record BOJX01000021.1, read on the forward strand.
GCCAGCTCAGGACCGAGGGCTTCCTGTGCGTCAAACGCTTCCGCCTCCGCCGACTCGCCTGCCCCGGATGCACGCAGCGGCCTGATGTTCCACGTCTTCAGCGCGCGGTCCGCGCCGCACGTGGCGAGCCGCGCGCCATCGGGAGAAAAGACCACCGCGTCGATGACGGCGGTGTGCGCGTCGAACTGCGCAAGCCTGCGCCCGCTCGCAAGATCGAAGATTGCGATCCGTGCCGCCCCGCCTCCGTCCCCGGCCGGCGCCGCCGCCAGCGTGCGACCGTCCGGCGAGATCGCCGCCGCACTCACGCCGCCCGAAATTGTCACCGGTGATGATCCCTTCTCCGCCTGGTTCGCGTCCCACAGTTTCACGGTTCCGTCCGCCGACGCCGTCGCGATCCACGAAAAATCAGGGCTGAACGCCACCGACGTGACCCGGTCCACATGCCCGCGAAGCACCGCGATCTCGAAACCGGTCGTGGCGTCGTACAAGCGCAGCCCGCCGTCCGCCGAACCCGCCGCCACGCGCGTCCCGTCCGGACTGATCGCCACGCTCGCCACGTCTCCGCCTGCGATCTGAAGCGTCGTCAACTCCCGCCCGTTCGAGACGGTCCAGACTTTGATCATCCCCCACGACGCCGACGCCGCCATGTCGCCGTAACGACTCACCGCCAGTGCATTCACCCGCTGCGCATGCCCCGCATACGTGAGCACTTCCCTGCGGCCCGGCACATCCCAGACCTTCACAACGTTGTCCCACGCTCCGGACAGAAGACGCTGGCCGCTGGACGTGAAATCCAGCGCCGTCACCCACCCGGTGTGCCCCGTCAGTGTCGCCTGCGCCGCGCCGTCCGGAACGCTCCACAACCGCACCGTCCCGTCGCGCGACGCCGACGCCAGCAGCGACCCCTCGGGTCGAAACGCCACCCGCGTGACACCGGCTTCGTGCCCAGCAAGACGCGCGACGCGCTCTCCGCGCTCCGCGTCCCAGAGCAGCAACTCGCCGTCCAGCGCCCCGCCCGCCACGTAACGCCCGTCAGGACTGAACCGCACGCACGCGACCGCTGCCTTAGGTCCCGCCAGTTCGCGTTCAACCTGCCGGGATCCGATCGACGCCACGCGAATCCGCCCGTCTTCCGTTCCCCACGCCACGCGCGAACCGTCCGCCGAGAACGCGACATCCAGCGCGGGGCCTCCCGCGTCCAGCGTGAATGTGCTCCGGTCCGCCAGCCCCGAAAGATGCCACCACTCCCACCCGCGCAACGCCGCCGCCGTCTGATCCAGCCGGCTCTGCGCCGCCGCCACGTCCCCCGCCCGCAACGCCGCGTCCGCCCCGCCGATCCCGGCAAGGTACGCCTGGCGCTCCGCCTCAAGCCGCTGCTCGTCGGCGCGCTTCCGCGCCTCTGCTTCCTTCTCGCGCGCCTTTTCCGCCTCCGTCTTGGCGGTGAGCGCCGCCTCTTTCGCCAGGTCCGCAGCCTGTTTCTGCTCTTGCGCGTCCTTCCTCAGCCGCGACTGCTCCTGATACAGGAAGTACATCCAGATCGCCGTCCCGCACACCAACGCGACAAAAACCGCCGCCGCCGAAAGCCCGGCGCGATACCGCCGCACCGTCTTGCGCAGCACGTACCAACTGCTGTCCGCACGAGCCTCGATCGGCTCGCCCTCGAGGTATCGGCGCAAATCCCGCGCGAACTCCCCGGCGCTTTGATAGCGCCGGTCCGGCTCCTTCGCCAGCGCCTTCAACACGATCGTCTGCACGTCCTCGTCAAAGGGGCACTCCTTCGACAGCTTGCGCCGCAGGCCGTTTTCAGACGCTTGCCACCGCTTGATCGGCGGCATCGGCGAGGTGTCCGTGATGTTCTGCACCACCTCCATCAGGCTCCCCACGACCCGGTACGGATACTCGCCCGTCAGCAGGTTGTAGAGAATCACCCCCAGTGCATACACGTCCGTCCGCGTGTCCACCTGGTCATGCCGGCCCGTCGCCTGCTCCGGCGACATGTAAGGCAGCGTGCCGACGACCTCGTCCGTCATCGACACGGGGGCGTCCGTCGATCCGTCCAGCAGCTTCGCCAGACCGAAATCAAGAATCTTCGGATACGCGCGAAGCGCGGGCGTCCCGTCGCCGATGCGCCGCGAGCCCGACGACTCCGTCTCCTCCGACACCAGCACGTTTCCCGGCTTCAGGTCGCGGTGAATCATCCCGCGCTGATGCGCGTACTGAACGCCGTCGCACACCTCCAGAAAAAGCCGGATCGTCTCCTCCAGCGTGCATTGCCGGTCGCGTACGTGTCGGTCCAGCGTGACGCCGTCCACGTAATCCATCACGTAGAACTGCCGCCCGTCGCGCGTCAGTCCCGAGTGAAAAATCGAGATGATGTTCGGGTGCTTGAGTTGCGCAACCAGCTCAATCTCGCGTTCGAAACGCTTCCGGACCGCCGGCGACGCCCCCGCTCCTGAGAGCAGCAGCTTGATCGCCACGCGCCGCTTCGTCGACTGTTGTGTCGCAAGGTACACGACGCCCTGCCCCCCGCGGCTGATCTCGCGGTGAATGTCGTAACCCGGAATCAGCGTGCGCAGATCGCCCGGAACCGCCGGGGCCTCGCCACCTCCTCTCCCGCTGCTCGATCCGACCGCGATCGTCAGGTCCGCCGGCGCCGCGGTTTCTGAAGGCGTTGAGGTACGTGGAACGAGGATCGTCTGATCGACAGCCCCACCCGCGCTTCTTGACGAAGGCTCGGCGCCCGCTGCCTGCGTCGGACGTGACGCGGGGACCGCGATCGTCACGTCCGCGGGCGACGCCAGCGCCGCCGCCAGCTCCGGCGCCAGGTCCGGGTGACGAGCGACGATCTCGGCGTCCGTCAGCGCCTCTCCCCGCGCGCGCCGCGCCCGCACGTCGCTCAGGACGCGCTCGATCCTTTGCCGCCGTCCAGCATCCGAGGGTGAAGGTGTCATGACGATCGTGTTGCGTCCGACGCGGAAACCTGATGCCGGGACTCACTTGACCGGCAGGGGCCGGCGCTGCGTTTGCGGTTTTCGCCCTACGCATGATACGCCCCGCTCCCGTGCGGCGCAAGCCCCAACCCCTTCCCGGATCGCGGGACGCTTCGTTGACCCGCCGACCCCTCCTGCCCTACATTCCACCTTCCTCCACGCGGCCCCGGATGCTTGACTCGTGCCGGATACGGAGACGCTTCAACTCGACGCCGCCGCCACGCGCGCCGCGGCGATCACGCAGGGCAACCTGCGGCGCACGATGTTCGCCCTCGCCGTCCCGGTCCTCGCCGAGCAGCTTCTCAACTCCTGCGTCGGCATGTTCGACGTTTTTCTCGCCGGCCGCATCAGCACGATCGCTACCAACGCCATCGGAATCTCCGCCTACACAAGCTGGTTCGCCACGCTCCTGTTCTCCCTCGTCGCCGTCGGAACCACGGCGCTGGTCGCCCGGCATGTCGGCGCACGCGACTTCGCCGGCGCCGACCGCGTCTGCAACCAGTCCATCTCCCTCGCCGTCGCCGCGGGCGTCGTCGTTTCTTGCCTGCTGTTTTTTCTCGCGCCGCACTTCGCCGCGTGGCAGAACATGACCGGCGAGGCCGGGCGCATCGCCACCGACTACCTTCGCTACGACACCCTCGGGTACACCGCGATGAGCGTCACCCTCGCCACCGGCGCCGCCCTGCGCGGTGCGGGCGACATGCGCGCCCCGATGTTTGTGTACGCCGTCATCAATGTATTGAACATGATCGCCTCGCCAACGCTGGTCTTCGGTTGGGGCCCGTGCCCCCAGCTCGGCGTCAACGGCATTGTGGCGGGAACCGTCATCGCCCGCACCGCCGGCGGCGTCATCTGCATCGCGTGGTTGTGGCGCGGACGCGCTGGGCTGCGGCTTCATTTCCCCGGCATGCGCTTCGAACGCGACACCGTGCGGCGCCTGCTGCGCATCGGCCTGCCCGCCGCGGTGGACGGCGTGTTGTTGTGGGGCGGGCAGTTCCTCTTTCTGAAGGTCATCGCTCACCTTAAGCCTGGAGCTGTCGGTGAGGCGATGTACGCCTCGCACATCATCGCCGTCCGCGTCGAAAGCCTCAGCTACCTCCCCGCCCTCGCCTGGGCGACCGCCACCGCCACGATGGTCGGGCAGGCCTTAGGCGCGCGGGATCCGGTCCGGGCCCGTCGCGCCGGTCACGAAGGCGTCATGCAGGCCGCCGTGCTGATCGCCTGCGTCGCCGTCTTCTTCTACTTCGGCGCGGAGTTGATCTTCCGCATCATGCATAAGGATCCGCTCGTACACGAAGTCGGCGCGAAACCCTTCAGACTCTGGGCGTTTTTTCAGCCGTGCCTCGCGTTCTCGATTGTCTACATCGGGGCCCTGCGCGGCGCGGGGAACACGCGCCTGCCGATGTTGATCACCGCCGTCGGGATGATCGTGTTCCGCCTGCCGCTGGGCTACCTTTTCGGCATCCGGCTCGGCGGAGGCCTCGTCGGAGCGTGGGTCGGCATGTTCGCCGACATGACCTGGCGCGCCGTCGCCGCGACCGCGCTTTACCTGAGTGGACGCTGGACAAAAACCCGGGTCTAAGCAGCCGCTTACTCGAACCGCTTACTCGAGCCGCGCGGCTTCTGCCCGCGCGACGGCGTTGCGCGGAACGAACTCCGCGTCTGAGCACAGGTCAGCCTTTCCTGCGGGTCTCTTGGACGCGCCGACACCATCGCATCTAAACTTGTCACAGGCGGGAGGACGCCGCTTCCCCTCGCGCCGCGCGCGGCAGCGACAGCCCCCCCGCCTACGCCTTGAACATCTCCGGTTTGAAGCTCAGGCGCTGCCCGCTCGCCACCGCGTCGTTCGCCAGCAGCACCGACACGCACGTCTCAAACCCGATCTCCGGCGGACACGTCAGCTGCCCCTGACCGCGCACCGCCGCGAAGAAGTTCTCCAGGTGAAGCTGATGTACCGGCTTCTTGCTCTCCTCCAGGAGGCGCTGCCCTTCCGGATCCTTCGAGCCGTCCGGGGCGAGGGTCTCGCCGATCTTCAGTTCGATCGCGTCCCGCCCCATCGTCTCGATCTTTTCCGACATGTCCTCCCACTCCCGGCGCTTCGCCTCCGGCTCGCGCAGCAACTGTCCGCGCCGCGTGTCTTCGGACATTTCGATCGACCCCTCGTCCCCCATCAGAACCTCGTAGAAGTTCCCGTGACTCGTCGTGTTGAGCACCTGGTACACACCGCGCACCGTGTTTCCGCCGACCTCGTACTCGTAGATCGCCATCACGTTGTCGTACCACTCGCTGGTCTTGTAGTAGTCGATCCCGCCCGCCGCGAGCACGGCCTTCGGCGGCGACTTCAAAAGCCAGTTGAACACGTCGATCTGATGCGACCCGAGGTCCGCCAGCGCCCCGCCGGAAAACTTCTTGTACCAGCGCCAGTTGCGGAACCGCTCCATCGTGTCGTAACCAAACTTCTTCAGATCCGCCTCGGACATCTCCTGACCATCCGGCCAGCCGATCTCGTAACGCTTCCCCCGGTTCCACTGTCCGTAGAAATGCGTGATGCGCCCGAGCACCTTGTCCTTCTCGATCAGCTTGATCGCGTGCCAGTACCGCGGGTTGCTCCGCCGCTGATGTCCGATCTGGAGGAGCTTGCCCGTCTCGCGCGCCGCCTGCACCATCTGACGCGCGCCCTCGATCGTGTTGGACATCTCCTTCTCGCAGTAGACGTGCAGCCCGGCCTTAAGGCACGCCACCGTCTGCTCCGCGTGAACCCAGTCCGGCGTGGCGACGATCACCGCGTCCAGATCCTTCTCCTTCGCCAGCATCTCCCGGTAGTCGGTGTAGACGTTGACCTCCTGATCGTACTTTTTCAGAAGGTTGGCGCAGTACTTCTGATGATACGGCCAGATGTCGCAGACCGCGGCGAAGCGAACCCCGGGAATCTTCAGGCAGTTGTTGACCAGGTTGCGCCCCTGGCTGCCCGGACCGATGATCGCCACGCGAAGGTCGTCCGCCGACGCCACGGCGGTCTCTTGTCCGCGGGTCGAGTTGGCCAGCACCAGCCCCGCGGCGGAGGCGGCGGCGCTTTGAACGAACTGACGACGGGTGACGGACGGATTCGGCATGTAAACCCCCTTGCAATGAAAAAGGGCAGACACGGGTCTGCCCTGAAGTCGTCTTCGTCGATCCGAACCGGCGGCGGAACAAGCTCCGCAGCCGGGACATGTATGCGGTCAGCGCTTCGAGAACTGGAACCGCCGGCGGGCGCCCGGACGACCGTACTTCTTGCGCTCGACCTCACGCGGATCGCGGGTCAGAAGCCCCCGGGCACGCAACACGCCTTCATATTCCTTGTTCGCCAGCTTCAGCGCCCGGGCGACGCCCAGGGCGATCGCGCCGGCCTGGCCCGTCGTTCCGCCTCCGCCGACGTTCACGAACACGTCGAGGTGCTTGCGGGTCTCGGTTGCCTCGAGCGGCGTCTCGATCGTCCGACGATCCCGCTCGACCCGGAAAAACTCGTTGTACTCGCGTCCGTTGACCTTGAAGGCTCCCGACCCGGGACGCACCCGCACCCGCGCCACCGCCGTTTTGCGCCGCCCCGTGCCCCAGACGTAACCGTATTTCTTGTTCGCCTCGAAGGCGGCGGCGTTGAACGCAGGAACCGGCGCCTCCGGTTTGGGCGGCGCCGCTTCGATCATCGGCGTTTCGTCATACCCCCGGCGCCCGCGCTCGCGGTCCCGATCTCCGAAACGTTTCTTTCCCTTGTCGCCGTTCACTCTCGGTCAACCTCCCGCCGATGCTTGCTGGTCTCTGATCGCCCGTTCCGCTTCACCGTTTCCCGCGCGCTTTGACCCGTGTGACGCGCCCTCGCGACGGTTACGACCACGCCTTCGGAGCGTGATTCGTGTGCGGATGCTCCGCCCCCTTGTACACCTTCAGCTTCTTCATCATCCGCGCGCCCATCGCCGTCTTCGGCATCATCCGGCGCACCGCGTACTCGATCACGCGCTCCGGGTGCCGCTGCAGAACCTGCTGGATCGTGTTGCTGCGGAACCCGCCGTAGTGGTACGTGTAGCGGTCGTAATGCATCGTCTCGAGCTTCCGACCGGTCAGTTTGAACTTGTCCGCATTCGTGACCACGACGTAGTCCCCCGTGTCCACGTGCGGCGTGTACGTCGGCTTGTGCTTGCCCATCAGAACGTTGGCGATCTTCACCGCCAGCCGCCCGAGAACCTGCCCCGACGCATCCACGTGAATCCACTCCCGCTTCACGTCCGCGGGACGGGCTAAGTACGACTTCTGTCTTCCTGCGGGCATCTGTTCTTCACCCCTGACGGTTCCGATCCTCGTCTCGTTCGCTTTACCGAAGACCGGCAAGCTTATGCCAACCCCCCCGACCGTCAAGCCCCCGCGTCACTTTTACTCCTGAAAACGGAGTCCGGCGCGGCAGCAAACAACCGTCCCGCGACCTCAGGGAAAAATGAGCGGGGACGACCTACCTACCCAAACCGCTCCGTTCACTCCCCAAAGCGGAAACGGTGCGCGATAAAAATAAAGCAAGACTGCCCTTGCCGAGACGCCCCTCGTCACGGCTTCAGATTGAAGCAAACCACGCGATCAGCGTTGTCTCGCGCAAGCAGGCGTCCGTTGTGAATGACTGGGACCGTCCAGCACCGGTCGGCCAGAATTTCCGCCTCGGTCATCGGTTTGAACCCCTCCGCCGACGCTTTCGCAATCCGCAGCTTTCCCTCGGAGCCGAGGAACACCAGGTTCCCTTCCGCCAGCACCAGCGTTCCGTCCTTCAACCGCGGCACGCGCCAGACCTCGCGACCCGTGGCGAACTCGACGCACGCCAGCGAGTTCTGATCGCTGCCGAAAAGGAACCCGTTATGCAGCAGACAGGTCTGAAACTTGCTCAGCAGGACGGTGCTCTTCCAGATCTCGGTGACCTTCAGATTCTCCCCGTCAGGCTCGACCTTGAACAACCCGCACCCCGTATTGTACCCGGAGGTCAGGAAGAGCTTCCCGTCGTGGAAGATCGGCGACGCCGCGTTCACGTCATAACTCGTCTTCCACGGGATACGGAGGGCAAGGCGCCCAGTCCCGGCCTCGACGATCACCGCCGACACGCCCGTGAATCCGACGATGTAGCGCTTGCCGTTGAAGGTGAAGGGATACGGCGTCGCGTACCCCGCCGGGTCATCCCCTGACTTCCAGACGACCTCCCCCGTCGTCCGGTTCAACGCGGTCAGCGCGCCTTGATCCTTGCCGCCCGACAGGACCGCGAGATCGCCCTCGATCAGCACCGACCCGGAGTAGCCCCACTGCGGAACATGATTGAACGCCCGCTCCCAGACCAGCGACCCGTCGGCGGCGTTGACGCAGACGAGCCGCCCGTGCGCGCCGTGGACGTACACCTTCCCGTCATGCACGGTGGGCGTCGCCCGCGTTCCGTCCCACGAATTCTGCACCCACTCCTTTTCGATCGGGAACTTCCAGAGAATCTTCCCCGTAGCCGCCTCCAGACAGACGAGCACCTGCTGCTTCTCGATCTGCCCGCAGGTGAAGACGCGGTCGCCGACGCAGGCGAACGAGCTGTAGGAAGGCCCCAGCTTCTGCTCCCAGACCAGCGGGATGGGCTGGCTCCACTCATACCGCAACCCCGTCTCCGTGCTGACGCCGTCGAACCGCGGACCTCGGAAGTTGGGCCAGTCCTCGGCGAACGCGGTTGCCGAAGCCGCCCAGAACAGACCCGCCGCGCAAAACACGCATGAAGTGGCTCGCGCACTCGACTTCAGGTCCGTGTCGCTGATCGTCGTCGACAATGTCCGCATGTTTCAGGCTCCCGATCAGCGTGATGACGCCCCGGCCGAGGCTCTGCCGCATCAACCCTCGTGAGCGCGCGCCCGACCGGTCGTTCACGATTCCGATCCGACAGGAAGAATACTCCCCGCATCGACGCCTGCCAAAGAGCATCGCCGGAAGTCTCCCCGAAGGTTTCAGCCGCGATCACGACCCGCCCGGGAGGCGGCTGATTGTTGTCCGCGACCTGCTGACGGGTGCTGGCGGCGCGCCTCCGGATCCGGTTGCGGAGGTGGTCAAACGTCTCGGGCACGCCGTCGCTGAGGGGGTTGTTCGGATCCTGCTCAAGCGTGTCGGCGAGGATCGGTTTCACCGCGCCGCGCCGCGATCAGGGCGATCCTCAGCGGTTCACGATCGTCCGGCACTTCGGCAGGCTCTCAAGGAACGTCCGTCCGTAGGATTTCGTCACCACCCGCGGATCGAGAATGACGACGATGCCCGTGTCCGTCTTGGTTCGCACGAGCCGCCCGAACGCCTGGCGCAGCTTAAGCACCGCTTCGGGAACCTGGTACGTCATGAAGGGGTTTCCGCCGGCGTCCCGCAGTCGTTCGATCCGGGCCTCGGTGATCGGATCGTCCGGGGCGCTGAAAGGCAGCTTGACGATGATGACGCTCGAAAGCGCATCACCGGGCACGTCGACCCCCGCCCAGAACGTGTCCGCGCCGAAGAGCACGGCGTTCGGCGTCGTCCGGAACACCTCGAGCATCTTCGATCGGGGCATGCCTTCCCCCTGCACCAGTAGGGGGTACCCGCGCTCGCGGCAGAAGTCGCTCATCCGTTCCGCACAGCGCTGCAACATCGCGTGACTCGTGAAAAGGACGAAGGCCCGGCCCTGCGTCATCGGCAGGTAGCGGCGCAGCCGGTCGCACACATTTTCGAAGAAGGCTTCCGTGTCCGCCGGATCCGGCATGTCCGCCTCGACATGCATCGTCACCTGCCGGGCGAAGTCAAACGGCGAACCCAACGCCGCCCGCCCCGCGCTGTTCACGCCGAGGCGTCCCTCGACGTAGGAGAAATCCGCCTTCGGACCGGTCGCCAGCGTCGCCGACGTCAGCACCACGCCGGAAACCCGGTCGAAGAGCAGGCGCTTGAGCGTCGGTCCGATGTCCAGCGGCGATCCGCCGAGCGTCACCCGCAGCGCGCGGTCGCGGCGGTGCTCGATCCAGTACACCCAGTCCGACGCGGATTGCGCGACCCACCGCTCGACGCCGCCGCCCAGTTCGGCGCAGCGACCCGCCGCCGCCGTGATCGACAGCTTTTCCTCCTCGTCCGCCGCCTTGCCCGCCAGCTCCTTGAGGGACTGCTCGAGGCGCGACAGCGCCGGCGTGAGACGGTTGACGATCGGCGGGGGCCGCATCACGCGCCCGTTCCGGCGTCCCTGCGACTCCTGCCAGTGCGCGGTGTCCGCGAAGAACGTCTCAGCGGCATCGAACGTCTCTTTCACCAGCGGAATGTGCTCCCGGTGCATCAGCGTGGCGGCCAGCAGCCCCTTGCCGGTCCGCTCATGATGCAATCCGTTCAGCAGATGCTGCACCTGCGCGAACGTGACGCGCAGACCGAGCTGACTCGCCGCCGCCTGCTCCAGGGTGTGTGCCTCGTCGAGGATGAGGTGGTCGTAATCCGGAAGGACCGCCGCGCCCTGCTCACGCAGCGCCAGGTCGGACAGCAGCATCGCATGATTGACGATCAGCAGGTGCGCTCGATGCACGCGGCGCCGCGCCTTCTGATAATAACAAGCCTCGAAGTGCGGACACTTCCGGCCGAGGCAGTCCTGCCCGTCGCTGAGCGCCTTCTCCCAGACCGCCGGCTTCGGCACGAACGACAGGTCCGACAACGATCCGTCGCGCGAGGTCTTCGCCCAGCGCTCGATCCGCGTCAGTTCGTCCACCTCGTCGCCGGTGTTGAAGAGCTGCCCGGCGTTCTGTGCCGCGCGTCCCAGCCGCCGCAACCCGACGTAGTTCGACCGCCCCTTGACCAGCGCCGCGGAAAACTCCTTCGGAAAGAGGCTCGCCAGAAACGGGATATCCCTCTCAATGAGCTGCTCCTGAAGCGCGATCGTGTGCGTGCTGATGACGATCTTCTCTTCGTGCTCGACGGCGCGCAGGATCGCCGGTACCAGGTAGGCGAAACTTTTCCCCACGCCCGTCCCCGCCTCGACCAGCAGGTGCGACCCTTCCGCGAACGCTCGCTCGACGCCCTGCGCCATCTCGATCTGCTGGGGGCGGGACTCGAACCGCGGAAGGTGTCGGGCGATCAGGCCGTCCGCCGAAAGCAACGAGGTCGAGTTCATGCGGGCATTATGACGGAATCCGCGTTGTCGGGCACGCCGGACCGCTTGTGTCGACGGCGACCCTCAGGTATGACGACGCATCGCGCGAACGTGGTGTTTTCAGGAGAGTTTTCATGATGATGCGGGTGAATCTCGGGCGGAGGCGGGGAAACGCAGTGGGCCTCTTGTCGGTGTTTGTGCTGATGTTTGCGTCATGCGCGCCCGGCGGCGGTTCGGGGTCGAACCAGAACGACAACGCGCCACAGAACTCAAACGACAACGCAGGCGACAATGAGAACGACAACGCCGACGGCATCACGCCGGGCGTTGAGATCTCCGTGCCCAACGAAGGCGCGCAGCACGTCCCGGCCGGCACGCAGGTCGAGTATGAAACGAATCCGCCCGCCTCCGGTCCGCACTGGTCCTCCGCCAACCCTCCCGCGCCGGCGGACCCCGGGTTCTACGAGGACGCCCTTGAGGAAGAGCAGTGGGTTCATAATCTCGAACACGGGTATGTCGTCGTTCTGTATGACTGCGGAGGGGAGTGCGAGGCTTCGCTGCTGGCGGATCTGACAGCGTTTGCGGAGGAGGCGGCGCCGAGCGAAGTCTTCGGGTACGCGAAGATCGTGATCGCGCCTTATGACGGGCTGGCGTTCCCGCTCGTCGCCATCGCGTGGGACGTGCAGATGTACCTGGAGAGCTACGACGAGGCGGCACTCGCCGCGTTCTTCGAGAAGTACCAGGACGAAGGCCCGGAGGACGCCCCGTAACGCCCTGAGTCACCCCGACCGGGTTTGCGGCTGCTGTCAGGAACTAACGACGCACGCCGCGCCCCTGGAGCGCACCCGCATGAACGACGCGGCCGGCGGAGACGGGCCCGTCGTCGCCGCGGCGCGAAGCGCGTCCACGGCGTCCTCACGCACCAGCACGATCACGCATCCGCCGAACCCCCCGCCCGTCATCCGCGCTCCGTAAATGCCCGGCACGCTCCGCGCCAGCCCGACCAGCCGATCCAGCTCCGCGCACGACACCTCGAAATCCTCGCGCAGCGAAGCGTGTGACGCCAGCATCAGCCGCCCCAGCGCATTTATGTCGCCGCGCTTCAGCGCCGACGCCGCCTCCAGCACCCGCTGATTCTCACGCACGACATGGCGCAGACGCCGCCGCACCGTGCTGGAAAGCCAGGGATTCGCCGTGATCTGAGCTTCTTCCACGTCCCGCAGCGACCGCACAGGCGCCGTCTTCCCGGACAACACCGCCAGCCCCGCCTCACAATCCCGCCGCCTCGCCGCGTACTCGCCGGCTGCGATCGAGTGACGTACGCCCGAGTCCATCACGACAAGGCATGCGTCCCCCAGATTCAACGGCACGTGCCGCAGCGACATCGTCAGACAGTCGATCAGGAGCGCGTGCCCCTCCCGCGCGCACGCGCTGATCGTCTGATCCATCACGCCGCAGGGCGATCCTGCGTACTCGTTCTCCGCCCGCTGACACCACCGCGCCACCTCCAGCGGCGCCGCCTGCGCCCCGCTCAGCGCGATCAGCGCCGTCGCCGTCGCCACCTCCAGCGCCGCGGAGCTGGCCAGCCCCGCCCCGGGCGGAACGTCGCCGAGCACGAACACGTCCGCCCCGCCCGCGCCGACCTCGACCCCCTGCTCCCGCAGCACCTGCGCCACCCCGAACACGTACCGCGCCCACGAGGGCAGGCTCTTCAGGTCGAACGCCGCCCGATTATCCGTCGCCCCGCGTCGCGCCGCCGCGACCCGCGCGTCCCACGTCGCGGTTTCGGGGAATGCGGATGAGCGCGCCCGGAAGCGTCCGTCCGTCGAGCGCGCTGCCGCGACAACGGTCGCCCGGTCGATCGCGATCGGCAGCACGAACCCGCCCGTGTAATCCGTGTGATCGCCGATCAGGTTCACCCGCCCCGGCGCCCGCGCGACGACTTCCGGCGAGGATCCGAAGGCGCGCTGAAACCCCGACTGTGCGGCTTCCGCCGTCGCGGCGAGCGTCAATGATTCCGCGGGCGTCAAAGTCCCGATCTCCCTCCGGATGCCTGAGGACGCCTTTTCTTTACCGAGCCGCGCCCGCCCTTGACGATGCGCGGCGAGATCAAGGGTCGGGAGGCGTTCTTATTCCGCCCTGTCTCGAAGGCGTTAAATCTGCGTCTGAGTTCATGCCCTTCCGCAGGACGCATGTTACGCCGCTCGCCGCAGCGCCGTCGAGGGGTCATTGACGCTTCCGTCGCCGGCGTGCATCTTTCCCGGCGTGCCGCAAAAACGTGCAACCGCAACCGCTCAAGCCCGATCCGCACCGGGGAAGAAGCGCGATGCCGGACGGATCGTCGTACACCCTCTCACGCCGGACCGGTGGTCGGACATCGAAGCTCTTTTCGGGGCGCGCGGCGCGTGCGGGGGGTGCTGGTGTACGTACTGGCGAAAAACCCGTCCGGAATATGAACGCGGCAAAGGCGACGCCAACCGGGCGCACTTCCGCGCCGTCGTCAAGGACGGAGAGCATCCGCCGGGCGTCATCGCTTACATCGGCGGCAAGCCCGTCGGCTGGTGCGCCGTCGCCCCGCGGGAGGAGTACGTCCGACTTCGGACCTCGCGCGTGCTCAAACCGGTGGACGACCAGCCGGTCTGGGCCGTGACCTGCTTTTATATCGACCGGACGCACCGCGGACGCGGCCTGTCCGTCGCGCTCCTGAAAGGCGCGACCGACCTCGCCCGACGCGCCGGCGCCGAGGTCGTCGAAGGCTACCCGGTGGACCCGCGCGGCGGACGACAGGCCGACGTCTTCGTCTACACCGGTCTGGCCTCAGCCTTCCTGCGGGCCGGATTCAAGGAAGTCGCCCGCCGCTCCCCCACAAGACCGATCCTGCGGAAGCGCATGACGAAACAAGGCGCTCCCAAGCCGCGCAACAGCGTTGACTCAAAACCGAGCCGCGCTCCTGGGAGGTAATCTTCCATCTGCTCGACGTCGCGCTCTGTCAGCGTGCGTCAGTCGCCAAGATCGTCAAAGAATTCGTCGAGGTCGTCCCAGAAATCGTCGTTACCGTCGAAGTCGATGTTGATGTCTTCCCCGGGCAGCTCGACGCGACAGCTCTCCGCGGCTGCAAGACCGGACAACGGCGCCAACCCCAGCAGCAGGCGCGCAGCAGCCTTCTTCAGCACAGACATGGTAGGAATCCTTTCTGTTGGCGCGGCGCGGACGGTCGTTTCCGCGGACCACCCGTCCTTCCGCGCGTCACGTCAAGCTTACGTACGCCCGACCGCGAAAGTCAAACTCCCGCACCTGACTCCTGACCTCTCGACGCGATCCACGGATAACCGCTGCGCAACAGCTTTCACGCCCCGGCGCCTCACGGCTCCGCCGACGCGAACGCCGCCGCCGGCACTTTCTCCAGCGCCTCGCCCAGCGCTCCCCAGCGAAGCTCCAGCTCCGCGCCGCCCGTCTTGTTGAAGTACGCGACTTCCAGCGCGTGGACGCCCGCCTCCAGCGCGATCGTCCCGCGCTTCTCGACCGGAACGTGCAGACCGTCGTTGTCCACCACGCACACCCCGTCGATCAGCAGCTTCGCTCCGTCGTCCGACGTCAGCGCGAACGTGTACGCCTCGTCTTTCGGAACGACGAGAAAGCCCAGGTAGCGACGCCCCTGCCGCTCCGCCCGCACGCCGCCCTCCAGCGACACCTCGCTCACCCGCGTTGTGCTCGCCGGTTTCAACTTCGCAAAATCCGGCAGCCGGTCCCACTCTCCTTCATACACCTCGCAGCGAAGCCCCGGCGCCAGTCCCGACGGCTGCGCCGCAGCCGGATGCGGCGTCACCTTCTTGAACGTCATGGCCGACGTCCCGGAAACAACTTTGCCGTCATGCACGCTGCGCGCCTTCACCGTCGTCGTCGCGTCGATCCGGATCGGTCCGGCATACTTCAGGGAATTCGCGGCAGGCTCGCCGCCGTCCAGCGTGTACCGGACCTCCACCTCCGGCGATCCCGCGGAAAGCTCGACCGAAAGCGCCGTGACGAACTCCTGCGCCGCCGCCGTGATCGTCGGCGCTTCGTACACGACGGGCTTGCCCGCGATCTCCAGCGCGACCACCGGGCAATCCGCGTCCGGCGCGGCGGACGGCGCCCCGATGTGAACGTCCGACTGCACGCGCTTGAACTCCAGCGGGCTGGCCGGCGCCGACAGCACATACGCTTTGCGCACTTCGTTGCCCAGCCCCGGCACGACGATCCGTCCGTCCGCCGGCCAGTCGAACACGTGCAGGTACAATCGCGCCCCGCCGTCAACCGGCTTCATCGTGCAGCGGCCCCACGCAAGCCCCTTCCGGAACGGACCCGCCTGTGTGCCGTAGATCGACTCCCCGTGAACCTTCATCCACTTTCCGATTGCGGCGAGGCGCTCGACCGACTCCGGCGGAAACTCCCCCTCCGCCGTCGGACCGATGTTCAGCAGCAGGTTGCCGCCCTTCGAGGCGATGTCCACGAGCATGCGGATCAGGTCGCGCGTGGACTTGAAGTTCTTGTCCGCCCGGTTGTACCCCCAGTTCTGGTTCATCGTGATGCAGGATTCCCAGTCCACGCCGGGCAACCCCTCGTGCGGAACCTCCTGCTCCGGCGTGCCGAAGTCGCCGGCGAACTTGTCGTCGATCGTCATTCCCGCCATCCCCGCGCGCCCCTTGTCCACGCGGTTGTTCACGATGACGCTCGGCTGAAGCTTCCGGCACAGGTCATACAAAGGCCGGCCGTGCTCATGCGTCCAGGTGCTCTCCCACTCTCCGTCAAACCACATCACGCCGATCGGACCGTAATGCGTCAGCAGCTCCGTCACCTGCGCGTGCAGATATGCCTCGAAGCGCTTGAAGTCCGCGCCCTCACTCGAGCGGTTCGTCTCCCAGTCGCGCCGGGGAAGGTAGTCCGGATGATGCCAGTCCATGATCGAGTGATAAAAGCACATCTTCAGTCCGTGCCTGCGGCACGCTTCGGCAAGCTCCTTGAGGATGTCGCGCTGGAACGGCGTCGCCATGACGTCGAAGTCGGAGACCTTCGAGTCGAAAAGCGCGAACCCGTCGTGATGCTTGCTGGTGATGACGATGTATTTCATCCCCGCGTCCGCCGCCATCTTCGCCCAGGCGTCGGCGTCGAACTTCACGGGGTTGAATTGTGCCACAAACTTGTCATATTCCTCCAGCGGAATCTGCGCCGTGGTGCGGATCCACTCCGCGTGGTTCGTCCGCTCGCCCCACTGCCCCGCCGGGATCGCGTACAACCCCCAGTGAATGAACATCCCGAACCGCGCCTCGCGCCACCACGCCATCCGCGCGTCCTTTTCCGCCGCCGTCTCCACCCGCGGCTCGATCGACAGCGCGCCGGAGGCTTCAAACGAACCGCGGACTTCAGTCCGCGCGGCGTCCCCTCCGCCGGAACCGACCCGCGCATGCCCGCCCTGAACCCCGCCCCGCGACGGCGCCCCCACTCCGGCGACCGCGATCCCGAC
>BOJX01000022.1 GCA_016860685.1 Planctomycetota bacterium
CCGGAGACCGGCTCGCTGTAGTTCTGCCACTCGCCGAAGACCACCTGACCATCGACCATCTTCGCCGGCGCGATCTTGATCGGGGTGACCCGAATGCCGTTGTTGAGCTGCTGAAGCTCCTTCGCATTCGCGCCGACCGCAACCGCGACCGCCGCCAGACACGCAAGCACATACCTCTTTGCCATAGCTCGACATCCTCCTAAACAAAACAAAACTGAACGATGAACACCGACCGCCCGGATGGGCGATCGAATTCCCCCCGTAGCACGATTCAAACCCCTGCGCCGCACGCCCCGAGAAACGACCCCTGATCAGGAAACATGCATGAAGGTCGTTTAAGGACGTTGCGAACGCCTATTCCCTTTATTCCTACCCCCCCAGCGCCGCCCGAGCCGAAAAACCAACCCCGTCCGCCTCTGTGAAAAAACGGACCAAGCCGGCGAAGGAAGATTGCTCGTTCATCCGACGACGTGACTCACTCTTCCCCTTGCATCAGACGTGGACCGCTCATCCCTCATGAGGGTCGCGCTTCTTTCCGACAGTCGATGCTATCTGAAACCGTCGAATGAGTCAAGAGAAATTCCTACCCCCGTTTCTGCCCCCGAGTTTTCAGCGAAAATCGCTTCTATTCTAGGGGTTCTGCGGTGCCATAGCTCTTCATGTTAAAAATTATCGGACTACGATCAATGGATCCCCGGATCTCCACGAGAGATCCTCCTTGCACCCGGGAATACGACGTCGTTCCTCTCCAGGAGAACCCAGAATCCTTGACGCCTCCTGAATCCCATGACGTGGCATCGGGCATCACGACGGTCTTCACGTGACATCGCCCCCCGACCCGGGGGATCTCGAACAAGCGCTCACGGACCGGCGCGACTTGAAATCGCATCAACGTTCCGGCGGATATCGTCGGGCGATCGCCTGTCCAGACGCGCCAGGATAGTGTCGGAACGCCGAACAAGTCCGTGATGAGAACGACGGTCGGTTCTCAAGCGCCCCATCCCCCCCACCGCTTCATCGCAGTTGCGGCTGGGTATGCGGTGTCGAATCACACGCGATCATCGGAATCTCGGCGTCCGGGCTGGTTCACGCCGCGTCCTCGCTTCGGTACGATGCCTCCCTTCGTACCCGACGCCCGGTCGGGACAGGATGACGAAACGTGAAAGAAGGCGGGCTTCCGGGACGCGGGTCCGGAACGCCGACGGGAGCATCGGGATATGACGCTGGGTCGTCGCATTGCCACGTGGGTGCAGAACATCCGTTACGAGGATCTTCCGGTTTCGACGATCCACGAAGTGAAGCGCCGGGTGATCGACTCGCTGGCGACATGTCTGGGCGCTTATCATTCCAACCCCGGTGTAGTCGCGCGGGCGCAGGCGATGTCCGTGAAGGCTTCGCCGCGCGGCGGCGCGACGGTCTGGGGCACGACCCACCGCACGACGCCGGACCTCGCCGCCTTCGCCAACGGCGCGATGGTGCGCTACCTCGACTATAACGACACGTATTTAAGCCTTGAGCCAGCGCACCCGTCCGACAATCTTTCGGCCGCGGTCGCCGTCGCGCAAGCCAACCGTCGCACCGGGCGCGACCTCATCCTCGCCGCCGTCATCGGGTACGAGCTTCAGTGCCGGATGTGCGACGCGGACAGCCTGCGCAAAAGCGGCTGGGATCACGTCGTCTACGGCGCCGTCTCCACGGCGATGCTCGCGGGCAGGCTCTGGGGCCTGAACGAAGATCAACTCGAGCACGCGCTGGGCCTGGCGGGCGTGTGCAACATCGCCACGCGGCAGACGCGCACCGGTCAGATTTCGGACTGGAAGGCGTGCGCGTTCTCCAACGCGGCGCGCAACGGCGTATTCGCCGCGGACCTGGCGCGGCGCGGGCTGACCGGTCCGTTCGAGATTTTCGAGGGTCCGAAGGGCTGGATGAAGCAGCTTTCCGTGCCGGGACTGCGCGACCTGGTCCTCGCCCCCGACGGCCGGTTCATGATCGACCGGACGTACATCAAGTACTGGCCCGCCGAGTATCACTCGCAATCCGCGATCGACGCCTGCCTTCAGCTTCGCCCGCATGTCGCCGGAAGGGACATCACCAGCATCCTCATCAAGAGCTTTGAGGCGGCAGTGAGTATCATCGGGTCCGAGCCGGAGAAGCTGCGCCCCACGTCGCGCGAGACGGCGGATCACTCGATGTTCTACTGCTGCGCGGCGGCGCTGGTGGACGGCGACGTGACGCTGGCGACGTTCGACGAAGACCGCCTGACCGATCCGCGCCTGCTCAGCCTCATCGACCGCACGAAGATCGTCGAGGATCCCGAACTGAACCAAGGTTACCCGAAGGGCATCCCCAACGACATCACCATCACCTGCGCCGACGGGACCGTCGCCGCCAAGCGCGTGGACTTCCCCCGCGGACACGCGGAGAACCCGATGACCGATGACGAGGTCGTCGCCAAGTTCCGCCGCCTCGCCGACGGCGTCATCCGCGACAAGGAAGCGGACCGCATCCTGAAACTCTGCTGGAAGCTCGACACGCTCAAGGACGTGACGCCGCTGTTTGCGTTCAAGGTGATGACGAAATCCAACCGTGGAGGCGCGGCCGCGAAGCGCGGGGCAAAGACCGGACGACCTTCGAAAGCCGGCAAACCCGCCAAGCGCGGCGGAGCCTCCCCCAGCCGCTTGCCCAAGTCCGCAGGCAAAGGCGCCAAGAAGGCGCTCGCCGCTTCATCGGTCAGGACGAAAAACCGGCGCAGCCGCTGATCGCAAAGCGACGATTGCCGATCGTTTGCTCGCCGCGCAGGAGGCGGATCGGAGTCCTTAACGCACGCACGCGCGCAGAAACTCCTCCCAGCGCGTCTGCTGTGAGAACTCAAGGCTCTCGTAGTACCGCCGGTTCGTCTGCTGCCGGCGGTTGGACGGATGATGAATCGTGATGCCGTGGGCGTCATCGTACCTGCCGCGGTGGCGCTCGTGCAGGACGACCGCGCCCACCGCGTCCAGAACCGCCTGCGACGCTTCTTGCAGAGCGGCATCGTTCACGCGGCGCTGAATCTGATACGCCATGTCGAAAAGATCCTTGTCCATCGGCGCTGCCAGAAGGATTGCGTCTTTCGGAACGCCGCCTTGTACGCGCTGCGGTTCTCGGGCAGCCCGTCCAGAAGGGCCACCGACCACGCGTCCACCGCCGTCCCCAGCGCCTCGAACCGGTGATCCACCGCCACCGCGGACCACGTCTTGTCCGACGTCGCGCTTTGACTTGTCGCCACGGCCAGTTCGTCCGCGGTCATGTCGGGCCGGGACGCAAGCTGCGCGAGCACCACGTCATACTCGACACCCTGCCACCCCACCCACTCCTGCGAATGCGCCAGCGCCGTCGCGTGTCCCGTGCCACAACGTCTGCACCTCGATCGCGGCCATGTTGCAGCCGTCGTATCCAACGAAGTCGATGAAACCGATTTCGGGCAGCGCCCCCTCCAGCTCATCCAGGTCGAGCGCGTCCCGATCCGTGTCGTCGGACATGACGTAGCCCGGATGCCAGTTCCAACCGTGACCCCAGAAATACAGCGCGTAGCGCTCCGCGGGACAGTGCTCGCGTCCCCACGCGACGAAGTCGATCAGCGTCTGCGCGTCGCCCAGGTTGCGCTCGCCCCAATCCGCTAGCCCCAAATCAAGCGTGAATGATCGGCCTTTTCTGCGTCACGACCGCCGCGTTTGCGGCGTGGCGGCGAAGCGGTGGCGGCGGCGGGTGGGGCTGCAGCAGGGCAGCGGGCTTTCGATTGCGGTGTTTTGTCGCCGGGAAGGTGGGGAACGGCGGCAAAGGTTTTGCGCGCTGTTTTGCGTCTTGCTTCCCCGACGCGGCGCAACCACTTTCTCGCGGTCGCGGCTCGGTTAGGCGCCAGAGGTCAGTTGGGCGTCCAGCCTTTATGCCGCGCGACCTCCTGCGGCCAGAGGTTTTCCGAGGTGAAGTAGTCCGGGTCGAGCAGGTCCGGCCACTCATAGGTTGTGCTTTCGGGGTAGCGGTTGTTGCCGCCCTCGAAGGGCTGCTCGTCGATCGTGATGGCGTTGTGCGGGCTGGCGTAGCCGATGTTGGTGTGTTCGCGCTGGCGCCAGAAGAACTCCGTGTCCGGGCGGACGCCGCGCAGGTCGCCGTTGGAGTACCGGTCGGACGTCCGTACCGTGAGTTTGCGCACGCTGCCGTCGCGCAGCAGGAGGTTGGCGGCGGGAGACGCCCGGTTGCCGTGGCGGTAGCCGACCGTGTTCGACCCCCAGTAAGGGTAGTCGAACCCGACGCCGTCGAGGGCGTGCGCGCTGAGACCGTGCATCCAGGTCCACCAGCCGTCGGCGGCGAGGATGCGGTTGCCGTCGAACTTCTCGCGTTCGAAATCCATGTCGGCGGTTTTCCCGCCCCAGGACGCCAGCGGGACGGCGATGCCGTAGCTGTAGTCCGCGCCGCGCCCGCCACCCAGCGGAGTCGGGTAGTTGAAGTTCCACGACGTTCCGCGGGCGACGTTCACCGGGTCCGGACGGGCGTCCTTCTCGCAGTACCCGATGTCCCACGTGTCGATGTAGCGGTTGACGTAAAGCACGTCGATCCAGGTGGACATGATCCGTTTGTGTCCGGGCGATCCGGCGGTCGAGCCGTCGTCCCACTTCGGGTAGGCCTGGTGCTCGTCGAAGGCGTACTGGAGCCCAAGTCCGATCTGGTGGAGGTTCTGACCGCACGCGACCGTTTTCGCCTGCTCCCGGGCGTTCTGAAGCGACGGCAGGAGGATCGAGATCAGCAGAGCGATGATCGCAATAACGACCAGCAGTTCGATCAGCGTGAACGCCGTGGGGCCGACAGACCGGATCGGGCGGTGAATTCGAGGTTTCATGGCGCTTCCTTAATTGAGGCGGCGCCGGTGGCCTGGCTGCCGCAACGGGTGCAGGAGGGGATCATCGGCTGCCGGGGAGGATCGCCCTCCAGCGGGGGAAGAAAAAGCTCTCCGCAAGCGTGGCACTTTTTGAGGAACCACGCTTCCTGGGCGCCGCAATCGCTGCATGAAAAAGGCGGCGCGTCCGCGACGTCGAGCGACCTGACGACGGTGTGCCCACACTTCAGGCACCTCAGCACGGCTCCGAATTCGCGGGAAACCGTCTGATCGCCGCCGCCCGATCGCCAGGAATACACGAGAACGGCGACGACGAGGATCAAGATGGCGGCCGCACCGGTGAACACACGCTTGGACACAGGCGCGGGCATTGATGTCGGCAGACCGCCAAGCAGGCGCGTCAGATGATGCGCCACGTGTTCGGCAAGCTGACGAATCATCGCTGGGCTCCGCATCCGGCGCCAGTGCGCATCCTGACGCGCCTCCGACGTCATGATAGCCAGTTTACCCTGTCTGCGGCTCCGGGAGTAGGCGCCAAGGAGTCGGCACGGACGCGCCTTGCGCGGCGAGGGTGACAAGCGGGATTTTGCGCAGGGAGCGTTTCGGGCGCCTGAGGGTACCTCCGGGAACCGAGCTTCGACACAGGGCTGGCACGGTGCGTGCAGCTTTCGTCGGTTGGGACGGGCTTGCCGCGGGAAGTTCCCGGCGAGGTTCGGGATTTCAGCCCGGCTTCTCTCGTCCGGCAGGGCCACAAGGGGTCGCCCTGCTGCTGTCGGCGCGAGCGGGCGGAAAGGAGCGGAGTCATGAATGCTCCGCCGTCCACGAGTTCATGCCCGGCGCGGACGTCCCTGGGACGCCGTGTTCTGCGGACGTTGTATTTTATCTTCGTCGCCTACCCTTACGGGCTGGTGTCGCTGCCGCTGGCGACGTTCCTGATCTGGCATCTGATTCGCGGCGACGAAGCGCTCGTTGAGCACCTGCGGCGCGGATCGCTCGGGGATGCGCTGCAGTGCGGCGCGGTGATCGCCGCCATCACCGTGTTCGCCCTGCTCGCGGTCACTCATTTCGCGATGACGATGTACACCGGGTGGCGCGAGTCCGCCCGGCGACGCTGATCAGGATCGCCCCGCCGCGTTCGACGCGCTTGCACGATTCCGTTGCGGATCTCATCCGCCCTCCACCAGCCGGACCTGCACGTTCACAAACTCGAAGTCGTCCAGATCACCCCGGCAGGCTGTCGTCCGAACACTGATCGTGTTGACGCCCTCGGCGAGCCAGGCGGCGTCAAAGCGCGCCCGGAAGGGGCCGAAGCTTCCGTCCGACGGCGACTCCTCGAAGGAATATCGGAGGCGCTGTCCGTTGATCTCGATCCGGGGCGGACACTGAACGCCTTTCGCCAACATGCTGATCTCGGACTCGACCGCCGCCGCGCCGAGACGGCCTGCTTCAATGACGAACTGGGCGACGAAGGACTCGCCTTGAGCGCGGCGCTGGAACTGGCTGTTGATCGCGCCCTCGAACATGTCGTTGCCGAGGTGATGCACGTCGGGTGTGGCGTCCATCGCGAGCACGTCGGCCGTCAGCGGTTCAAGAGCGAAATCGACGGCGAGCACGCCGCGCCGCAGGCGCCGCGCCGGAACGTTCTGCGAGGTGGGGGCGTAACCCGGCAGCGACGCCGACATGGCGAAATGCTCCGGCATCGGCGGCAGCGACATCTCGTAGCGCCCCTCGACGTCCGTGGTCGTCAGGATCGACGGTCCGTCGACGATGTCCAGTTGAACCGTCGCGCCCGACAGCGGTTCCCGGGTTCCAGCGTCGCGGACACGCCCTTGAATGCGTCCCACCGGCTCGGGCGGTGCGGTTGTGCCGGGGATTTCGATCGAAGGATCGGCCTGCGGGAGCGAAATGCTCATCTGAGCGACGGGCGGGATATCCGGCGTGAGGCGAGTCGTCGAAGGCGGCTCGGGGCGCGGCATCGCCATCGAGGGCGCGATTCCGGTCAGAGACATCGGCTCAATAACGACAGGAGCCTCAATGCGCGCGGAAAATTCAGGCGCCTCAGGCGTCAACGTCTCGGAATGCAAGGTCGGCAAATCCACCGATCGGCGCGAGGTCGGTTCAAGGATTTGAGCCTCGGCCAGCGCCGGTGGGGCGTCCGCCTCGGCTGCCGCCGGCAAGGGCGTCTGCTGACGCGGGGTCCGGACGGTCAGCGCCGGCGCAGGCTCACCGGGAACCTGATGCGGCTCCGACGGCGAGGTTCGCGGCGCTTCCGCAACCGGCAAGGCCGCGTCTGAAAAGCGCGGCGCACGGATCAGCGTCTCCGGTTCAATCCGCATCGGCGGGTTCGTCGGTGCAGGTTGAGGCGTGATCGGGTCGGCGGAAGTCAATGCCGGGGCCGTCGCGCTTGCCCGGACCGTGTTCATCGGAACTGCGGTCGGATCGGCGACCGCCGCTTCGTTGGCGATCAACGCACCCGGCGTGATGCGCGGCGCGAGAGGCTGCAACAGCGGAGACGCCGGGGGCTCAGCGCTCGGCGTGCGCGCCGCCGATTGCGGAAGGTGCGGATCAGCGACGTCGCGCGGGATCGTCGAAACCGGCGAGGATCCCGTCGACGCCTGATCCGGAAGCACCAGGTCGGTCTTTACCGCGGGCGCCGGCGCGGGCGCCGCCAGCGACTCAATCCGGGGCGCTTCGGCGCGACGTGCGGAGGACTGCACATGCACGGGCGGTTGCGACGGCGCGGCTTCCGCTGTCGCGGTCGCCGTGGGGGGCGTGGGGGTTGTCACGTCCAGTTCCGCCGGCATGTCCGGCGCTTCGGGCGACGTCATCGTCGTGGTGGGCGGCTGCGCAGGAGCGGATCCGTGGGGCGGCATGACGGCTTCGAGCGTCGCCGGTGCGGGAAGCTCGATCCGCTGCGAGATCACCGGCTGCTCGAACTGAGGCGCGAGCAACGCCAGTTCGACAAATTCCTTCTGAGACGCTTCCGCCTCGGCATCCGGGAGCGAGACCGATACCAGCTCACCTCGGACCTGTGAAAAAAGATCCTCCGCCCCAACGCTCGGCGCCAGGGACACCTTCACCGAACCTCGCCCGCGAAAAACGTCCGCCACGGCTGCGGTCACGTTCCAGAACGTCATCAGCATGAAGATCAGCAGGTGCGCAAAAAGCGACGCCAGCAGACACCGCGCCAGCAAGCTGAGCTGACGGTCGCGCCCCGCCCTGAAAAGCCGCAACAGCAGAAGCAGCGCGAGCAATCCCAGCAGCAGCCCGAGCAGATTCGGCCAGATTTCCCGCCAGAACGCCGCCCACGGAAACCCGCCGTCGACAGGCTCCGACTGCCGGAAAACCTCCCGCGAAGCGGTCGCAAAAAGGTTGTAATCCTGCGCCGGATCGGGCGCCGCGCCGTCCAGCGGGCGGTCCGAACTGAACGTCAGCGCAAACCCGCCGAGCGACAGCGCCGGATCAAGATCGTTCGACGCGCTGTTGATCGTCGCTCCGAGAGACTCCGGCGACTGAACGACGCCCGCGAGAATCCGGGCGCGATAAAGGTCGAACCCTCCCAGCCCTTCCGGCCGGTCCGACGCGAAATAAAGAAAGTCTCCCACCGGGCTGACGCAGGGAGCACCCTCGCTGTGCGGCGTGTTAAGGACGGAGAGCGGTGCAATGTTGGAAGCCGCGCCGTCGTCATCGAGGCGCGCCGAGTAAAGATCATAAGGACGACGGTGGAACGTCTCGCGCAAGGTCGCCTTCCACGCATCCGCGGTCTCGACGACCGCCTCGCCCGGCGCTGGCCGGTTCGACGCGAAATACAGGGTCCGGCCGTCAGGCGACGGCGCAACGCCGTACTCATTGAACTCGGTGTTGATTTCGTTGCCGAGATTGATCGGCTCCTGCCAGCCGCTCTCGCCGCGCCTTGCCATCCAGAGGTCGTACCCGCCGCGTCCCCCCGGGCGATTGCTGTAAAAATAAAGCGCCCGCCCGTCGGCCGTCGGAGCGGGGCCCAACTCGTCGTCCGGCGTGTTCAGCGCCACGAGAGGCTGCGGGGCCGTCCAGCCGTCCGGCGTGCGCGAGGCGACGAAGATGTCCGCGTTTTCACTAGGTTTTCCGCGAATGAAATAAAGCGTCAGGCCGTCCGGACTGACGCGAGGCTCATACTCGTCGTCCGGATTGACGAGTGAAGGAAGCGGAGTCGGCGGTTGCCAGAGAACGTCGCGCAGGGCTGCGCTTTCGGCGGGTTCGTGGATCGTGTCCGCATCCGTGTAAAAAACCCGAGTCCGCGGTCCGCTCAGAACCCCGACGACGATCACCGTCGCCAGCGCCACCCCCGCGACGCCCAGCCGCCACGCCCGGCCTCTACCCTTGCTCCGCGTCATCGTCGCCTTCCTCCCGCGTCGCGCCGGACCTCCAGCGCACCGGTCGACCCGCCCTCCTCGACCTCACCCGCCCAGCACCGTGTCCAGATAAGGCTCCTGAATCCCCGCCTGCTTGCAGATGTCGAGGACCGCGACGACGTGGGCGTAAGCGGCCGCCCGATCCCCGCGGATCGTGACCTTCTGCGCCGGGTTCGCCTCGACGAGTTCAGCGACCAACGTCCGCAAGTCCTCGGCGCCGACCGTCTGCCCTCCCACGAGGATCGACCCGTCGTCGTCCACGTTGATGATCAGTTCACGCAGCGCGGCACTGATCGGACCGGAGGAAGACGCGTGCGGCAGAGCGATCTTCATCTCCCGCTCCTCCTGCTGAAACGTCGTCGCCGCGAGGAAGAAGATCAGCAGCAGGAACACCATGTCGATGACCGGCGTCAGATCCAGCGCCGGGTGATGCCGCGCCTGCTCCGCTTGAATAAGCATGAACGTGTCTCCGGAAGATTTTTACGGCCGCATTCCGACGCCGTCTCAGGAGGCTCCGCCGACCGTGGCCGCTTCGATCCTCCCGCGCGACGGCGCTTCCGTCGGGGAATCCGGACGTCCGTTGCCGTCGATGCGGGCGGCTTCGACGGTCCGCGCCGGCCAGGCGCCCGGTTTCGGACCGTGGGCCTCGAGGAATTCGACGGTCAGCCGGTCCATCTCCCCGACCAGCCGGTCAATGCGCATCGAGATCAGGTGGTAGCCGAGCATCGACGGGATTGCGACGAGCAGACCCGCCGCGGTTGTAATCATCGCCTCATAAATCCCTGACGCCAGCAACTCCGTCTTGCCCAGCGCCTCGGCGCTGACCGCCACCGTCTGAAAGGCGTCGATCATGCCGAAGATCGTCCCCAGCAGACCCAGCAGCGGAGCGATCGCCGCCACGACCGACAACCCGCGGAGGTACTTCTGAAGTTTCGCCACCTCGCGCCGCCCCGCGTCCTCGATGTGCTTCTCGAGAAGCTCGACGGGTTCGTGCAGCCGCTTCACGCCGGTGGCGAAAATGCGCGCGACCGGACTGTCGTGCCGCCGGCAGTGCTCGAGCGCCGTCGCCCGGTCCGCCTCCGTCGCCAACGACGCGGGCAACCCCCGTGCGAATGCGGCGGGAATGACCTTCTCTCGCCGCAAACTCAGCAGACGCTCGACGATGATCGTCAGCGCCGCCAGCGAGCCCAGCGCAATCGGGATCATCAGAGGCCCGCCTTTGACCACGAAATCCCAGACCGACTGAATTTCAACCGGCGCGGTTGAGGCCGGTGCGCTGCCGCCGCCGACCCCCTCCGTCTGCCCGAGAATCAGGAGAACCGACCGCGCGAACGTCGTCATCATGATGCTGCCTCCGCTTCCACGCCGACCCCGGACGGCGCCTTGATCGATCTGACCCAGGGGATGTCCGCCGTGCGGTCACTCATTGTCGCGGCCGGAAGCGACCGTCGCGCCCGTCTCGCCGAGGCGCTTCGCCGCCAACGCCGCCCACTTTGTGTCGGAGAACCGCTGCACCACGGCGTTGAACTGCTCGCGGGCCTCGACCGCCTTGCCGAGCTTTGAAAAACACTGCCCCGCCTCGTAAAGCGCCGCGGCGCTCCACTCCGGCGAGGCATAAAGAATATCTACCTTGAGAAACTCGCGCACCGCGTCGTCGAGTTTGTTCTGAGCGAAAAGGCACTCGCCGATCTGGAATTGCGCCCGCGCTGCGGTCGGACCCTGATGCGCCTCGACGACCTTCCGGTAGGCCTGGATCGCCTCCTCGTGCCGCCCCTGATTCTCCCGCGCCCAGCCGACGCCGAAATCCGCCTGATATCGGTGCGCCCCCTGCGGGTATCGATCGAGGTAGTCAGCGAACGCCTGCTCGCTCTTTCCCCACCGCTGCACCGCCGCCAGCGACTCTCCAAGGCGAAGCAGCGCGGGCTCGGCCGCAGGATCTTTCGGAGACGACTCGACCAGCGCCTCAAACCGCCGGCAAGCCGCGTCGTGACGGCCCAGCCGCGCCTCCGCATCTCCGCAGAAAAACAGGGCGGACGCCGCCAGCCGACTCTTCGGATAAGTCTCGATCATCAGCGACAGCGCCGCGGCGGCATCTTCATACCGGGACAGTTTGTGCTCGCAGACGCCGAGCCGGTAAAGCGCGGCCTCAAACACGTCGGAGGTGACCCCCTCGGTTCTTGCGCGAGCCTGCTCGAGGAGCGGTCGGAGCAATCCGGCCGCCGCCTCGAAATCTCCGCGATCCGCCGACAACTCCCCGGCCTCAAGACGCGCCCGCGCGATGGTTCCCGCATCCCCGCCGTCGCGGATCAGCGACTGATACGCGGCGATCGCGTCGTCAAGGCGCGACTCCCCGCGCAGGCACCACGCTTTTTCGTACATCAGCGCCGACCGCGTCGCGGCGTCCAGTGCCGCGCCGCCTTCGCGCAACGTACGCTCGATCGCCTTCAACGCCTCGACCCGCCGGTCCAGCCGGGCGAGCGCCAGCGCACGTTGAGCGGACGCCCTTGGCGCCAACTCGTGATCCGGAAACGCTTTCAGGAACGAACTCAGCACACCCTCCGCCGCCTCGTAGACGCCGGCGGACATCAGCGCGCCGGCGGCCTGAAGCGTCGCTGAGGCTTTCAGCGGCGCATCCGCGGTGCGCTGCGCGGCCTGCAGAAAGAGATCCGCGGCGTCCTTCGGTTGCTGATCCGCGAGCTTCGCCGCCGCCAGATGCTGAAGCGCATACGCAACCAGCGGAACGTCGCCGCCTTCTCGCACGACGCGATCAAAGCTCTTGACCGCGTCATCGCGACGGTTCAGTGACGCGTAACACTGACCGCGCTCGAACAGCGCCTGTATCCGGTGACGCCCGCCGTTGTAGCGGCGGAGCAGTTCATCGTAGACGGCCGCCGCCTCCTCGAACCGCGACTGCCGCTGCAACGCGAGACCGAGTTTCAAGGTCGCGTCCTCCGCCGACGCTCCCTGCGGCTTGCTCTTCAAATACTCGCGAAAACGAGACTCAGCACCTTTCCAGTCCGAACGCTGGTACGCCATCTCGCCCAGCGCCAGCAACGACACGTTTCCGCCGTCCACCGCGGAACCCGACGCCGCCTCCGCCAGCAACGCTTCCGCCTCCTCGAAGCGCTCGAGCCGAAACAGCGCCAGCCCCCGCCGATGCCGCGCATCCGCGGCCCGCGTATCCTGCGGAAATGCATCAAGGAACGCGCGGTAAGCCTTCTCCGCACGCTCGAAACGACCGGCGAGAAACTCATTCTCCGCGATCAGGAACGCCGCGCCCGCCGCGGACGGATGATCCTTGAATCGCCGGCTGAACTCATTGCATGCTGAAATGCTCGCGTCGTGCTCGCCGGCTTGATGAAGCACCGAGGCCGCAAGGAACGTTGCGTCCGCGGCGAGGACATGATCAGCGAAATCCTTGAGGAATCCCTCCACCGCCTGCCGGGCTTCCGCAAACTCCTTCGCCTGCGCGAACGCGACCGCCCGGTCGTACGTCATCTCGGGGCGCAGCGATGACTTCGGGAAATCATTCAGCGCTTTCGTCAGGCGTTGTGCCGCCTCCTGCGGCTCGCCCTGGCGCAGGAGGGTTTTCGCGGTCCAGTACGCCGCGTCGTCCGCGTACTCCTCGGACGACGCCGGAATTCGCTCGAAGCTCTCGACGGCGCGATCGAACTTGTCCTGCGAGAACCAGGCCAACCCCCGGTAAAGATGCACCGCGGGCGTCAGCGCGTGATCCGGAAAACGCTTCAAGAACTGGTCCAGCGCTGCGCCGGCCTTTTGCGGATTGCCTTCCAGGTAATGCACCTGCCCCAGCCCCAGCAGGGCGTCCGCCGTAACCGGGGAGGACTTGTCCTGAAGCAACTGCTCATACTGATCACGCGCCGCCGTGAGATCGCCCGTCCGCTGCGACGCCTGTGCAAGCAGAAGCCTTGATTGTCCGGCAAGCGCTCCCTTCGGGAACCGCTTAATCATCGAACGCAGGTGCGCCGCGGCCTTCACGTCCTCCCCACGACGAACCAGAGCGAGCGCGGCGAAATACTCCGCCCGCTCTCGCAAAGGACTCTCGGCCCACCGCTGCTCGAACGCCGCGGCCTGCCGCAGCACGTCTTCATCCCGGCCCAGCACATAAAGCGCCTCGACGCGACCGCCCGCCGCGTTGTCCGCCAGCTCGTGATCCCCGAAACGATCAAGGACACGCGCGTAAGCCGCCTCGGCGTCCGCGGGCTTCCCCGCAAGCATCAGGCACTGCCCCAGCAGCGCCGCCGCCTCGGCCGCGAACTCGAACCGGTCCACCGCTGAGAGCAGCGCAAGCTCCGCAGCCGCCGCCTCAGGTTTGTTCTGGCGGTAAAGGCTCACACCCAGTCCGTAACGGGCCTGAGCCGCTTGCGGGTGCGCGCCGTGCGCGGACAGAAAAGCACGGTATTCCGCTTCGGCCAGATCATTCAGACCGCGGGCCAGGAATCCGTTTCCGGCGTTCAATGACCTCAGCGAAGCGTCGCTCGATGCGCCGTCGGATTCCTGCGCCCCTGCTGCGGACGACGGCCCGGCGGCGATCGCCGATGCCGCAACCAACACGGAGAGAACCCTGCCGACGGCTGATCTGGATCTTGTTGACCGCCTCATGCCTCACCTCGCAATCCGCGTAAGCCGTCCGCTCTTCCAGCCCGGAATGAGGGTCAGCCGCAAAGGACGCTGAAATGCTCCACGCACGACCTGCACCCGGGCTTATGAACCGCGCTGCCGGAAGCGCAGGCCGCATTCCCGTGCCCGCGGGGAGCCGTCGCCGGGGTTGTTGCGACGAGCGCCCCGCCAGGCACGGTGTTGTCGGAACGTTGGGCTCGTCTCCTCACGCCCTAACGTCCGCTCGAAAGCTCGCGCAGACGGTCCTTCGACGTCCGCGACTGCTCCCGCAAGGCGAGCACTTCGCGTTCGAGAATCTGCGCCTCGCGCTCGACGCCCTCGGCCTCATCGCGCATCACTTTGGCGCGCTCCGTCAACTCATCAGCCTGGCGCTCGATCTGGCGCGCTTCCTCCGTCGCCCTGCGGCGATCGGCGTCTTCCTCGAGGCGCGCCGCCTCAGACCGGACATCTTCGGCGTGGCGACGCAGCTCCTCCGCTTCGCGCTCGATCGTCCGCGCCTCTCGCTCCCGCTCCCGGCTGCGAAGCATCAGCTCCTTCATCTGCTGCTCGACGCTGGCGCGCTCCTTTTCGACGGCGTCGTGCATCGCCTGATGCCGCTGGATTTCCTCGGCGATCAGGTCGGCCGCCGCGCGATCGCCCGCCCCCCCCTTGCTCGCCGCCGTCCCGGAGGAACGCGTTGCGGCGCCGGCGCCCGCCGACCCGCGAACCCCGCGCGCGGGCGACGGGGCGTTGAACGAGCCGTCCGGGTGGATCAGCCGCAGGAACGCCTGAAAGATCTCGTGCTGGCGGCGCGTCCCGTATACGGTGATCGTGTCCCCGTCCGGCGACACCCGGACCGGAACGTCGTCCCTGATCATCAATTCCGTCAACGCTTTCAACTTCCCCGCAGGAAGCGTGTACGTGCAAGCCACCTCATCCGCGGAATCCGCATCCGCGGACCTGATCCGGTCCTCAAGCAGATCCCGCGCTTCGACCGCGCGTCCGGCTAGCCCGAGTTCACGCGCCTGAACGATCGCCTCACGGATCGCCTTGGCGCGGGCGGGATCATGCTCAACCGCCTGAACCTGCTCCACCGCCGCTTCGACCAGCGCGGCGACGTCGGTCTTGGACGCCTCGGACTGCGCCAGGAGCGCTCCGAGGTGATGTTGCAGCGCGGGGTGCGAGTTCGCATCGTGAGACGAGAGTCTCGTGAGTTGCTCCTCAAGCCGGCGCAACTGATCTTCGAGCCGGCGCAGGCGAGCCTCCAGGTCTCGCTCGTCCGCCTCGGGCGCCGTCGTCACCAGCAGCGCAGGCGCCGTGGGAGCGCCCAGGGTCATCGCCGACGGCGCGGACGGCGCCGACGTGTACATCAGAGGCGATGGCGCGGACGGCGCCGACGTGTACATCAGAGGCGACGGTCCGGTCCGCACCGGAACCGAAAGCTGCGCCGGTGCGCACGAAGCTCCCTCCGCAGCGGGAGCGGTCGCCTGACAGGTGATCGCTTCCCCCGCCGGCGTCAGCACGGTCAGCGCCGCCGGCGCCCGAGCCGACGTCTTTTCCGCCTTGACCTTCTCGTCCGGAGGACACGACGCCGCGGGCGACGTCATCCACGCCCCCACCGCCAGCATCGCACCCAGCGCGACGCCCTGCGCCGACAGACGCGGCCTGGTTCGTTCAGTCATGATCATGCGAATTCTCCTTGCAAGACTGCTCGCCCGCCCCGACATCACTCCCACGCCCAACCCGGGCACGGGGTTGTTCGATCCGTTCATGCTCCGCCGCGCCTTCAGCAGCGACTCCGCGTACGCCCGCCGCCCCTGAGGAAGCAGGTGCGTCACCCACGCGTCGCAACACAGCTCCGCCTCGTCATGAAGCCGCCGACGCGCCCACCACACCACCGGGTTCCACCAGTACGCCGCTCCGATCAGCGTCTCCAGCCACATCACCCAGTGATCCCGCCGCTTCAGATGCGCCAGTTCGTGAAACACCACCGCCTGACGCCCCACCGCGTCCAGCTCGCGCCACAACGCCGACGGCATCAAAAGCCGCGGCGTGCGCCAGCACAGAATCATCGGGGACAGCGCTCCGTCCACGAAGTAAACCTCAGGCGACCGCGAAATCCCGACGCGCCGTGCCGACTTGCCCACCCACGCCGCAATCGCCGTCGGCGCGGGACGCGCATTGCGCAAGACGCTCGCACACCACACCACCCGCATCCACAGCAGCACGACGACGATCATCGTTCCACCCAGCCAGACCGGGTCCGGCAACCGCGGGACCGCGTACAAGGCGTCCCGCAGACGCACGGCGCTCGCCACGTAAGGCCGGGATTTCGCCACCCACGGCTCGACCCGATCCACGACGCCGACGGTCCACCCCGGGATCTGTGCCGGATCGCGCGTCACGGATGAGGCCGCCGCGTCGGACGCACCAGCCGGATCAGCCCCGTCAAGAGAGGCGGACATCGCTGGATCGGAATGTAGTCGCTGTAGCGCGGCGATCGCCACCGGTTGCGCTGAGCCGGGCGCATGCGTCGTCGGCGGGAACCGTCGGGAAAGATCAGGGGCGTCGAGACGCTCCGGAGTTTCGGCCTCCGCAACAACTCGGCTGACGTCAACGCGGGAAAAATCAACTGATGAATGTGCTGAGGGGGGATACGGATCGCTCGCCGGTGTGATAGGATGAGCAGTTGAGAAAAACCCCCCGCCGGAGTCCGGTGCCGGGGCGAGCGGGTCCTGAACACGCGGCCCGGCGGGGGAGTTATTCTCATCCGCTCCACGCCACGGCTCCACGAGGCGGTGCGCCTCCAGCGCCGTGCGACGGAACGACTCGGACGAGGGCATATTTCGATCCACAGACGGTCCGGTCGAGGGGGACCGGTCAGGTTCTGACGATTCCCGACGAATTCGATCCCGCTGCCACTTCGCCGAAAGCAAACCACCAACGCTGGAGACCGGGTTCGTCGGGCGCTCAGTCGCGGGAGCGTCAGCCGGTTCGACGGCGGGCGCAAACGCAGCGGCATCCGACGGCGACGGGGCGACGACGGGACTCGACACAAACGGACTCAGAAAACGCAGCAGCACGATCAACCAGATGAAGTGGCGCGTCGCCGGGCGGCAGGGAAGCACTCGGCAAAAGACCGCCGCCAGCGCCGCCAGCGGCATCGCGCTTAACGCCCCGGTCCACATCGCATCCGCGGTTGACGCCGCCCACGCCGGCATGATCTACCTCCGCTGACGACCCGTGTTGCGGTCCTTCCCGTCCAGCCGCTCGATCAGCGCCTGCAACTCCGCAAGCTCCTGAGGCGTCAGACGCTCGCTGCGCACCAACTGAAGCACCAGCGGACCCGCCGATCCGTCATAAAGCTGATGCGCCAAGACCTTCAAACGCGACCGGCTCATCCGTTCCCGGCTCACCCGCGCCCGGTAAACGTACGCGAGGTCCGCCTTGTTGCTGACCGCGAAGCCTTTCTGCTCGAGGCGGGTGAGCATCGTCTGCACGGTCGTGTACGCGAGATCCCGGCCTCGCTCATGAAGGTGGTTCATCACTTGCCGGACCGTCGCGGGACCGACGTCCCACAACGCCCGCAGGATCTCCAGCTCCGCCGCACCTAGTTCAATCCCGGTTTCTGACATGTGTGTCCCGTCAAACCGGACGCCCGCCGCCCCGAGCCAGGCGTCCTACATCGGTAGGAGGAATCCTACTACCACGGTAGGAGGTGTGTCAACCGCGCCGTTCAGAAAAAAATGTCCGATTGTGTCGGCCTGGCGACCGCACCCGGGGGCCGATCCCGCGACCGCCGTCCGGGCTTCGGGGTACAATGATCCGGCATGAAACTCAAAAGCCCGGGCAGGGAGCGTACACGGCGCGTCGGTCGCCGACGCGCAATGCGCAGCCTTTGCGCAACCGCGACGACGCTTGCCGTGGCGCTCACGATCGCCGCACCGCCTCGCGCCGACGCGCAGGACGCGGCTGCGCCGACGCTGACGGACCGACTCACCCGTTACTTCCAGGCCGTTTCCGCACAGGAGCGGTCCGACGCCCTCGCCGGGATCGAAGAATCCGGCGCCGCCCCCGACGCCGTCGCGGCGGAGTTCTCGAAACTGAAACTCTGGATCGACCTCGACAAAGGCGCGTCCGCGATCGAGGTTGAGGCCGGCTGGAGCCGCCCGATCCGCTGCTCCGTCTTTGTGCCCCCGGGGTACGACCCAGAGCGCCCGCATCCGCTGATGATCGTCCTGACCGATGAAAGCGGCGCCGCGCCGTGCGCGGGCCTGGCGCGGGATCAACTCGCCGGGATGTGCGACCCGCCCGCCGCCATCATCAGCCTTGAAGACCTTCCGGAGGCGACCTTCGACGCACCGGGCGAGGAAGCAGCGGTCGTCGAACGCCTGCTCACCGAGTTTCGCCGGCGCGTTCACGTGGACGAAGACCGCGTTTACCTTCTCGGGGCCGGCGTCGGCGCCGACGCGGCGTGGCAGTGGGCGCTTTCACACCCGGACGTCTTCGCCGGCCTGCTTGTCGAGGACGGCTACCCGCGCCTCCCTTGTGCGACACAGCTTCTTCCGCTGCTCTTCGAGAATATTCCGGGCTTGCCTGTGCTTTCGGGCTGGCGGGCTTCCGCGGACCTGCCCGACGAACCGCACCCGGAAGGGGGGATCCTTGTCCGGCGGGACACCGCCGTGGCGGCCCACAACCGCGCGATAAGGGACTGGCCGGGCAGGAAGGTTCACTTCAGCGGAACGGAGTGGCCTGCCGATGCGGATCTCGCGCAGCGGACACACGACCCGACGGCGCTCAGCACGTTCTTCAACGCCCGCCGACCGGCGCCGGCAAAAGCCCTCACCCACCGCTTCCGCCACCCGCAGCAAGGACGCAGCGCCTGGCTCGCTCAAACGCGGTTTCTCGGCGAAGTCTGGACGCACCCTCAGTTGTCGATCCTGCCCGGTCCGACGTCGGACGCCGAGACGTACATCACGAGCGTCCTGAAGGAAAAGCTCGCGTTGTTATCGGGGCGGATCGAGAATCAGACGATCACGCTCGAAGTGACGCACTGCGACCGGGTCGAGGTGTTGCTGTCGCCGGGGCTGGTCGACTTGGCCAAGCCGGTGACGCTGATCTGCAACGGCAAACGACGTTATGACGGGCAGGTGCGGCCGAGCGTGAAGACGATGCTGGAGCACGCAAGGCAGACCTGGTCTTTTCGGCGCCCTGTCCTAGCGAAGCTCGCGTTCAACATCGACGCCGCCGCGATGCAACCCTGAAACCCCCGCACCCAACCGAGCCGCGCCCGTCAGGAAGCGGGTGTTCTTACGCTCCACCGCACCCTACTCCGGCAACGCGGTCTCCTCGCTTGTTTCAGGAACAATCCTGAGTGTGCGCAACTCCGGTCGCACGAGGCGGTATCCGGTGTCCAGCGCGCGCCCCCGCACCGTCGGCGGCTCGACCTTTCCTCCGTCGTCCACCCGGTTCTCGTAGACGGAGTAAATTACGATCCCCTCGTCCGTCGCCTTCAGGCGCACCAGTCGTCCGTCGTACATGTCGATCGGCGCCGCCAGCAGATACGTCGGCACGAGGTCGTCCCAGCTTTCCGGGAACCGCCCCTTCTCGATGCGGAAGCGCTCGGCGGCGATCGCGCCGCGCATCATATGCATCGACAGGAGAATCCGGGCGTTCAACTCGCAGGCCCGTGACAGCGACGGAACGAGCATTTTCGCCAGGTAGTCCAGCGATCCGAGTGTCTGCGCTCGTTCATCCGCCTGCGCCGCGCACTCCCAGAGTCTTTCCGGGTTGGCGCTCGCCTCCAGCAGGGGATCGATGATCAGGCCGATGCTGTGCTGATTGCGGCGGTAGATGAACTGCGGCGTAAACCCGCTCCGCAGGCCGACCGCGTTGTGAGCCGCCTTTCCCGGATCAAACTTCCGGCTCACGATTCCGTCGAGCATGTCGGTGAGGTAGGCTCGCTCGCCCAGCAGCGCCAGGCGGAACCGATCCTCTTCCGCGCGTCGGGCCAGCGTCTGCTCAAACTCCTGCAACTCATCAGGATGAAACTGGCCGAGCCGCAGCCCGCGCTCGATCGTATCCAGCGCCAGCGCGTCCACCGCGGTGCGGACCAGCGCCGCAATCATCGAGGGGGTATACTTGTTGGCGTCGGCCAGGCGCCACTGGAGCCGCACGCTCTCGGCGACGCCGTCGGTTTTCCCATCGATCGCCTTCAAGGCTCCGTCGAGCGCGACGAGTTTCGAGGCCGACCGCAACACCTTGATGCCCGGGAGGTCCAGTTGGGCCGTCGGGTCGACCGCCGCCGTCGGATCGATCCGCCACCGGCCTTCCGGTCGATCAATGAGGGCGGCGAGCCGCTTCAACGTCTCCGCGTGCTCCGCGCGGAACTTGCGCGACGCTTCGAGCCGCTCAGGATCCACGCTCTGGAACAAGTCGAGCTTGTTGTCTGAAAGAATGTAGACGCCCTTTTCCTTGGCCTCCTCCGCCGCCGCCTCCAGCGCCGTCGTCAGCTCGTCCAGAATCAGCGCCGAGTTCTTCTCGTTCGGGATGGAGGGCAACGTGGCTTCGATTTCCTCGAAGGTCAGCGGCTCGCCGCGCGCCCGCACTTCCTCCTGATACCGCTCCCAGCCCCCGGTCGTCGTCACAGAGAAAAGCAGGAGTCCGAACACGCCGAGCGTCATCACTGCGGCGACGAAAATGACGACCCCACGAATCCAACGTTTCGGTCGCTGCATCATCTCTCCCTCCCGTATGACAGCCCGGATAACTGATAATACCGCGCGCCAAGGCCGGTCGAACCGGTTGTGCCCCCGCAACTCCTGTACAAGCCCGTCCGGCGCGCCTAAGAATACTCAGGATCACCGGGGACGATGTCCCTCGGCCGCCCTCGCCTTTACGACGGGCGGCGAAGGTGGTTGTCAGCGTCCGCGAAGACCTTTTCTGGGGGGGAACGGGAAAAGATGATCTCTCGGAAACGTGGCGTAGCCGTGCGCGCTGGGAGGTTGGCCGTCGTTGCGGCGGGACTTGCTCCTTCGCTCCTTCATTATTCATCTTCAACGCTCACCGCCGGCGAAGGACGCCCGTCGCCGACTGTTTCTGAGACGTTCGATCCGATCCCCGGCGAGATCCTCGTGCGCTTTGATGAAGTCCCGGATGAGGCGAGACTCGCGGACGTCGCCGCGGTTCTGCCCGAATTCGTTCGCTGGGAGGCGTACGCGCATCCCGCGCAAAGCGTCGCCCGAGGCAATACGCCCGTCTCGACGCATCCGCTCGCCTTCCGCCGCCGCCTTCGCATCGACGCCGCGGCGGATGTGACCGCGGCGGCCGCCCGCGTCGCCGCGATTCCGGGCGTCACCTGGGCGGAGCCTAACGGCCGCACGCACACCGCCGCCGTCCCGGCCGACCCGATGTACGCCCAGCAATATGGACCGAAGCGGATCGGCTGCGAAGCGGCCTGGGACATTACCGCCGGCGGCAGCGCGAAAGTCGTTCTGGCCGTTGCGGACACCGGTCTGAACTTCGGGCATCAGGATCTGCAGGAGCACTTCGTCTGGACCAACGTCGATGAGATCGCCGACAACGGCGCGGATGATGACGGAAACGGCTACGTGGACGACGTCCGCGGGTACGACTTCTACAACGACGACGCCACGCTGGACGACGTCCACGGACACGGCACGCACGTCGCTGGGACAGCCGCCGCCCGTCTCGCCAACGACAAAGGCATCGCCGGCGTCGCGGGGAACGTCACCGTCATGCCCTTGAAAGTCTTCAGCGACTCCGGCGGCGGAACGTGGGAGGCGATCGAACTGGCCGTCTACTACGCCGCCGACAACGGCGCCGCGCTGCTCAATTACAGCGGCGGCGGGTACTCGGGAAGTGCGGGCCTCGCCGAAGCGGTCGAGTACGCCTACGCCCGCGGCATGACGATCGTCGCCGCCGCCGGCAACGGCGACACGGATCAACCCTTCTACCCTGCCGCGTACGACCCTGTCATCGCCGTGATGGGCACCAACCGCCGCGACAACCGCTACGGCAGCTCGAACTACGGCGCCTGGCTCGACGTCGGCGCTCCAGGCGTAGACATTCAGGCGACGTACGTTCCGAATGCCGACTCATACGGGTCGTTGACGGGCACCTCGATGGCCTCGCCGCATGTCGCGGGAGTCGTCGCGCTGCTTTACAGCGTCCGTCCGGACCTGACCGTCGATGACGTGACGGCGCTTCTGCGGGACACGGCGCTGGACCTCGGCGATCCGGGCTTTGACGAACTTTACGGGTACGGGCGCGTCCGTGCGGACGAGGCGCTCGCCGCGGCCGGCGCAACGCCGATCCCCTGCGGGCACATCGCGCTTTTCAAGGCGGTCTGCCGCAAAGGGACCGTCAAGTCGAAAGTCCGGCTCGCAGACGAGACCTACGCCGGGCACGCGGTTTTGATCGGAATTAACGATGAGAGCTATCGCGCCGCATTCACCCGCGGACGCCGCTGGACCAAGGCGAAACTCAGCGAGGGCGGTTACGCCGGCGAGGCGACGGTGTTGCTGACCACCCCGCCCGGGTGCGTCGAACCGATCATCGTCAACTGCGACTGACGCACGGCCGTCGGGCGGCGAGGATGGCACGATCGCTCAGGACCGGGGTTCAGGGTCGGACTTCGAGAAAAGCCGCTCGTTTCTGCGCCTGGCGTGCATCCGTCGCCGCCGGTTCCTTCAGGGTCTCATCCGGCCCCAGCACGTTCTCAACCGGCGGCTCGATCATCGGCTCGACGGCGACGGCATCAAGGCGCAGGCGATCGCCGCCCCGTTTCTGCGCCGTCTTGCGCCGGTCTTGATCCACCCGAACCCGGCACATCGACCGCACCGCCGCGGACCCGCGCTCTTGCGGAAGCGGGGGGGGGAGCGGGGAGGTTGCGGAGGTGGACGCCGGGACATAAGTTTTCCGCGGAAGGATCGGATCGCGCGGCTGAGGCGCGATGCGGAGGGGGCAGAAGGAGATCGGACCATCATGCGTGCGGGAAGCAACCCGGTCACGGACGTTTCGGTCGAGCGCCCGCGGATGACGCCGGCGCCGAAGCGGTATCCGCTGTATCACGTCGTTCTGCTCGACGACGACGATCATACCTACGAGTACGTCACGCATATGTTGCAGTCGTTATTCGGCGTCAGCGAGGAGGCCGCGTATCAACTTGCCGCCGAGGTCGACGCCTCGGGGCGCGCCGCCGTGGCGACCACGACGCGCGAGGACGCCGAGTTCAAGCAGGAGCAGATTCACGGGTTCGGGCGCGACTGGCGCCTTCCGCGCAGCGCGGGAAGCATGAGCTGTGTGGTCGAGCCCGCGCCGACGGAGTAGGAGAGAATCACATGGACTCAGTCTGGCTGTTCTGGGGGCTTATTTTGTTCTTCGTGTTCCTGCTCACCTCGGGCTGATGCGGAGAGTCGTCAATCGCCGCGCGTTTTTGCGGAATCGCGGAACTCCGCTCCGCCTTTAACTCACGCGTGAGGGCTTCCCGCTGCGCCTGAACCGAGCCGCGCCCGTCGGGAAGCGGGCGCTCTCACAATCTGGCACGCGAGTCTGATCGCAAAGGGCAAGCGTTCCTGCGCGGGTCGAACGTCCATCGGCGCCTTGTCCGCCAGGTCGAACATCCTCGCGGACGACACTGTGCCGGAAGGAACCGGGCGATGATCCTCGAAGAAGTCTGTGAACCCCTCGTCCTCGGCCTCGTCGCCCGCGAGCGCGGGCTTGACGCATCCACCCTGCTTGATTTTCGTCTCGAGTCAGAAATCGCCGGACTTCCGCTCGTGCACGTTCTTCTACGGGCCGATTTCATCGGCGAGGCGGAGGTCGCCAAGGCCGTCGCCGAGCAGAACGGGCTGCGATTCCTCGACCTGTCGCGGCGCAAACCGTCCGCCGCGTGGACGCTGGTGCTGCCGGAAAACGTCGCCCGGCGCAAGGTCTGCCTCGTGTTCGGCGAGGTCTCAGGGCAGCTTGTCGTCGCCGTGGCCGACCCCGTGGACCCCTCCGTCCGGTCCGCCGTCGCCGCGCGTTTCCAGCGCCCCGTGCAGTACGTCGTCAGCCCGCGGTATCAGATCCTCGAGTGCATCGACGAAATTTACGGTCAGGCCCGCGCCCGCGGAGCGCGCCTTGCCGACGGCGTCCCGATGTCCGAGGCGGTGACCCGCGTCACGGACACCGGCCTCAACATGGTCGAGCAGCTTGACAGCATCATCGACGAAGCCGTCGACCGCCGCGCCAGCGACATCCACATCGAACCGCAGGAGGACCGCCTCCGCGTGCGCTTCCGCATCGACGGGCGGCTGATCGAGGCCCGCGCCTACCCGCTGGATGCGCTGCCTGCGATGATTTCGCGAATCAAGGTGCTGGCGACGCTCGACATCACTGAGCATCGCCGGGGGCAGGACGGCCGGTTCAGCCACCGCAGCTTCGACCAGCAGGTGGACATTCGCGTCGCGGTGATCCCGGGGGCGCTGGGCGAGCGGGCGACGCTGCGCCTCCTCTCGACGGACCGGGCGCATCTGACGCTGGACCGCCTCGGGATGGGCTTGCAGCTTCGACAGTCGTTCGAGCGCCTGATCCGCCGCCCGCACGGCATCATCCTCATCACGGGTCCGACCGGCAGCGGAAAGAGCACGACGTTGTACGCCGCACTCTCCGTCATCAACACCCCCGACAAGCACATCATCACCGTCGAGGATCCCGTCGAGTACCGCATCGCCGGCGTCAACCAGGTGCAGGTCAACGCGGAGTTCGGCGTCACTTTCGCGTCGGCCCTGCGCAGCATCGTGCGGCACGATCCGGACGTCATCATGGTGGGCGAAATCCGCGACGAAGAGACGGCG
Organism: Planctomycetota bacterium; assembly: GCA_016860685.1. Lineage (GTDB taxonomy): Bacteria > Planctomycetota > Phycisphaerae > UBA1845 > UBA1845 > JABWBH01. The sequence continues at coordinate 24,741 of BOJX01000022.1, forward strand.
CACCTGGCGCTGGAGGCGTCGCTGACCGGACACCTCGTCTTCGCCACGCTGCACACGAATTCCGCGGTCGGCGCCGTCACCCGCCTGCTGGATATGGGCTGCGAGTCCTACCTCGTGGCCAGTTCTCTCGTCGGCAGCATCGCTCAGCGCCTCGTCCGCCGCATCTGCCCGAACTGCAAGCAGCGGTACGAGCCCAACGCCACCGAGCGCCGCCTGCTGGGCATTCCTCCGGAGCGCACCGGGGCGCGGATCTGCCGCGGCGCCGGCTGCGCCCGCTGCCTCCGCTCCGGCTACTACGATCGCGTGGGCGTCTTCGAGTTCGTGCCGTTTGACGAGGGGTTGTGTGAACTGGTGATGCAGAAGGCGCCGACCGAGCATCTACACAAGCACGCCGTCGCCCACGGCGCGATCACCCTCCGCGAGGACGCGATGACCAAGGTCCGCGACGAACTGACGACGGTCGAAGAAGCACTCCGCGTCACCGCCGACGCGGGGCTGGATCTATCAGCGTAGCCGCCCGTTGAGAAAGGGGTGCGCGTCCCCCCGGGACGCGAATTTCACTGAGTAAACCGGTATCACAAAGGCCGATCGTGATTGCTTCAACGGGCTGTTGGGAAGGGCAGCGCCCGCATTCGGCGATGCAGGCGAAGGGGGGCAGCCAGACCGCCGCTTGGGAGCGCTCCAGCGCTTGCGGCGGAGGCGAGGGCGATCGCCGCCCCGGCCCGACACAGGCGAATGCGCATCCTCGTGTTCCTCACGCGGGGGCGAGGGTGGAGGCAGCCGGACTTACGTTCCCGAGAACGGAACCAGCGCCAGGAACCGCGCCCGCTTCACTGCGATCTTCAGCGCCTGCTGCTGCTGCGCCGTCGTTCCGGCGCGCTTCCGCGACATCAGCTTGTGACTCGCCGTCAGGTATTTGCGCAGGATGTCGATGTCCTTGTAGTCGATGACCGGACCGACCCAACTCTTGTCCTTCGCACGAAGGGCGATCGGATGCGCCCGATCCCCGCGGTCCATCCCCTGCTGACCTTGTTCCGCCATCTTGCTCGATTCTCCCGGCGCTCGAATGCGCAATGATCCGGCTTCCAACTCGTCCATCCCCGGCGTCGTGTCACACCGCGACCCCGGCCCCCCGCATCACTCGACCGAAATCGGTCTCGTCGACCACCTCGGATCGATCCACCAACAGGATCGGGATCCCGTCCACGATCGGATACCGACGTCGCGTCCGCGCGTCCGTCGAGTATAACCAGTCCCCGTCCTGGACCAGCCGAGCCTTGGTCTGCGGGCAGACCAGAATCTTCATCAGTTCGTCCGAAACCCGTGCAGCCGTCATCTTCTCTGACATTAATGCGTTCCCGCAGACCAAGAATCCCCGATTATACGCCGCCCCCGATTCCCGACAACCCTCATTCCGCCTCAACAGTCGGCCCGGTTCCGACGACATCCCTGTTGGGCCGCGACCCCGGCTTTGACGGACCGAGCGCCGCGCATATTCTCAACCGGACGCTTCGCGGGGCGCACCGCCACGGGATCGGCCTTTTCGCGGGTTTTTCGAAAGCTCAGGGATATCATGAATACCTCACCGGTCGCTGATTCCTTTCACGTTGTCCGCACCCTCCCATCCCGCATGGGCGAGGTTTCTTACTACAGCCTGCCAGCCTTGGCGAATCAGAATCTCGGCGACCTGTCGCGGATGCCCTTTTCAATTAAAGTTTTACTCGAAAGCGCTCTGCGAAACTGCGACGGATTCACGGTCACTCCCGCCGATGTCCGCGCCATCGCCGCCTGGAAACCCAAGGCTGAGCGAGAAGACATCCCCTTCAAGCCCGCCCGCGTGCTCATGCAGGACTTCACCGGCGTGCCTTGCGTCGTGGACCTGGCCGCGATGCGCGACGCGATGAAAAAGCTCGGCGGCGACCCGCGCAAGATCAATCCGCTCATTCCGATCGACCTCGTCATCGACCACTCGGTTCAGGTGGACGCCTTCGGACGGGCCGACGCCCTCAGCATCAACGCCGATCTTGAGTTCACGCGCAACCGCCAACGCTACGAATTCCTCCGCTGGGGGCAGAACGCCTTCGACAACTTCCGCGTCGTCCCCCCCGCCACCGGCATCGTGCATCAGGTCAACCTGGAATACCTCGCCCAGGTGGTCATCGCGCGCAAAGTGGACGGGAAGATCGTGGCGATGCCCGACAGCCTGGTCGGAACGGACAGTCATACGACGATGATCAACGGTCTCGGGGTCGTCGGGTGGGGCGTGGGCGGCATCGAGGCGGAGGCGACGATGCTCGGGCAGCCGAACTTCATGCTCATGCCCGATGTGGTCGGCTTCAAGTTGCACGGCGCGCTGCCCGAAGGCTCGACCGCCACCGACCTTGTGCTTCGTGTGACCGAGATGCTCCGCGCGAAGGGCGTCGTCGGACAGTTCGTCGAGTTCTACGGCAGGGGGTTGTCCAGCCTGTCCCTGGCGGACCGCGCGACGATCGCCAACATGGCGCCCGAGTACGGCGCGACGATCGGCTTCTTCCCCGTGGACGACGAGACGCTCCGTTACCTCCGGATAACCGCCCGACCGGACGACCTCATCGATCTCGTCGAGCGCTACTGCAAAGAGCAAGGCCTGTTCCGCACCGACGCGACGCCGGACCCGCAGTTCACCGACACGCTGGAGCTCGACCTGTCCACCGTCGAGCCGTCGCTCGCCGGCCCGCGCAGACCGCAGGATCGCGTCGCGCTGTCCGGCATGAAGAAGGCGTGGCACACGGCGCTCGCGAAAAACTACGGACGCTCCGGGGCGGCGTCCGGCGGCGGCACCGCCGTAGCGGAGGCGCCGCGTGAGGTGAAGGTCAGCGTCAACGCCCGCTCCTCGACGCTCAAGGACGGCAGCGTGGTCATTGCCGCGATTACGAGCTGCACAAACACCTCGAACCCCTCGGTGATGGTCGGCGCGGGGTTGCTCGCCCGAAATGCCGTCCAGCGCGGACTCACCGTCCCCGCGCACGTCAAAACCAGCCTCGCGCCCGGTTCGACCGTCGTCACGCGATATCTGAATGACGCGGGCCTGACGCCGCACCTCGAAAGACTCGGCTTCCACACCGTCGGTTACGGCTGCACGACCTGCATCGGCAACAGCGGACCGCTTCCGGAATCCGTCGAGAAGGCCATCACGGAGCATGATCTCGTCGCCGCGGCCGTGCTCTCCGGAAACCGCAACTTCGAAGGCCGCATTCACTCGCACGTGAAAGCCAACTACCTCGCCTCCCCGCCGCTGGTGGTGGCGTACGCCATCGCCGGCACGGTGGACATCGACCTCTCAACGCAGCCGCTGGGCAAGGGGAGCGACGGGCGTGACGTGTACCTCCGCGACATCTGGCCGAGCGCGAAAGAGATCAACGACACGATCGCGGCGTGCATTTCCCCGGACAAGTTCCGCGAGCAATACGCTGACGTCTTCAAGGGCAGCGAGGCGTGGCGGAAGATCACCGCGGGCAGCGACCCGACCTACCGCTGGGACGAGAAGAACACGTATATCCAGAATCCGCCCTTCTTCGAGGGACTGACGCGCGAGGTCGGACGGATCGCTCCGATCAAGGGTGCGCGGGTTCTCGCGATGCTCGGCGACTCCGTGACCACGGATCACATCTCGCCCGCAGGCTCGATCAAGAAGGATTCGCCGGCGGGCAGGTACCTCATTGAACACGGCGTGCAGCCGGCGGACTTCAACAGCTACGGCGCCCGCCGCGGCAACGACCGCGTGATGACCCGCGGCACCTTCGCCAACACGCGCATCCGGAACCTCCTTGCCCCCGGCACCGAAGGCGGCGTGACGATCTACCTGGGGACGTCGTCTTTCCGAGGGGATAAGGGCGACTCCCTCTCTCCGGCGGGACAACCGGCCTCACGCAAAGACGCAATGCCCGCTTCCTCCCTTTCGGACGAAGGCGCCTCTCGCAGAGAGGCCCTACCCATCTTCGACGCCGCCATGAGGTACAAGGAAGCAGGCATTCCCACCGCGGTACTCGCCGGCAAGGAATACGGAACCGGCTCCTCACGCGACTGGGCCGCCAAGGGAACCTTCCTCCTCGGCGTTCGCTTTGTCCTCGCCGAAAGCTTCGAACGCATCCACCGCAGCAACCTCGTCGGCATGGGCGTCCTGCCCCTGCAATACAAGCAAGGCGAAACCCGCGAAACGCTGGGCCTCACCGGCCACGAAGTCTTCGACATCCCCGACCTCTCCGACAACCTCAAACCCCGCCAGGAACTCAAGGTCGTCGCAACCGACCCGAACACCGGCAAGTCAAAGACCTTCACCGCCCTCTGCCGCGTGGACACCGCCGTCGAGGTGGACTACTACCGCAACGGGGGCATCCTCCAGACGGTGCTGCGGCAGTTGGCGAAGTAAGCTCCGATCCAGCTTTCGCGGCACTCCGCGTGAGCATGCGATTTCTGCGACTGCGAAGCTCCTAGTCCCAAATCAAGCGTGAATGATCGGGCTTTTTCTGCGTCGCGGCCGCCGCGTTTGCGCCGCGCGGGTGTTGTTTCCCTGCAAAACACGGCATTTCGAGTGTTTTATTGCACAAGAAGGCCAAGGATTCACGCTTGATCGGGGGCTAGGGAAATCTGGACATTTTTTCATGCTGCCGGCATCGCTCCACCGGGTGGCGAGGCGACGAGCGGGCGCGGTACGGGACGCGCCGCATCTGGCGCCGGGGACTCGGGGCAGGTATTCTTCGTGTTTTTGCGCCCCGTTGCCTTTTTTGTGCCTCGCGGCCTTGTTGAATGCTTCCTCCTCCTGACGTCGCGGCGCGACGTCAAGGGCGGACGAGGCGCGGCTCGGCTTTCCGCCAGCGTCCGAACCCCGCCGCCGGCGACCCCGCTTTACACCCAGCCGCGGAGTTTGCACGCCTCCGCCACGCGCGACACCGCCACCATGTACGCCGCCAGGCGCATATGCACGTTGTTCGCCTTGTGCATGTCATGCACCGCCTTGAACGCCTCGGTCATGCGGCGGTCGAGCTGCGCATGCACGTCGGGCAGCGACCAGTAGTAGTTGTACGTGTTCTGCACCTGCTCGAAGTACGAGACGGTGACGCCGCCGGCGTTGGCCATGAAATCCGGCAGGACGAACACGCCGCGCTGATGCAGAATTTTGTCCGCATCGGGCGTCGTCGGTCCGTTGGCCAGTTCGCAGGAGATCTTCGCCTTGATCCGCTCGGCGTTGTTCTTCGTGATCACACCCTCCAGCGCCGACGGGTAAAGCACGTCCACCTCAAGTTCCAGCAGCGCCTCGTTCGTGATCGGCTTCGTCCCCGGAAAGCCGACGACACTGCCGGTCTCCAGCTTGTGCTTGACCAGGGCGTGCGGATCGATCCCCCCCGCGGAGAAGACGCCGCCGCGCGAGTCGCTGGCCGCCAGCATCGTGCCGCCTCCAAGAATCTCCGGATGCAGCGTCGCCGCGAACTGCCCGGCGTTGCCGAAGCCCTGGATCGCGTAGGTCGTCTTCTTCGGGTCGAGGTTCCGCAGCTTCAGCGCCTCGCGGACGACATACAGCCCGCCCCTCGCCGTCGCGTCGCCGCGACCCTGCGACCCACCCAGCGGAATCGGTTTACCTGTGATCACGCCGGGGTGCGAGTGACCCATGAGGGTCTCGTACTCGTCCATCATCCACGCCATGATCTGCGGCGTGGTGTAAACGTCCGGAGCGGGCACGTCCCGATGCACGCCGAGTTCACGCCCCACGGCGCGGATGTACGCCCGGGCGAGACGTTCCTTCTCCGCCTCCGACAGCTCCTTCGGATTGCACGTCACCCCGCCCTTGCCGCCGCCCAGCGGAATGTCCACCACCGCCGTCTTCCACGTCATCCACGCCGCCAGCGCCCGCACCGTGTCGATCGTCTCATCCGGGTGCCAGCGCAGACCGCCCTTCGTCGGACCCCGGGCGGCGTTGTATTGCACCCGGTAGCCGTGAAAAATCTTCGTCTCGCCGGCATCCATCTTCACCGGAAGCGTGAAGCGGTATTCGCGCATCGGCCAGCGGAGCAGTTCGTGCGTCGCGGGATCCAGCCCCAGCTTGGCCGCCGCTTCATCCAGTTGCGCCTGCGCGATCTTGAACGGGTTCATGTCCGACATGGGTTGACTCCAGATTACGACTGTGGGGGGCGATGACCGACGGCTCCCGCCCGCCCCACGATCGACTAAGTGGGCATATTCCGTGCCATCTTAGCAGTCGGTTCTACCCCGTCCAACCCACAAAGAACCGCGAGGGACGCCCTCGGCGCTCACCGGTCTGCTTCTCTCGGCCTCCCCTCGCCCCGCCCCCCCCTGAGAAAATCCGCGCGGGGGAAAGCGCTGTCGGAGAAAAGTGCCGAATGATACAATGTGACGGCTCCCGGCAGACTCGGGCGGGCGCGGCGCGTCGATGCAACATCGGCGCCTGAGGCGATAAGGAGCGGCTGACGGAAGGCGTGTATGAGTGTAAGACCAGTTGAAAGCAGCGGTTCCAGGGCAAGTGAAGGCGTCGCGCCCCCCGGGGCGCCAGGCAACGAGGCGGGGCCTCGAGCCGAACGACGCCACGCGACGAGCACGGAGCGCACGAACGCCGGCGCGCGCCAGCCGTTCTACACTGCGGCAGACGTGCGCGGGCTTCGCCTGGAGGAGTCGCTGCCCGATCCGGGCGTGTTCCCGTTTACGCGCGGCGTCCACCGCACGATGTACCGCGACAAACTCTGGACGATGCGCATGTTCGCCGGATTCGGCGACGCCTCCGACACCAACCAGCGTTTCAAGTTCCTCCTCAAGCAGGGGCAGACCGGTTTGTCCACCGCGTTCGACCTTCCGACGTTGATGGGGCGGGACAGCGACGATCCGCTGGCGCTGGGCGAAGTCGGGCGTTGCGGGGTGGCGATCTCCTCGCTCGCCGACATGCGCCGACTCTTTGACGGCATCAACCTCGGCGAGGTCAGCACGAGCATGACGATCAACGCCCCGGCGGCGATTCTCCTGGCGTTCTACATCTGCGTGGCGAAGGAGGAGGGCGTTCCGCTCGACAAGCTGCGCGGCACGCTCCAGAACGACATCCTCAAGGAGTTCCACGCCCAGAACGAATTCGTCTTCCCGCCCGCGCCCAGCACCAAGCTCGTCATCGACACGATCGAATACTGCACGAAGCACATGCCGCAGTGGAACACGGTTTCCGTCAGCGGCTACCACATCCGCGAAGCCGGCGCGACGGCCGCCGAGGAACTGGCGTTCACCTTGGCGGACGGCATGTGCTACGCGGAGGAATCGATCAAGCGGGGCTTGGACGTAGATGCGTTCGCGCCCCGTTTGAGCTTTTTCTTCGACGTGCATAACGATTTCTTCGAGGAGATCGCCAAGTTCCGCGCGGCGCGGAAAATCTGGGCGAACGCAATGAAAAACCGCTTCAAGGCGAAAAAAGAGCGCAGCATGATGCTCCGCTTCCACGCCCAGACCGCCGGCGTCACGCTGACCGAGCAGCAGCCGCTCAACAATATTGTGCGTGTCGCCTATCAGGCGATGGCCGCGGTGCTCGGCGGGTGTCAGTCGCTGCATACCAACAGCATGGACGAGACCCTCGCCCTGCCGACGGAGCGCGCCGCGACCGTAGCGCTGCGCACGCAGCAGATCCTCGCTTACGAGACCCAGATCCCCGGCGTCGTCGATCCGCTCGCGGGCAGCTACTACCTCGAGAAGCTCACCAGCGAGATGGAGGCTCAGGCGACCGCCATCATCGACCAGATCGACGCGATGGGCGGCGTGCTCAAGGCGATCGACCGCGGCTACTTCCGCCGGCGCATCGCCGAGTCCGCCCTCGCCGAGCAGCGACGCATCGACGCGGGCGACCTCAAGATCGTCGGCGTCACCGACTTCACCGAGGTCGAGCCGCACGGCATCGACATCCTCAAGATCGAGCATCACACCGAGGAGACCCAGGTCTCGCGCTTAAGAGAGCTTAAAACCCGGCGCGACGGGAAGCGCCACGCCGACGCCCTCGCCCGTCTCCGCGACGACGCCTACGCCGGCCGCAACGTCATGCCCGCCCTTATCCACGCAGCGGAAGCCGACGCCACCGTGGGCGAGATGATGAACACGATGCGCGAGGTCTTCGGGACGTATGACGGCGGACCGGAGTGGTGACGAAGCATGCGCCGCGTTTACCTTAAAACCAGCGTCTGGAGCATGATTCACCCGCATCAGCCCGCGGTGCTCCGGGAGGCGACGCTCAAGCGGCTCGAACAGTGTGAAGCCCGAAGGCACTTCCCGCATATTTCCGACGTCGTGCTTCAGGAGATTCGAAGCTCCCGAGGATTGACAGGCGGCCGTGCGGCAACACATCGGCGGTGTGAACCCCGAGTTGTTACCCCTCTCGAAGGACGCGCTTTACCTGGCGCAGCGGTTCCTTGACGCGAACCTCCTTTCCTCCAGGCGACTGGACGATGTCCGACACGTGGCCTGCGCGATCGCCCACCAACGGGATGTACTTGTAAACTGGAACTACCGGTACATCGCAAACGTCCGCAAGGCCGAGGCCTTCCGCGCCGTGGCTGCACTGGAAGGATTTCGATCTTCTCTGGAGATTCATACTTCGCTGGAGATTGTGGAATGGACATGACGTTGGACGAATGTCTTGCCGAAGTCGATCGATGGAGAGCGAAAATCGTTGAACGCCCGGCGAGCATGACGCCCAAGGAGTGGGAGCAGGAAAGCGCCGGACTTAGACGTTGGATGAACGAAAAACTCGGGTGCCCGCTTCCTGAGTCTTCCGAACGCGAAATGAATTCATCTTACTTTTCGATTTCCCTTGACCGTCCGATGCCTGTGGGGTAGACTACAGGGCGAGAAATGAGATTCGGGCAGCGGAAAGCTCCGCGTCGGTCCCTTCCCTTCCCTTCCCTTCTACGACAGGAGGACAGGCTATCATGTTAAATTTCGTGAACATTCGAAATCAGTTCGTGACCGCGTCGTTTCTGGGGACGGGGATGGCTGCCATGTCAGCCTTGACCAGGCCGTGCCTCGCCGCGGCGGCGCTCCCGATGCTGGTCAATGCGACAGCCAACGTGACGTGCGGCAATCCTGTCTCATGCCTTTGCACTGAAACCATCCCATGCGACTGCCATGAGAGCGGCTCCTGTGCGGCTACGGTGGTTGCGACGGCGGATCATTTTGATTACGACGATTCCGCATGTTACATTCTGGCCACCATGTCCTCGATTTGTGCGATAGGTCAGAACTGCACGCCGCCGGGGGCGTCGTCATGCGCAAACGATGACGGGTGTTATGCCTATGGCAATCCGCTTTTTATCTACGCTACAAAATACTTTGCGCAGCCACAGACGTGTGAATGCGATCCCGTCGGCTGAAGTCTTTGCAAAGTTTTGCTTTCGAGGCCGTATGACGGATATCGGGGGAATTGAAACGGGCCGAGATCTTTTGCTGACGCGAATCGTGCCCCTGGACAGGGGTTATTGGCAGGAACTTGGTTATGTTCACGGCTCTTGCATTTTTGTGGTTTCTCTTCGGAACCCAGTTCGCTTCGCCTCAAAAACCGGTCGAACTGATCGAGGCGGAGCGATATCGCGGCCGAATGGAGACCGGAAGGGTTGACTGGGTTCTTACTCCGCCTCAGCGCGATGGAGGGGTGGATTCTCAGGGTTTGTACTCGTCTCGACTTGCCTATGCAGACCTTATGGAGTCCTATTACGGGCTTGCCGATGGGAGGGGACACGCCAATGCCGAGCCTGGACAGCCCTTCTCCTTCGGTGAAATGCGATTTCTCATGAAGGATGGTGAACAGTGGCGGTTCTATGCCGATTCGGTGGACGCCGGCATCATCGCAGACCCGGGCAAATTCTTTCATTATCGCAACCTGCGTGATCTGGGTTTTGAGCCGACGCCGGCGCTTAGCACGGTTGAAGCGTTCTACCGCCAGCCGGCGGCGAGCTACGATCCCGCCGAGCACCACGAGGATCGCGTCACCGTCACCGGCCACTGGGACAACGGCATGAGTGTGCGCTGGACCCTCGATCCGGGCAAGGGCATGCAGCCCGTGCGCGTCGAGATGCTCAGCGGGAGCGAAGTGCTGGGGGCGTGCGATTCGGAATATGAGGAGTTTGACGGATTGTGGTTCCCCAAACGCTGCACCTTCTCCCATCGCGGTTCCACGACGGTAACTATCGGCGTGCTCAGCGCGGAGTTCAATCGTCCCGAGCATCCGAAAGAGCTGACGCCGAAGGATCTCGGCATGGTCCCGGGCGTGCAGATTCACCATCCCGAACGGGGAAATGTCGCTTGGACGGGAGAAGAGCTAATCCCGCTGGAGGATTGGCTTCGTATGGCGTCCGCAGGTGAAGTGGATATTTCGACATGGCAGGCGTTGCTTAAGCACTGCCAATCCCCCACCGGCCTGGGTCGGTATCCGAAGCGACTGGACGACGACTTCCTGGGTCTGACATCCACCGTGACGCGCAAGCCCGGGTTATGGGAGGACTACACGCGGCGGTTCATTCAGCGGTTCCGTCTTGAGGGCGAGCAGATCGACCGGGCGTGGACGCATCTGAAGGAATGTCAGAAGCCCGCGTACGCCTATCTCGACGAGCAGAAGAGCGTGATCCGCGAGGCGGAAACGGAACGCGCGAAGGTAGCGGCTGAATTGGCCAAGGTTGAGGCTGAATTGGCAAAGGGCGACACCGATCGGGCGACGCCTGGGGCGAATCCGTCGCCGTCCACCGGCGCGAAAGAGAAATCCACTTCCGGCGCGAAAGAAAAATCCTCTTCTGCCGAGAAAGAAAAATCCTCCGCCGGCGCCGGGACGAAGGACGAGACCTCCGCCGGGGGTTCCTCTCAGGAGCGATCCGCGGCCCAAGCTCCCGATCCCGCAAGTGCGGACGCGGCGGATGATGCCAGAGTGAAGCAACGCGCGGCGTTTCAGGAGCAACTCGGAAAGCTCGACGAGCGATTGAAGAAGCTCTACGAACCGATCGAAAAGATCTTCGAGGAGAAGCTCAAGCCTGGCCTGGCGAAGCTTCCCACGCAGGCCCAGATCGACGCCGCCCGCGCCCGGGAGGCGGAAACCTCTCGCACGGCCGCGCAACCGTCTGGCACCGCCGCGGAACCGTGATGCGCATCTGCGGAATCGTGACGGCCGAATGCCTGCGATTCGATCGTGACGTTGGCGCTACATAATGACGGTTCCACATCCCGCGAATTCAGCGGCGTGCCCGAGAAGCGATCGATGACTGGCCGGGGTACACCTGCTGGCAATCCTTCGAGCGCTTCACGTTGCTGATGAGCGTGGAGTAGCGGCATGAGGAGGCGGCATGAGGGAATCCGTGTTTCTCACCCGACATGCCGCGAGGGGCGTGCCGCGGGTCACGACGCGAGGCGCATCGGCTGGGCGTGAGGCGCATCGGTGGCGGGACCGGGCTTGCGGGGGGAGTGACGGGCGCCGGGGAACAAGATGAAATCCGTATTAATTCTTGATTTCCTGTTGACCGTCCGATGCCTGTGGGGTATATTACAGGACGAGAAATGAGATTCGGGCAGGGCGGAAGGCTCCGCGTCGGTCTCTTCCCTTCCCTTCCCTTCCCTTCCCTTCCCTTCTACGACAGGAGGACAGGCTATCATGTTAAATTTCGTGAACATTCGAAATCAGTTCGTGACCGCGTCGTTTCTGGGGACGGGGATGGCTGCCGTGTCAGCCTTGACCAAGCCGTGCCTCGCCGCGGCGGCGCTCCCGATGCCGGGGATGGTCGTCGCGCCAAAGTGCGGGTTTCCGTCGGTGTGTTACTGCGTAGAGAGTATTCCTTGCCGCTGTCACGAAAGCGGGTTCTGCTCGGCTACGATTGAGGCGACTTCCGGCGATTTCGACTACAATAACTCTCAGTGCAAGGTGCTGTTTGAGATGCAGTGGATATGTGCGTATGGTCAAAGCTGCTCACCGCCTGCTGGATCATCGTGCGCCAATGACGACGGTTGCTACCCGGTAGGAGAACCATTGCCCGTCTATGCCACGAGGTATTTTGCGACCAGTCAGGGTTGCCAATGCGATCCTGTATGACCGTCAAACCTCTTGGCGGTGCTGCACGGCGGCACCAAGACGTTCGGGCTGCGCGTTACCTTACGATCCCCGGACCCGACAACTACAAGTGTCCGAATCATTGGTCAATCGCTGTCTTGTGTTGTTTCCTGCGTCTGGGGTCGGACGCGGGTTCGTCGCGGGCTCCACATAGGCGCGTCCATTGCACCCACTGGAGTCACATGTGGGAATTATTAATGGGGTCATCTAATAGTTTACATCGCGTATGGCGAACCGTAGAGATTTCAGCATGACTCGACGATTCGAGGAGTTCCGAGTGTAAACTATTTGATGACCGGAGTAATATGATCATGTTGGTGTTTGCGCTTGCGGCATCGTTGACGGTAGCTTCTGCACAGGCAGCGTCGTCCCAGAAGCCTCCCGAACTTCTAGAGGCGGATCGTTACCGCGGGCAATTGAACACGGCGAAGATCCACTGGGTGCTGACCCCGCCGGGCAACGACGGCCACGGGGACCGCGAGGCTATTTACTCCACAGAAATGGCTTACGGCGACACCTTGGAGGTCTTTCACGGCCTGGCGGATGGGCGAGGTCACGTATTGGCGGAGCCTGGAATTCCGTTCTCCTACAGTGAGCGCCGCCTGCTCATCAAGGACGGCGAGCAGTGGAGATTTTATGCCGATACTCCCGGCGCCGATGTCAACGATATTCCTGAACGTCACTGGCTCTATCGGGACTTCCGTGATTTCGGGTTCGATCCGACCGCGGCATGGAGCGCCCATCCCACATGGTACCGCCAGCCGGCGGCGAGTTACGACCCGGCCGAGCACCACGAGGATCGCGTCACCGTCACCGGCCACTGGGACAACGGCATGAGCGTGCGCTGGACGCTCGATCCGGGCAAGGGCATGCAGCCCGTGCGCGTCGAGATGCTCAGCGGGAGCGAAGTACTGGGGGCGTGCGACACGGAATATGAGCAGTTCGACGGATTGTGGTTCCCCAAACGCTGCACCTTCTCCCATCGCGGTTCGACGACGGTAACCATCGGCGTGCTCAGCGCGGAGTTCAATCGTCCCG
>BOJX01000023.1 GCA_016860685.1 Planctomycetota bacterium
ACGCCAGGCCATCCCGCCGGGGAGGAACAACCCGCACGATCAATGATCCCAGGTGTTTCTCAAATCGGGTGGGGATGAACTCGCATGCTCACGCGGAGTACCGCGAGGCCATGCCACCCCGCCACCCCACCGCGAGAGCATGCCACCCGGTTGCGGGGTGCAGCTTGAATTAGGGATTGTGCCGCGGGCGGCGGGAATCCCCTGCGGCGTCAGCGGGCGCCGAGGCGGCTGCCCAGCGCGTCGGGATCCTTGGCGAAGCGCAGCGCCGTCTGCGGCGTGATGCGCCCGGTGCGCACGAGGTGTTCGAGATGGTCGTCCAGCGACATCATGCCGTCGCGCTTGCCGGTCTGAATCGCCGACTCGATCGAGTCGATTTTTCCGAAACGGATGCCGATGCGCACGGGGTTGTTGACGTGCATGATCTCCAGTGCGAGGACGCGCTTCTGCCCCTCCACAACGCCGGGCAGCAGGTGCTGACTGAGCACCGCGCGGAGGCTGAGCGAAAGCTGGACGCGCACGTCGTCATGCACGTCGTGCGGGAACAGATCGACGAAGCGCGTGATCGCGCCCTTCGCGTCGCGGGTGTGCATCGTGGTCAGGATCAGGTGCCCCGTCTCCGCCGCCGACAGCGCCATCGCCGCCGTCTCGCTGTCGCGGATCTCGCCGATGAGGATGACGTTCGGATCCTGCCGCAGGCCGTACTTCAGCCCGTCGTAGAACGAGTCCACGTCGCGCCCGACTTCGCGCTGGCTGATGATGGTGCTCGACATCTTCGGGTGAACGTATTCGATGGGCTCCTCGATGGTGATGATGCGCGTGCCGCCCTCGCGGTTGAGCAGGTCGATCATCGCCGCCAGCGTGGTCGTCTTGCCCGAACCGGTGACGCCGGTGACGAAGACCAGCCCGTTGGGGAAATGCACGAGCTTCTCCGCCAGCCCCTGCGGGAAGCCCATCCAGTCGAACGTCGGGATTTCGTTGGGCACATGGCGCAGGCAAAGCCCCAGCTCGCCCGCCGCGTAGAAGACGTTCGCCCGGAAACGCACCGGCTTGCCGCCGTGTTCGATCTCGACCGAGGCGTCGAGATCCTTGTGCGACTCGATCCGCGCGACCAGTGACGCGGGCAGCACAGCCTTGACCATCTCGCGGACGTCGTGTCCGTCGAGCACGTCCTCGTTCGCGCGGGTGAGCTTGCCGTGAACGCGGAAGGTGACGGGGTACCCGGCGACGATATGCACGTCGGAGGCCTCCGCCTCCGCCGCCGCATGAAGCAGGGCGAACATCCGCTCGCCACCCGGTCCGCTTGACGATTTCATCGGTCTGCCCGCGATCATACGGGATTGTACCCGCGACGGTGACGGCGGACGCGGCAGGTGAATAACAGCCGAGGCGGGGGGTTCACGGTCCTGGCGGGTGGGCGCGCCGAAGGATGCGGCATAGGCGTGGCCGGGTCTTGCGTGCTGATACGGACGTGCCTTGGCATCAGATCAGCGAGCGGAATCCCCAGATCGTTTTGTAGAGGCCTTGCATGAGGGTGGCGATGAAGAAGTCGGAGGCGAGGATGGCGATGAAGCTGACGACGAAGGCTTCAGTGCAGGCGCGGCCGACGCCTTCGGCGCCGGGTCGGCAGGTGAAGCCCTTGTAGCAGGCGATCAGTCCGATGGCGCCGCCGAAAATGATGCTCTTGATCAGCCCCGTGGCGACGTCCCACCATTCGACGGCGTCGGCGATGAAGAACCAGTAAGGCTCGGAGGGAATGCCCTTAAGCCCGACGGCGATGGCCCACCCGGCGATGGAGCCGATCAGGTCGCAGAAGAAGGTCAGCAGGGGGGAGAGGAGAAGGCACGCGAGGAACCTCGGCAGCACGAGGTGGCGGATCGGGTCCACGCCCATCACCCGCAAAGCGTCGATCTGCTCGGTGACGTGCATCGTGCCCAGTTCGGCGGTGAGCGCCCCGCCGATGCGCCCGGCGAGCATGACGCCCGCCAGCACCGGACCCAGCTCCTTGACCAGCGACAGGGTGACGAGGACGCCCATCCGTTCCTCGAAACCGGCGGCCTTGAGCTGATCGTAGCTTTGCACCGCGAGGACAAGCCCGACGAACATGCCGGTGATGAGAATGACCGGAAGGGTGCGGTTGCCCACTTCGTAAAAGAGGGGCATGGCGCGGCCCCAGGTGCGCCAGCGCGGCAGATCGGGCAGCAGCCAGACCGCCATGTGCCAGGCGAAGACCCAGAACTGCCCGAAGGCGCCCAGGGAAGTCATGACTTGTGACCCGACGAAGCTGAACACTTGGATCGCGTCACCCCCGAGCCCGCGCGGTGCG
Source organism: Planctomycetota bacterium (assembly GCA_016860685.1). Lineage (GTDB taxonomy): Bacteria > Planctomycetota > Phycisphaerae > UBA1845 > UBA1845 > JABWBH01. The sequence goes on from BOJX01000023.1 coordinate 2,324, forward strand.
TTCGCTGCGGATTGCGCTCGTATGACAAAGTCCCCCGCCCCGGCCGTCCCGCGCGCCGACGCGCGGGCGGGGCACGTTGCAAGGGCAACAGTAGAACTCCCCGCGAGCATCCGTCAACCCGGGAACGGCGCGGCAGACCGCTGCCGCGGCGCTCGTTGCATCTGAAAAGGAGCACGGTCAGGGGCGGCTTGCGCCGTTCCTGACCGTGCTACGGAGAAGAGGAGGATCGTTCAGATTTGTTCAGAGGAGTCTGCTTCGCCCGTCGAAGGAAGTCCTGTTTCGGTGATGTCCTATCTCGGATGCCGCCCTGACGTCCGGTGTTGCCTCAGGTTTGCGCGATAGCGGCGGCGGGCGCCGCGGGGCGGGTTTTTACGGCGCCGGTGCTGAGAATGTGCTTCCGCAGTGCGAAAAGCTCCTTGAACGCCTTGAGAATGACCTTCAGATTCGCGCCGGTCTGGTGGCCTGCGGTGCGCGGGTAGTGATGCACGCCGACCTGCCCGATGCGGTAGCCGAGGCGCGTCGCCTTGGCGAGGATTTCGGTGTCGATGAGCGCGCCCTTCGATCGCATCTCGATCTCGTCGAAAAGGGTGCGCGGATACAGCTTGAAGGCGCAGTCGATGTCGCGGATTCTCATGCCGAACATCAGGTTGACGAGCGTGGTCCAGCAGAAGGCGTTGAACTTCCGCATCGCCGGATCCTGCCGGTTGAGGCGGTAGGCGCTGACGATGTCGAACTTGCGGGCGAGCGGCAGGACGGTTTCCAGCTCCTGAAAGTCGAACTGCCCGTCGCCGTCGGTGTAGAAGACCCAGTCCTTGCGGGCTTCGCGGAACCCGCGCTGCAGCGCGCCGCCGTAGCCCTGGTTCGGGCGGTTGTGGACGGCGCGGACGCGCTCATGTTCGCAGGCGAGGCGCTCGGCGATGTTCCCGGTTCGGTCGCGGCTGCCGTCGTTGACGATGATGATCTCGTAATCATCGACGAGCCGGTCGCAGGCCATCAAGGCCGCCAGGGTGACGCGCTCCACGTTGGCTTCCTCGTTGTAACACGGGAAGAAGACGCTCAAGCTCGGGAAACCGCCTTTGCTCATGTGTTTTCGCTCCTTTGCGGACCGGACGGTTGACGTTGATCGTCCGGTCATGTCCTGCTCAAGAAGTTCAGATTTCTTTTGTGCCAGCGATCGGCAAGAAGAACGTTTCCTGACGGTCGCGGCTCGGTTTTTCGGCGTCGCCTCACGGCGATGACGACCGGAGTCGCTTTCACGGTCGCACAGCGGCGAAGGAGCCGGCCAGTCGATCCGGCGCGGGCAGAGCACTGCCCCCCGTTATCTGTCCCGCGCGCCCTTGCGGGCCGATGAATCTCGTGGCGCGGCTCCTTCGCTTCTGCCGTGCAGGCGGTCTTTCGCGTGCCCTCGACAGGCTCCGCCCCCCGGCGCTGTGCCAACCCTGAAAACTTCAGCGACCGGTCCGCTTCCGGTTCCTGCCGGTTTCGGTCCCTCTCCGGATCGCCCGTCCGAACCCCCGTGGGTCCGGGTCGTGTTGGTGGCATTTGAGCAAGGCGCGTGCCAGGGGACGGGATTGCCGAAACCACGGTTTTTCGCTTGGAGGACAGGCTCTTCAGGGTCCGCCGCTACATCAAAGCCTTACCGTCACGGTGGTGCGCGACCAAGGTCGCAACCGGTGTGACGCTACACACAGCGGGTCAGACGCCTTCCGAAGATATTGTGGCTTGCACAACCGGCGACGGGTGTTCGAGAATGCCGGAATGACATCGCCGAACCTTGATCCGCATCAGGATGAGCCGCACGAGGAAAGCTCGATGGCGCCGGTTCGTGCGGGATTCGGATTGACCTCCGCGACGCTGCGGGGGCTGCCGGAGCTGGAGTATTTCGAGTCGCCGCAGCAGCGCGAGGCGGCGCTTCGGGAGATCGAGGCCGAGGCGTCGAATCCGAAGTCCTTTGATTTCTGGTTCGGGGTGATGCTGACGGCCGGCGCTCCGATCCTGACGTTTTTTCTCTCGCGCATATTTCTTCGGCGGGTGATTTCGCTGCTGGGGGTGACGGGGCTGGACCGGGTGGTGGAGATTCTGCTGGTGGTGGGGGTGGCGTGGGTGACGGTGCGGTCGCTGCACCGTCGGGGGCTGATTTCGTCGGTGCGGGAGAAGCTGATCGCGCGCGGGATCGCGGTCTGTCGGGGATGCGGTTACCTGCTGCGCGGGTTGGAACCGGGGTCGGGAAGGTGCCCGGAATGCGGTCGCCGGTTCGAGGAGGATGTCGAGAGGATTCTTCGCGAGGGGAACCGAGGGCGTGAAAGCGGCGGCGCGACCGGCTGACGCGCGGCGCGGCGTCCACCGGGGGCGCGTCGCGGAAGTCTTGGGCGCCGCATGCGGGCGTCAACTCGCGAAAAACGGGCGACGCCGGCGCACGTGCGTCCGAAACGAGCGAATATTTTCGGCTGAAGAGGGGCGGAAAGTTAAAGTGGCGGGTCAAGCGTTCCGATGCCAAGCGCATTCGATCGCGCGATCGAGTGAAAGACAGTTCAATTTGGAGAGTTTGCATGGCCAGTGGAACGTATCGTCGCAGCACGTGGGGTTCGAACCGTGGTTCGCGTAACACGGGGACGACCGGGAATTGCGCGCCGGGTTACAAGAACTGTTACTCGACGTTCAACAACAAGATCAACGCTTATCGGACGCTCGCCAACCAGACGACCGGCAGCGCCACGTACAAGCGCCCGTCGCCGACGCAGTTGACCAGCTTCGCCAACTGGGTCAACAAGGGTTGCAACGTGTATTGCGTGAGCCCGACGCAGATCTCGCGCTACGCGACGCGCAGCTCGAACTTCAATCCGAACAGCATCAGCAGCGTCAAGACGACGCTGTGCAACAAGTTCGGGCGCAACACGATCAAGGCGGTCTGCCGCGACAAGCAGGGCAACTTCCTGATCTGCTGCTCGCCGACGAGCAAGGGCAAGCCGTTCTGCTTCCCGTGCTAGGCGGGGCAGGCTGAAACGCGCTGCTGAACGACGCGGCGGTCCGGGAGGGACCGCCGTTTTTCTTGGGCTGAGGCTTCGGCGCGTCGACACCGGAAGGCTACCGAGCTTCCGGCGCGGTCCCGGCGCGGCGACGAGGCTTGCGCCGCTCCTCCTCCCACTCCCGCAGGATAAGACGTCCCACGTGGCGGCGGATGAGGATGTGCGGAGGAAGGTGGGTCTCGCGGCAGACGCCCGGCGGAGCGTCGATTCCGAAGACGATGATCGTCTCGCCGGCGACGCGCGCCCGGGTGACGGCGTAGATTTCCTCGCCGACCGCAAATGCGGCGAGGATCTCGACGGACTCGATGGCGGCGCCGGGCGCAAGGCGCGCCAGGAACTCCTGGAACCAGGCTTCAGCGTTCGCCGGGACGCGATCCCGGGGAAGCTGCGACACCTCGATCACCAGCATGAATCGCGTTCCGAGGTGGAGGCAATACATATCCTGTGCGTCCAGACCGCAGTCGGGGTAGTAGTTGGGCTGCGTTCGCCCGGCGGCGACCCAGAACCGGCGTAGTTCGCCGCCGTCGGGAGCGGCGGTGAAGCGAAAAAGGGTCGTCGCGCCCTCGCCCTCGAGCGGCTCACCGTCAAACTGCGCGACGTGCTCCAGGGCAGCGGGCGCGCGGTCACCGAACTGTCCGGCGAGATAGGTGCGGGCCTGAACGAGCGGATCGTCATGTGCGTCTTCGGGTTTCACGGCGCTTCTTACGGCGTTAAGGCGTCCGGGATGATCAATGCCCGCATTCGTGAGTAATACTCGCTCGATCGCCGCAGGGCGAGTCCGAAACGGACGTCGCCGAGATGCTCTCGGTCGAAAATGTCGTATTCGGATCGGAACCGCTCGCTGTCGCGCAATGCGGCGTTGAGAGAGGCGTAATCGGGATGCGGGAGGTAGATCAGGTCCGGGGCGTCGCGCTCGATCATCGCGTTCATGTCGAAGCCGTGCAGAAGGAGCCGCGCGTCATTGAGGCCGGAAAGGTCGACGATCCGCTTGCCGGGATTGAGAGCGGCGACGTGGCCGACTTCGGTGGTGGCGATGACCAGGTCGTCGGGCAGATCGGAGAAGGCATCGAGGCGAAACCAGTACCGCGTCCACTTGGCGCGGTAGTTGGCGCGGACGTCGAAGCGGGCGGTCGTTCCTTGATCGGCGAGGCGTGCGATCATGTTCAAGGTGTCCCAGCCTCCCGGTCCGTCGGGACACAGCGGCGTCGGCAGGATCCGGGCGAGTGTCGCGGAGGGAAGGATCGCTCGCACCGCGATCGCCAGGGCGAGGATGATGCCCGCGGTCGTCATGTGTTTGCGGTTGACGGCGGAGACGCCGCCGCCGATCGACACCGCGGCGGACTCGACGCCGCGGAACGCCAACCACGCCAGGGCGGGCAGCGCCGGCATGAAGAACCGCTGGTAGTAATGCATGATCGGAATAACGAAGAAGAGGTGGTACGTGAAGAAGGCGGCGACGCCGACAACAACGCCCAGGTCCAGCGGTCGCGTCCTCCGCCAGGACGAAAACAAGACGGCGAGGGCATACAAACCGGCGGGAACAAACAATACGAGGTAACGCTGGGTAAACGCGGCGAACTCGTGCTTTGCCGCGCCGGTGTAAGCAGCGCGGACCGCCTCGTCGTAGACCCCGGCGCTTTTCGCGAAGAACGAGAGCGGGACCGGCACCCCGAAGTAAACCCAGCAGGACGCGACGATCAGCATCAGCATCAACACCGCGATCGCCAGTTTGCGCCGCCCCTGCCGGCGATGTCCGGGATCCGACGAACATAGGGCGCGAGCACCAGCGATCGCCAGCGGAAAAGGGAGCAGGTCCGGCCGCAGGAGAAAGATCAGCGGGGCCGCAAAAGCGGCAAGGATCGCCCACGACCCGCCCGTCTTTCGCGCCAAGGCGTCCAGAGCGAAGATCGCGCACGCCAGACCGAACACCGCGAAGGTGGTCTCCATCCCGGTGAACCCGTGCGTCAGCAGCAGGTGTTCGGTCAGGGGGCCTTGAAGAACGGCGATCCACATCGCCGCCAGTGCCCAGGATAGGGTGCGCGTCGGCCAGACATGCCGCGCCGCAAGCTGAAGGAGAAGGATCGGGGTGAAAAACGCGGGAATGAAGCCCGCGAGCACCAGCGTCCGGAAGGGATCGCCCGGCGTGATCACCCTCACCACCGTGACCCACGCCAGGTAGCCCAGCGACGTGAGACCGAACGTGGGAGGACCGCCCCGGTTCCAGCAGACGCCCTCTCCGTCGAGCAAGTGATCCGCATAACGGACGTACATGTAAGCGTCATCGAGAATCTGATCGGGGAAGTCGCCCGGGGACAGAAAAAGGGGGACGGGGGTAAGCCCGATCAGGACGGCCAGCCCCGCGCCAACGAGGTACCACGCCCAGGCTGCGGCGGGGTATTTCAATTTGTGCGATTTCGGAGTATCTGAAGGCGGCGGCGCCTGAGCGGACGGGGCGGACTGACCGCGAAGGGCGTCGGGTTTAACAGGCGTCGGCGGCGTCATCGAAGGCAAAGTCCTTGAACATGTTCCGGTCGCCGGCGATTCCGAGCGGCATTGTCGTCGCGGGAGTCGCCCTGACAAGCCGGACCCCCGACCTCGCACGTCGAAAGGAACGCGGCATGTGCAACCTCGTCATCCTGATTGCGGCGATCGCATTTTCAAACCCGCAGCAGACGCACGGTGCCGCGTACGCGGACTCACCCGGGCAACCCGCGAAAACGTGGACGATCGGCATGAGCCAGTGCAACCGGGGAGAGCCGTGGCGGGTTCAGATGGACGCGGACATCAAGGCCGCGGCGGCGCAGCATCCGGAGCTGAAGATCGTCTTCAAGGATGCGCAGAACGACTCGTTGAAACAGCGGGCGCATGTCGAGGAGTTTGTCGCGCAGAAGGTGGACGTGCTGATCATCAGTCCGAAGGAGGCGGCGCCGCTGACGGACCCGGTCGCGCGGGCGTACGACGCGGGCATCCCGGTGATCGTGCTGGACCGGGCGGTGATCGGGGACAAGTTCACCTGCTTCATCGGCGCGGACAACCGGAAGATCGGCAAAGCCGCGGGGGAGTGGATCGTCAAGGCGCTGGGCGGAAAGGGGCGCGTCGTCGAGTTGAAAGGACTGATGACGTCGGTCCCGGGTCAGGACCGCAGCGCCGGGTTTCGTGAAGGCATCAAGGAATCGCAGATCGAAATCATCTTCGAGGCGGACATGAAGTGGCTGGAGCCTGATGCACGCAAGGAGATGGAGTCGGCGCTGTCGCGGTTTGACCGGATCGATCTGGTGTACGCGCATAACGATCCTGGCGCGCACGGCGCGTACCTGGCGGCGCGGGCGGCGGGCCGGGAGAAGGATATCCGCTTCGTCGGGATCGACGCGCTGCCGCACGAGGGGGTTCAGTACGTCCGCGAGGGGATTCTTGCGGCGACGTTCCAGTATCCGACGGGAGGCGCTGAAGCGATCGACACGGCGCTGAAGATTCTCAAGGGAGAGGACGTTCCGAAGCACGTCACGCTCGGGTCGCGTCTTTTCACGAAGGAAAACGCGGACAAGGGCGGTGAGCCGATTGAGTAGCGAAACCGGCCGGGGCGCCGCTGATGCGCCGGTCCGCGGGGCGTCCGCGGGTCTTTATGTACACATCCCCTTCTGTCATACGAAGTGCGGATACTGCGACTTTTACTCGGTTCCGCTGGGGGATCGAGCCACCGCGCCGCTGGTGCAGGCCGTCACGCGGGAGTTGGAGGGGCGCGTCGCCGCCTGTCCGCTGCCGATCCGCACGATCTTCGTCGGGGGCGGGACGCCGACCGTGCTCGACGCGACGCAGCTTCGCACGTTGCTTGCACCGCTGGCGGAGGTCGCGCGTGAGCATCGCGTGATTGAGTTCACCGTCGAGGCGAACCCGGCGACGGTGGACGATGAAAAGGCCGATCTGCTCGTGTCGCACGGCGTGACCCGGGTCTCGATGGGGGCGCAGTCGTTTGACCCGCGCGAGCTGGCGGCGCTGGAACGCCTTCACTCGCCGGAGGACATTCCGCCGTCCGTGCGCACGCTGCGCCGCGCCGGCGTCGCGCAGGTGAACCTTGATCTGATCTTCGGAATCCCGGGGCAGACGCTGGAAAGCTGGAGCGCGTCGCTGTCGCGGGCGGTGGCGCTGGAGCCGGATCACGTGGCGTGTTACGGCCTGACGTATGAACCGGGGACGCGGTTGACGGCGCAGCTTCAGCACGGGGGGGTCACGCCGTGTGACGAGGAGCTTGAGGCGGCGCTTTTTGAATACACGGTGACGGAACTGTCGCGCAGCGGGTACGCGCAGTACGAGATCAGCAATTATGCTCGCCCCGGGTGCCGCTGCGAACACAACCTGATGTACTGGAGAAACGAGCCTTATCTGGGCGTCGGACCTTCGGCGGCGGGGTGCCTCCGCGGTCGGCGGTACAAGAACGTCGCGGACATCGGGCAATACGTGCGTCGTGTCGAGGAGGCCGGGTCGGCCGAGCAGGAGACGGAAACGCTGACCCCCGACATGCTCGCGATCGAATTCATCATGATGCAGCTTCGGTTGACCGAGGGGCTGTCGATCCGGGATTTCCGCAATCGAGTCGGGGTCGATCCGCGGACCTGGTTCGCCGGAGCGTTGGAGAAAGCCCGGGAGCACGGGTGGGTCGAGATGGACGAGGAGCGAATCGCGCTGACCCGCGCCGGGCGGATGATCGCAAACCACGTGATGGCGGAGCTGGCGGCGGGGGGAACCCGTCGTGTGCGGTCGCTTCCGGTGATGGCGGCGGGGGACATGATAAAGGATCGTCCCGCGGCGCGGTAAAGAAGGTGTGCCGGGGTCGGGGCTTTGTCGCCCCGCGGCCGGAACGGGAAGGCGTCCTTCGGTTGGGGATCGACAGATTCCGACAGGAAAAGCGATAATTCGGCTTGTCCGGACACCGGGGCCCAGTTAGATTAATGTTCGTGTCTTGTGCGGTGCTTGAGGGCGGCGTTGGCGGAGCGGTCCGGGATCGGCCTGGGCTAACGCGGCAACGCGGCACACCTGAATGATGAAAGGACGGAGAAGATGGCGGGAAAGGTCAAGCCGATACCGGACGGGTTTCACACGATCACGGCGCATCTGGTCGTCGGCGGCGCCGGGGGGGCGATCGACTTTTACAAGACGGCGTTCGGCGCGGAGGAGTTGTTCCGCATGCCGGGCCCGGACGGGGAGAGCGTCATGCACGGCGAGATCAAGATCGGCGACTCGGTCGTGATGATCTGCGACGAGTTTCCGGAAATGTGTCGCGGACCGAAAACGATCGGGGGAAGCCCGGTGACGCTGCACCTGTATGTCGCGGACGCCGACGCGTCGTTCAACCGGGCGGTCAAAGCCGGATGCGAAGTGACGATGCCGCTTCAGGACATGTTCTGGGGCGACCGTTACGGCAAGCTGCGCGACCCGTTCGGGCATGAGTGGAGCATCGCGACGCACAAGGAGGACTTGACGCCGGAGCAGATCGGCGAGCGCGCGGCGGCGGCCTTCGGCGGTTGCGGGCAGTAGCAGGACCGGACAGGCGCACGTCGCCTGATTTGACAGAAATGCGGCGGGGGCGGGGATCGCGGGGGTGCGGTCTCCGCCCCTGCTTGTTGTTAAAAAACGCCTCAACCGAACCGGGAGGTTGTCGCCGGCGTCGCTTACGCACACACTTCCGGCATGTCGGATCAGGCGCAATATGCACGGTTGTTGGAGCGGATGCGGGAGGTGCCGGTGTTCTCGGCGCTGCGCTTTCGGGTGGACGAGTTCAGCGAAGGTCTTTGCCGGATGACCGTGCCGCATGATCGCCGGTTTGACGGGATTTATCGCTCGTATCACGGGGGTTTGCTCGCCACGGTAGCGGATTCCTCGGCCTGCATGGCGATCCTGACGTTAACCGGTCCCGACGAGCACGTGACGACGACGGACATGACGATCCGGTTCCTTGCGGCTTGTTTGACGGATGTGACTGCGGTGGCGAAGGTCATCAAGCTGGGCCGGACGCTGTGCCCGGTCCACGTCGAATTGTTCGACGCGGGGGGGCGGATGGTGGCGGTGGCGCAGGTCACGTATATGCGCCTTCCGGCAGCGCCGAGTCACGCGGGGCGCGGCGAGGCGACCTCGGCGTCACGGAGAAATTCGGAATGATACGGGTGGGGCTGACGTACGATCTTCGTGCCGACTACCTGGCGATGGGATACTCGGAGGAGGAGACGGCCGAGTTCGATCGACCGGACACGATCGATGCGATCGACGGCGCGCTGAAGGAGCTGGGGTACCGGACGGACCGGATCGGTCACATCCGGCAGCTCGCCGCGCGGCTGGTGGCGGGGGAGCGCTGGGACATCGTGTTCAACGTGGCGGAGGGGCTGCGGGGCGTGGCGCGGGAGGCGCAGGTTCCGGCGCTGCTCGACGCTTACGAGATTCCTTACACGTTCTCGGATCCGCTGGTGCTGGCGTTGACGCTGGATAAGGGGCTGACGAAGCGCGTGCTGCGTGATCTGGGCGTGCCGACGACGGATTTCGCGGTCGTGGGGTGCGAGGCGGACGTGGACCGGGTGCGGCTGAATTACCCGCTTTTCGCCAAGCCGATCGCCGAGGGCACGGCAAAAGGCATCGACGCGAAGTCGAAGATCGACGGACCTCGGGAATTGCGCGAGAAGTGTCGTGACCTCCTGACGCGCTTTCGGCAACCGGTCCTGGTTGAGCCTTACCTGTCCGGGCGCGAGTTCACCGTCGGAATTACCGGGACCGGGGAGCGCGCGGCCGCGATCGGAACGCTGGAAGTCGTGCTCAAGCCCGGCGCGGAAGCCTTCGGCCACACCTATCACAACAAGGAGCACTGCGAGGAGCTGATCGAGTATCCGCTCGCGGATCGTGCTTCGGCGGACGAGGCGGAGCGGATCGCGCTGGCGGCGTGGCGCGGGTTGAACTGCCGCGACGGGGGGCGGGTGGATCTCCGCTGCGACGCCACCGGGCGGATGCAGGTGCTGGAGATCAATCCGCTGGCCGGTCTTCATCCGACGCATTCGGATCTTCCGATTCTCTGCACGGCCGTCGGCCTGTCCTATCTCGAGCTGATCCGGCGGATCATGACGTCCGCGCGGGAGAGGTTGTCGTAGATCCCGCCACATCCGGCGCTCGTGTGGGGTCATCACAGCGTTGGACAGGGTCGTTTTTCAGGAGGCGCGGCTCGGTAAGAGAGACGCTTTTTCGCCGGGCGAGGCAGTCCGAGACGGGCGTTTGCGCGGGCTGAAGCCCGCGGTTCGGAAGAACGCGTCACCCGCATGAATAAGGATTCAGAACCGGTAGCGGAACGCCGTGGTGATGTTGTAGCCGTTGTATTCTTCGGGGCGGTAGAAGTGAAACGTGTAGTGGATCGACGCCGCGAAGGAGCAGCGGTCGTCGATCGGCAGCTCCCATCCCAACCCGATCAGGTAGGAAAACAGCCAGTCCTCGATCGACTGCGTGTCCTTGTAAATCTTGGCGAAGGGCGCCAGACCGACATAGCCGCGTCCGCGGGCACGCACGTAACCGATCTCAAATCCTGAAAGCAGGAAAGGGCGGCTGGCCTGAAATCTTTCGCGCCAGTTCGGGTAGTTGGCGTGCTTCGGTTTTCCCCAGGGATAGAGGTCGGTGGTCAGCCCCGTGAAGATGAAATTGTATTGAAAATCGACGTCGATGTTGATCAGGGCGACACGATCGTGATTCACGTCGCCGCCGAATCCGTATCCGAGATAGAAGTTCCAGGTGAGCCAGTCCGTCTCCCTGCGGCCGATGCCGAGGTATTGCGTGGTCATGCCCCAGTCCGTTTTGCGGTTGCGCGGGGTGTAAGGCTCATCAAACAAGCCGACGGCGTCGAGGGCGAGGAGCGGGTCGAGGCGAAGATCCAGTTTCTTCGAGGTCTCCTCAAGGCGAACCTGCCCGAGACGGAACCCGATGTCGAGGTACCAGAAATCCTCGTCCGCATGCGCGCCGTGGGAGAAAAGTCCTGGTCGTTCGGTGAGGGCATCCAGCGAAGGCGGCCGGGCCTCGACCGGTACGTCCGGATTCACCGCTGAAGGAGGAGTGGTGTGCGACTCCTCAGATTGCGCATCCAGCACCCTCTCGGTACCGGCGGATTGCCTGGTTTCGCTGCGCGGTTCGTCGCCGGACGCGAAGACGCGGAAGGGGCCTTTAAGCTCCCAGGGTTCCGCAATGCGGGCGGCGCGGCGGTTTCCGGGGGCGGACCGGCAGCCCGTCAAAGCGAGAAATGCACAGACGAGAATCGGACCAGCCGTGCGGCGGAAGCGCCGGCACGGGCTTGAAGAGCGTGTTATCACGCGTCGTGCTTTCAGATTTGTGGACGGCGAGGATCTCACAAGAGATTCGCTGTTTTCTGGATCTGTCTGCTGGAATCGCCCGAACCGGAATACACAAGGTATCGACAAGTCGTTAATCGTTTTTTGACAAAAGGTTGCTACAGGTTTTCGGACGTTGACCGGGTAGCGTTGATTCGGACCGGCGGTTAGATTACCGGTCGGCGCAAAGCCGCTCAGGTGTTCGCCGAATTTCGGTGTCGCGCCTACGATCAGTTGAGCGGAACGCGGAAAGAAGCACCGCCTTCGCCAGGGGTAGGGAAAGAAGCACTCTCCCCGAAGGATGCCGAGCGTAGTGCAGGGGCGGGTGCGTCCGACAGACGCACCAAGGTTCCTGTTGTTGGTGGGTTGCGGGGGGAAACTCATGTCATCTCGCACGAACGGGTGGTCGATCGAGTGCGTCGCGGTCGACCTGAATACTCAGCGGGATTTCTGCCACCCCGGCGGCGCCTACCCGGTGGCGAACCTCGAGACCTTCCTTCCGGCGCTTCAGCGCACGGTGGAGTGGGTCGGCCGCCAGGAGGTTCCGATCGTCTCGTCGTTCGACTCCCATCGCAAGTGGGAGGTGGACCGGGAAGGGATCCCGCGGCACTGCGTGGACGGCTCAGAAGGGCAGCGAAAACTGGAGTTTACGCTGATGCCCCCGTGGCGCATGGTGGAAGGGGACAACACGCTCTGGGCCCCGATCGACATTTTCACGACCTGCCGTCAGGTCATCTTCCGAAAGCGAACCCGCGACTTTTTCGCCAACCCCAAGGCTGACCGGTTTCTGACTCAACTTCCCGCGTTGGAATACGTGATCTTCGGACTGGCGATCGAGACGTCGGTGAAGAACGTGGCGCTGGGTCTGATTGCGAGGCACCGGCGGGTGCGGGTGGTGGTGGATGCCTGCGGATACTGGAACAAGTCTGAGGCGGATCTCGCCCTGCGTCAGATCGAGGCGAAAGGGGCCCAGATTCTGACGAGCGCGGAGCTGGTCGGGCAGTCGGTCGAGCGTCGGCGCCTGACGTGGGCGGAACGGGAAGAGGCGGCCGGGTCGAACGGGCGTTCCGCGGCGTATTTGCACGCCTCGGTTCCACCGACTAGCATCCCGGCGTCGATGAACGGAAAGCGGACGCCGGGCGGTCCCGGAGACACGGCGGCGGCGGCGCGGCGGTGATTCATCGACCGTCGAGGGTCGAGCGAAGACCACGGTCATGGCGAAGAAACGGAAACTTCCGAAACAACTGGCGATCCTGGATGAGGATTTATGCACCGGTTGCGACGCATGCGTGACGGTCTGCCCGGTGGACTGCATTGACAAGATTTCCGATCCGAACCACCCCGGGTACGCGATGGGCGTATGTACCATCGATCTTACGGTCTGCATCGGGTGTAAGCTCTGCGCGCAGGTCTGTCCGTGGGACGTGATTACGATGGTTCCCACCGAGGAAGTGCAGCGTGTTCCGCGGTATCAGGAGCTGCTCGAAGTGTAGCCGCGATGCGCATGACGATCCGATGCCGACGGTGCAAGGACGTACCGCCCCGCCTGCCAGCCGCCGATCGAAATCCGCTCGCCTCCCCGTCGGTTGCATCGAACGTCCCGCCTTCCCCGAAGGCGCGCCGAACTGCGCGGCGGTCGGAGCGGGCGGCGGAAACAGGCTGAGGTTGCGTTTGCAAGGCGCGGAGGCCGCGGTTCGGGACGTTTCGCCGCGGGGGAGGGACGTCGGAGTTCAGAAGAAGTTGCTGGAGCAGGTGACGTGAACGTGTCAGCGGGCGTGGAGGGAGCTTCGGCGAAGAAACCTGGCGCGGACGCCGCGTACCGGATGGTGACGCGATCGGCCGACCTGGTGGAGATCGTCGCCCGGGCGCGGGCGGCCGGCCGGTTTGCGCTCGACACCGAGTTCGTGATGGAGGACGTCTACGAGCCTGAGCTTTGCCTTGTTCAGATGGCACTGCCGGACGGAGTGTTCCTGATCGACGCGCTGACGAAGGTGGACTTGGCGCCGCTGTGGGATCTGGTGACCGATCCGGCGGTCGAGACCGTCGTCCACGCGGGACAGGAAGATCTGGCGATCTGCGCCACGGCTGCGGGCCGACCGCCGCGCAACGTCTACGATGTTCAGGTTGCGGCGGGGCTTGTCGGACCGGTTTACCCGATCAGCCTGTCGAAACTGACCCAGCAGGTGCTGCACGTGCGGATGCACAAGTCGCAGACGCTCACCGACTGGCGCAAGCGTCCGCTTTCGGAGGAGCAGCTTCGATATGCCGCGGAAGACGTGGCGCATCTCCTGCCGATCCGTGACAAGCTGCATGCGAGGCTGACGAAGCTGGACCGCCTCTCGTGGGCGGAGGAGGAGTTCGCGGTTTTCGAGCAGATGCCTCTTTATGACCGCCCCCCCGAGGACCGCCTGCGCCGCGTGAAGGGAACGGGATCGTTGTCCGGGGCCGAGCTTCGGGCGGCGCTGGACCTGATGGCGTGGCGCGAGGAACTGGCGGGGCGTCTGAACCGTCCGGCGCGGGCCGTCCTCAAGGATCATCTCCTGGTCGAGATCGCCCGGCACGGGTGGACGCGGACGGAGCAGATCCGCTCGCTGCGGGGACTGAACCTCCGCAAAGACCACCTGCGCGAAATGTGCGAAGTCCTTGAGAAATCCGCGAAGCAGCCGCCCGCGCCGCGAACCGGGCATCGCAGCGTGCGTTCCGAACATCCGCTGGACGGCGTTCTCATCTCGCTGCTCACCGCCGTCCTGCGCAGCGAGGCGGCGCGCCTCGACGTTGCTTACAGCCTGCTGGCGACGAAGCAGGCGATTCAGGGCGTCGTCGAACCGTTTGTGGACGGCGGGCTGGACAAGCTCGCCGAACCTCCACTGCTGATGCGCGGATGGCGCGGCGAGGCCGTGGGGCGGACGCTGCGTAAGATTCTCCGCGGCGCAAGCGCGATCCAGGTGAATCCGTCCGGACAACGCGCCCCGCTGCGCATCCGGCGCCTCGCCTCCTCGCGTCCGGGGAACCGCCCGTCCGCGGAGCGCGAGACGGCCGACGATGGACGCTGACCTCGGCGCCGAACCCGCTGCAAGCCGCCTCCGACGCGGAAACCGTGACTCGAACTCGCCGGATCGCTCCCGATGGGCGGGTGCGCACCAAGTTCAAACGCCTCGAACCCGGGCGGTACAGCGTCCAGATTCACTGGATCGACGACGCCTAGGGCACGCGCACGTGCGACGGTCCGCTCATGAAGCGCTCGATCGACGTCTCCAGATTCCGGATTCTGAACAAGGGACGTGCAGGCTATGTGCGGCCTGATCCTGGATGCGCCGCCAGCCGTGATGCACCGAAGAGTCTCAGCTTCGCCGGTAATCCCGGAAGCAGGCGGCGGAGCGTAAGGGGGGACCGCAGGCGATAATTCGGCGGCGCCTCAGTTTGAAAGCGCCGCTGCGTCAAGCTCGTTGTTTCGCTCGTTGCCGCGCTCCATGTTGGACTCGTCGCTACGGGACCGGTTCAGAGGCTTTGCGTTTCAATCCCTTCGGGATTGAGATGAATGCGCCCGACGTGATCATGCAATCCCTTCCCTTTGCCCGCGGCGATCGCGCTCTGAGATTTGTCGTCCTGTAGCATGGCGATGAACTCGCATGCTCACGCGGAGTACCGCGAGAGCATGCCACCCGGGCGCAGAGGGCTTCGTTGGAGACGGGGAACGGGGGCCTGTTTCGTTGGGATGTGCGGGGGAGGGGTGGTCCAGCGATCGGGTTTACAGCGTTGGCGTGTCGATCAGCGTGCGTTCCAGCGTCACGAGCATCCTGAAGGCCAGCCAGCGGCGGAGCGGGCGGGCGAGCGCTTCCAGCCGCCACGCCGCAGCGCGGGCGAAGCCCGGAATCAGGCACGGTCCTGAAAAGCCGCCGCTGAGCGGGTAGACGAACACGCTGTCCAGTTTTCGTGTGACGACGCGCAGCTCCGGAATGAGAGACTGGAGGCGGTCGGCATGTTTGAAGAACAACAGCGTGGGGATCGCCTGGTTCGAGGAAAAAGGTCCGGAGGAATCGAAGACCGGTCCTTCTTTTTTGAAGACGTCGGCGCGAAGGTCCACCGGTTCCGGATGCGCGGCGCGGAAGACGACCCGGCTGAGGGGGGAGATATACGGTTCGAGCATCACGACACGCCCGCCGGTGCGCAGCGTGCGGCAGGCCTCCCGAAGGAAGTCGATCGGTCGCGGCAGGTGATGCAGCACGTCGACGAGGATGAGATTGTCGGCGGCGCGGTCGGGCAGAGGCAGATGCATCGCGTCGGCGGCGAAGTCGACATAAGGCGTGGGAACCAGGTCGCTGACCAGGACGTGCGGAAGGGACGCCTTCAGGTGTCCTGCGCCTCCGCCGATCTCGACGTGGGTTCGTCCCGGCGCAAGCTCAGTGCGGATGTCCTCGAAGTAGCGTCGATATACGTCCCGAGTGAGAGGTCGGCGGTCCCACGCGGTTCGTCGGGCGTCGAGGACGCCGGCGTCGGACTGCCCTGGGAGGGGAGTGGTGGGGGAGCCGGCGCGGGTGCGGTTCGGGGCACTTAGGGTTTTCGCTGCGATGCCAGGCGTGTTCACGGATGTTCCCTTGACTGCGCCGCCTTTTGCGGGAGGCAGGCGCTGAACCGGGGCGCACGCCCGTAGGGCATCGACCGAAAGTCGGATTCATCTTTAAGACGTTGATTCGGCTCCTGCATTTCGACGCGGATTCGGGGAGAGTTGATGAGAGCGAAAGAAGAGCGGCTCCTCGGGGGCACCGCTTGGTTTGAATCAACCCGTGTTCGAGACGAGCCTTGGACGGGTCGTTGATGGCATGGTTGGTGTGCTGGCGTATGCAGGCGCGGTGTTTACAATCCCCGGCGCGTTCTGGGATTTCGTTCGGCATTTAAGTGAGGTCAGTATGTCGCGTTCGGAGCGGATCGGGCGGCGCGGGTTTCTGTCGGGGGTCGGGGCGCTTGCGGCGGGAGCGATGGCGCCCCGGTTTCTTGCGGCGGGTCGGGCGCCGGTGGTGCGCACGCAGGACAAAAGCGGGTCCGCGACGCTGCGCCTTGGCGCCGAGCCTCATGTGTACGAGGCGCGGCATGACTGGCTGACCCCGCCGGCGGGGCTGAAGTGGGGAGACACGCACGGCGTCTGCCAGGATTCGCAGGGCCGCATCTACATCGGACACACGGTGCATCCCGACAGCGAGCGCGCCGACGCCATCGCCGTGTTCGACCCGGAAGGGAAGTTCATGACGTCGTGGGGAGCGGCGTTCCGCGGCGGGGCGCACGGGTTGGACGTGCGCCGCGAGGGCGCGGATGAGTTCCTCTATCACTGCGACATCCACCGCCGCCTTGTGGTCAAGACGTCGCTGGACGGCGAGGTTCTCTGGGAAAAGGGGTTCCCGAAGGAATCCGGCAAGTATGAAAAGGCGGAGCAATATTGTCCGACGAACGTGGCGTTCGCCCCCAACGGCGACTTCTATGTCGGCGACGGATACGGCAGCGCGTACATTCATCAGTACACCCTCAAAGGCGAATATCTCCGCACGATCGGCGAACCCGGCGCCGGGCCGGGGCAGCTCAACTGTCCGCACGGACTGTGGGTGGACGAGCGCGGCGGCGAGGCGCGCCTTGTGGTCGCGGACCGGGGGAACCGGCGCTTGCAAACCTTCTCGCTGGACGGAAAGCATCTCGGCTTCGTCACCGAGGGAATGAGGATGCCGTGTCATTTCAAGATCCGTGGCGAGTTGATGCTCATCCCGGACCTGGAGAGCGTGGTGACGCTGGTGGATCGGGAGAACAAGGTCGTCGCACACTTGGGCGACGGTCACCCGTCGCAGCTTCGCGGCGCGGCGCGGGAGCAGTTCCTCCCCGGGAAGTTCATCCACCCGCACAGCGCGACGTTCCTGGCGACGGGGGACATCCTCGTCGTGGAGTGGGTTCCGATCGGGCGCGTGACGCTGTTAAAGAAGGCCTGAATCATCGCAGGGGAATCGACGCTGCTTGACCGACGCGGTCTGGTGACAGGGGAATCTCCGCTTTCTTTGCCGGGGCGGCTCGGTTGAGCGCGGTGTCGTAGACCCGCGCGAATTCGTTGCGGATGACATCACACGACCGGCAACGGAAGTGTGTCATGAGAGAGAAGATCGTCGGGTTCGCTGGAGGTTTCCGCCTTCGCTTGGGAGGCCGCTGCGATGGGGATGCACAGAAGGACCGGATCCCTGGCCGCGGCAAGCAAGTCGGGATGCGTCACATCGTCGCGGCGGAGGAATTCCGCGACTCCTTGTTCGATGACCTCCTCCGGCGTCCCCGCACCGCCGAAGGCGCGTGACGCGGCGCGCTGAATCGCGTCGAAGACGGGCTGCTCAAGGCGGCGCTCCCGTAGAAGTCGCTCCTCGACGCAGGCGCGCCACAGAACGTGATACCGGTCGCGAACGAGGTTCTCCCGCGGGGATCCGCCGAGCAGGTCGTCGCGGCGGAAGGCGAAGCGCGGGTTCACGATGTCCGCGGCGTGCAGCAGCTCCCGGCGCAGCGCGTCGCAACTCATGCGCCCTGACGCCAGGCGCTGGGGCGTGATCTGAATGACGAGCGTTCGCGCGGCGTTCCCGGTGTCCGACGGCGGCGCGAGGACTTCGACGCTTTCATCCCGCTCCGCCGGAGCCTCGCGCACGAGGCATCGGGCGATGCGACCCTCCAGCTCCGGGCGCTCCGCCAGGAAGTCGGCGATCTGTCCGTGCAGCCCCAGGCGGTGAAACCACTGCATGAAGACCGCGCGGAACGCCTCCTCGCGCCGGGGGGCGTCGCCGACGGGATACAGCGGATCGACCGCTTTGTGCAGCTCGCATTCCGCCGAGGCGTCCTCACGACAGGCGAAGAACACGGCCTTCTCAATGAGGACAGGGTCGATCTCGACGCGCATGTTGAGTCTCTCCGGCGGTCACCGCTTCTTCTCGATCCCGAGCGCCACGAAGCGCTCCCGGTCCTCGTCGCCGCCGTCCACACCGCACTCGAACTCTCCGGTCGCCTCCGAATCCTCCTGACACAGCGGCAGATAGGTCGGTCCCAGCGACAACCCCCGCCGCGCGGCGTCCGTCTCGATCACGGTCGCCAGAACCCTCGCCGCGCTACCGAAGAATCCGTCCGGGTCGGCGTCGCTCACCAGCCGGGCGAAGGCCGGCGCCCACCGCCCGAGGTGGTCCGCCAGGAAGGCACGGTGCGCGTCGGCGATGACCCGGGCGCGCTCCGCGTTGTCCGCGACGGCCGCCTCCGCTTCAAGGCAGGACAACCTTGCAAGAAAGTCGCATTCGACGCTGACGTGATCCAGCCGCTCCCTTGCGGAGTCTTCCAGCGACAGCCCGAACGCCGCGTAGAACCCACCGATGTCCGCGAGCTGAGGCGACTGCTGAAGGATGTCCCGGCGACCGTACTCCAGTTCATAAGGCGGACAACTTCCTCGGACGGCATGACTGAAGAGGCGCGCGTGGTCGTCCTGCAAGGCGGAAAGCGCTCCGGCGTCGCCCTTGGCGCTGCGGATCCGGCGCAGACCCCGCTCCGCTTCGGTCACACGCGCGGCCAGGGCGGCGTCCGCGTCGGCGGCGCGAACCCGGACCGCCTCCCAGCAGGATTCCCGGCGGAAGGTCTCATACCACGCCGCGTCGGGAAACGTGAAGGCGTTCGACAGCAGCGCATACAGACCGCCGAGCAGTTCGCAGGTTCGAGCGTCGCATTCGTTCACCAGCGTCGTCAGGGTCGAGTCGCTCATGTTTGTCGTCCGTCCTCAAACGTTTTCCCACGATCGGGTGCGCGGAGCGGTCTGCGGTGGATCGCCGTGCGGACGAAGGCCCGCGGTTCGGATCCCGATTCCGGGATCAGATCGAGTTGGCGTGCGCCGCCGGGCGGACATGCACGGGTTCCTCGACTTTCGTGCGGAACATTTCCTTGCCCAGCCGGTTGTAGGCGATGATCGTGTCGTCATACATCTCGAATTTCCGCCCGTTCACCGACGTCTGATAGACCTTCTTACCCTCCTGAATCTCATACCGGGCGATGATCTGGTTCGACCGGCGGAAGAGCTGAAGCACGGCGAGCAGCTCGCGGTCCGGATTGCGATAACGCTCGACCGCGGCCTGCACGCCCGGACCGAACATCTGCTCCAGGAATTTCGTCGGAACCCAGCGAGGGGGGATGTAATACCCGTTAGGCTCCGTGCCGAACTGCGGATACAGCGGCAGCGCCACCTTGGCGACGTGAACGAGGAAGTACAACGGGTTGTGCCGATCCTCAATCCACGTCGCGTCGGGGTTGACCTTGACCAGTCCCTGCATGCGCACCTGTCCGATGCACGCGGCCATGCAGCGCGTCTCCATCGGCGCCCCTCCGCACTCAGGGTCGTTGCCCTCGACGCGCGGGTAGCAGGCGATGCACTTCTCGCTCGTGCGCGTCGTGCCGCGGTACATCGACTTCTTATAAGGGCACGCCTCGACGCATTTGCGATACCCGCGGCACTCCTGCTGATCGATCAGCACGATCCCGTCCTCAGGTCTTTTGTAGATCGCGTTCCGCGGGCACGCCGCCAGGCACGCCGGGTATGAGCAGTGATTGCACAACCGGGCGAGATAGTAGAACCACGTCTCATGCTTCTTGTCCCCGCTGAGGTCCGCGCCGGCGCCGAAGTCCATCGGTTTCGACGGGCCTGTCGGCGGGTGGTCCTCGAAGCGGTTCGGCGCGTTCCACTCCTCATCCGTCGGCAGGTATCCGAGCACCAGGTTGGGCTGGCTCCCCCGCGCGACCCGCTGCGGCGCCTCGAACACGGTCTTTCCGGAGAATTGTCCGTAGGGGCGATGCGGGTCGTCGCCGGGTTTTCCGGTCCAGCGCTGCGCGCCGGGGTTGGCCTGCTCCAGCAGGTCGAGGATCCGGACGTCCCAGTGATGCGGATATCCGCCGTAGGGCTTGGTCTCGACGTTGGTCCACCACATGTGCTCCTGTCCCTTGGCGAAGGTCCACGTGCTCTTGCACGCCATGGTGCAGGTCTGGCAACCGATGCAGCGGTTGATGTTGATGACGAACGCGAACTGCTCCTTCGGCGCCGCCTGCTCATACGGATAGGACATCGGCCTGCCGAGCTGCCAGTTGTAGACGGATGGCATGAGTGTGACTCCCGCGACTCAACGTTCTCGTGATGCGACTCGAAACGTACGCAGACGGTTGCGCTCCCATGTCGATGCGATTCAGCCTCCGAACGCCTCCTGGTGCAGCTTCTCCGCGAGCTTCAGGTAGCGCTCGTGCTTGCCCGCGTCACCGTTGTGGTGTTCGGCGCGGTCGAAGGCCTCGAGCATGAGCCGCTGCTCCTCCTCGCCGAGCACCTGGTCCGCCATCCGGAAGAGGATCGTGTCCTCCTTCTGAATGTGGAACCGCAGCATGTGCGCGTAATCCGCGGCCGCGGAGCGGAGGACGGCGTCGGCGCGGGGTTCGCCCTGCGAGGCGGCGTCGAGGTGCTCCTCCATCCGACGGATCAGGCGCCGTCCCTCATCATGTTCGTGCAACATGCACCCGATCGGACCGCCGACGCGCGGAATCCCCGCCGACTCCAGCACCGGGAACAGCTCATCCTCCTCCTTGTGATGATGGCAGCCGTCGGCGAAGTTGCGGAAGAAGTCGATCGCGTCCGCGACGAACCGCCGGCAGACGCGCGGCTCGCGGCGGAGCTTCTCCTCCAGCGCGTCCAGCACGCGCTCGATCACGCGATGCTCGTCCATCAGGATCCGCGTCGCCGAGGCCGGCGCGCCGCTCCCGCATCGGCAACTGCAACAGGTCGTCGTCGTCTCGTGTCCGGTCATGTGTTTACTCCAATACCGGCAGGCCCAGCCCCGCCGTCGTCTGATCCATCCGCAGGCGGCCGGGGACGCCCGGTCCCCACTTCGCCATCTCATCTTTCACGATCCGCGCCACCGCCTCCTCGCCGAGCACGCGCCGTGCCAGCGCCGGTCCGGCGAATCCCGCGGTGCGGAACATCTGGAGAATCCGTTCCTCGCTGAAGCCCAGGCGCGCGTACTCCTCGACGAAGCACGCCGCCATCTCCGCCATCGCCGAGTCGTCCTCGGTCAGAACGCCGACGCCGTGCAGCGTCATCGGGTCCGTCGCGTCCGGGTCGCCGTAAGGCATCGCCCACCTCCTCCGTCAGTCCTCAAGAAATTCGTCCGCCGCCGACTGAAACTCGCCGACGAACCCGCCGGCCAGATACCGCTGCATCACGTCGTTCTCCTGCCCCGGCGTCAGTCCCGTCGTCGCCGGCGCCCAGACGCCCTTGCCGCCCAGTCCGCCGTCCTCGGCCTTGACCACGCGCACCAGCGTCTCCTTCGGAACGGTGTTGACCGCGTGGTTGTCGGCCTCGCCGCCGAAGAGGAAGCCCATGAACACCTTGGCTTTGTGGAAGAGCGTGTCCGTCTGATGCATCGGCATGTGCCAGTTGCGCGTCACGCTCTGCTGCGAACCGTAGCGGAGGTTGGCCTGGTATCCGTCGTCGCACAGCGCTCGCCCGTCCTTGCGCGTCTCGTGGGCCTTGACGCTCTTCTCCGTCGCCACGTACGGCGCGTGCTTCATCATCACCACGCTGTAGGGATACGCCGGGTTGTACGTCACGCGCACCATGCAGCGGGCGACTTTGTAAAACGGGTCCGACGGGTCGGCGCCGCGGTAAGGGCGGTCCGCGGGGTTCGCATCCACGTACACGTAATCCCCGTTCTGAATGCCCAGATCCCGCGCCGCCTGCGGGTTCATGTGCAACTGATGCTCCCCGACGTAGGGCGCGCGCTTGTCCACGCGCTGCGGGTCGCCGAAGTTGCTGTCGTAGATCATATGCCAGTCCACGTTGCTCCAACTGCTGTGGACCCGATGCCGCGTCTTGGGCGTGACGCAGTAGAACTGGAAGCCCTTCTCCCACAGGAAGTTCCGCGACCGCTTCACCTCGGCCCATGACCGCTTGAGGTTCCGCACCGTCCGCTCGTCCCAGTGCTCGGCGTCCGCGGACAGGCCGTAGTCGTCCGGACGGATGTAAGGGTTCGTCGAGACGATCGCGTTCGGCAGAAACGGCGTCGCCTCCGGCGCCTCGCGATGCACGATGAAGTTCTCGCCGTATTCGATCGCTTCCGGGACATCCGCATAGGCGTGCAGACGCCCCGTGTCCGTATGAAACGGCTCGCTCTCGTGTACCTGCTCCCAGAACGGAATGCGCGGATACGTCCGGAAGAGCATGAGCGCCGCGCCCGGCGTTCCGTACTTGCCGGCCAGAATGTCGTCGAGCTTATATCCTTTCGTCGTCGTGCAACTGTCTAGCAGCCGCTGAATGTAGACTTCGCGCTTGCCCTCCAGCTCGAACTTGAAGTAATCGGCGAAACGCCGGTCACCCGTCTCTTCCGAAAGCGCCTTGGCGATGCCCGCCAGGATCGCCAGATCATCCCGAGACTCGAAGATCGGCTTGATGCCTCCCTTCCAGATCTGAAGGAACGGGTTCGAGCACGACGCCGTGATCTCCAGCCCCTCGAACTCCACCCAACTGTTGGCCGGCAGCCCGATGTCGGCGTACTGCACCGACGACGTCATCACGATGTCCTGCGCGATGATCATCTCGATCATCGGGTTGACGTTCTTGAACATGTCGTAGCAGTGCTTCGCGTTGTTGAAGAGATTGACGTTGGTGAAGTGCAGCGACTTCGTCGGCGTCGGCATGTGCGTCTTGCCGGTGAAGCACTTGCGCCCGTATTTCGGCGTCTCGACAATCAGGGGGCGGTCGCCGTGGTTCCAGTAGGCCGGCTCCTCATCCTTGGTGTACGCATGTGCGTGAACCTCCCTGCCCGGCGTCTTTTCATCGAGACTCGGCTCGAAAGGATCCTCGGCGACCCACCCCTTGAATCCAGGTCCGGCGATCTTGCTGCCCTGAAAGAGAGCGGCCTTGTAGTTGCCGGCCCAGGTGTGACACCCCGCCCCGGGCTTGCCGATATTGCCCGTGAGCATCAGCGGCAGGTACGCCGCGCGGTTCGCTTCGGTCGCGTGGAACCAGTGATTGATGCCCTCGCCCTGGTGGATCGCCACCGGTCCGCCGTTCTGCGTCGTTTCCCAGATGTCGCGCGCCAGGCGCTCGATCATCGCCTTCGGGCAGTGGGTGATCTCGGCCACGCTGTCGAGGTCATAATCCTTCAGATGCACCTGATAGAGCGACCACAGCGTCGCGACCTCGACCTCGGACCCGTCCGCCAGTTTCAGCGTCCACCGTCCGTCAAGCACCGGGTCGATCCCCTTCTTCTCCAGGTGCTTCCCGACGTCGTCGCGCGTGATCGCAACAGGTTTGTTCGTTTTCGCGTCCCAGACGACGCGGTCGCCGATCTTCGCGTGCTGCTCCTCGGTCAGGCCCTGCACCTGGTAGCTCGCGCCGTCCTTGCTCATCGCGCTTTTGTAACCACCGATCAACTCCTCGGCGCGCAGACGTTTGAGGTTGTCCAGGCGCACCAGCAGCGGGAAATCCGTGAACTGCTTGACGAACGTCTCGTCGTACCACTTGTTGTCCAGCATGAGCCGCGTCACGCCCAGCCACAGCGCCGCG
This sequence comes from Planctomycetota bacterium, assembly GCA_016860685.1. Lineage (GTDB taxonomy): Bacteria > Planctomycetota > Phycisphaerae > UBA1845 > UBA1845 > JABWBH01. Next base: position 26,281 of record BOJX01000023.1, read on the forward strand.
TCGGTCGCGGGACGGATCGGCATCCAATAATCGGCCTTGGTGCTCGGCGCCCCGTACTCCGGCGCGATCACCACGATGCGCCCGCCGCGCTCCATGCATTCGATGAACCAGTGAGAATCCGGGAGCTTGTTCTCCACCAGGTTCTTGCCGTTCATGATGATGAGCTTCGAGAAACGCAGATCGTTGAAGTCGCAGTCGGACGCCTGAAGACCGTGGACCCACGGATGCCCCGGCGCCTGGTCGCCGTGCCAGGTGTAATTGCTCCAGTTGCGCCCGGCCTTGGCTTCCGCAGGCGTCACCTTGCGGACGATCGCGTCCAGGATCGCCATCGAATTGTTGAGGCGGTACATCCCGTACTTGCCCATGACGCCGAGCAGGCCCATCCCGCCGCGCATCTTGAACGTGCGCGTCCCCGCGCCGCCCATCTCCGCGATCATCTCTTCGGGATACCCCTGCTTGCGGAGTTTCTCTGCGCCCGGCTCTCCGCTGTAGGTCCGGGCGATGTTCACGTAGGCCTTGGCGATATACCGGAGGATCTCATCCCACGAGATGCGCACGTGGACGTCGCTGCCTCGCGCATCAAACTTGTATTTCGAGCGGTTGCCGTCCGCGTCGAGATCGGGGAACCCCGCGTCGGCCCACGCCTTCCAACCTTTGCGGACGATCGGATACTTCAACCGGTAGGGTCCGTAGACGATGCGGTGGAACGTGTACCCCTTCGCGCATTGCCGGGGGTTCCAGTTCGCCGTCGCGTGATGGCCGTAAAGGTCGCTGTACTTCTCGTAATCGTACTGCGTCCCCATCCGGGTGATCACGCCGTTGCGAACATAAGCGAGAACCCGGCACGCATGCGTGTCGTTCGGCGAGCAGACCCAACTGAACCGCGAGTCGTAGGCGTACTGATCGCGGTAGATCTTCTCCCAACCGCGCGCCGGATACCCGGCCAGCGGGTTCCCGACGTCGGGCCGCTCCGCAAAAGCGCGCAGAGGCCAGCCTAGAGCGCTCGCCGTTCCGGCGGCGACGCCGCCCGCGACCAGAAATTCACGCCGAGTGTGTCCGTTGGAGGTAGGCATAGCGACGCTCCCATGACGCCCCGTCAGGGCGGACTGTCTCAGTCAATCACAAGTTTCTGCCAGATGCTGATGCTCTTCCGGCCGTCCCGGTCGCCGTTGGCGCCGTTCCAGATCGCAAACGAAACAGGGATGTAGTCTCCGCGGCGGAACACCCGCTCGTCCGCGGCCCCGTGCTCATGTGGCAGGTCCATCGTCCGCTGCATCTGCACGGACCAGACCCCCCGGTCGTAGACCGCTTTCCCGGACACAATCTGAACGTTTGCAGGCTTCCCGGCGAGCGTGCCCGGACCGCGGGCCGTGAGGCATTCGACCGGAGTCTTCAGCAGCGGATCGGCGACGAGGTTCCCCGCGCCCCACGCCGTCAGGTACAAGGGGTGATGCTGCGTGATCGGCGCCGACGCCGACAACTCAGGCGTCGGCGCTTTCTCGGTCCCGAACGCCGGGTAGGGATAGTCGTCCACCGCCCGCTGCGGAAATGCCGCGTCCACGTCCTGGTAGCCGCGATCAAGGTTTGTCTGGCGGTCCGCCTTCCACATCCAGATATTGACGCCGCCGTGTTCCCCCGGACTGCCCATGTAAAACGGCGGATCGCTCCCGAGCGAGAATTGAACCGCCACGGCGTCGCGGAATTCATCATGACGCACCGCCCGGTCGTCGCGCGTCGGATCCAGCCACGCGAAGCGCAGCGCCAGCTCCTTCTCATTGTGCAGCGCCTGCACGACCAGCCCCTCGATGCGCTCATCCTCCCACCACAGCGGCGTCAGCCCCACGTAAAGCGGGCGCGCCTGGTCCCACGCGGCGGCGTCCGGTCCGTCCGGCAGGGCGCCGTAGGTGTTCGCGGCCACCAGCGTCCCCTGACGCAACTGAGCGCGATCCTGCGCACCCGCTCGCGCCAGGGACTGCACGTAATGCACCAGATCCCAGATCTCGTCCGCGGTGAACGCCGTCTCGTAGCTGGGCATCGGGGTGCCTTTCATGCCCTTCAGAATCCGACAGTAAAGTCCGGAACCTTCCATCCCGCCCTTGAAGATGCCCGCGGCGAAGGACCGCGGCGGAACCGGATAACCGTCCGCGTCGAATTTGACCGCTTCCGGCCGGGGGTGGCCGTCGGCGCCGTGGCAGCTTGCGCATCCCTCAAGGTACAACGTTCGTCCGCGGAACCAGCGCACGTCATCCTGCACCGGCTCCGCAGGCACGACGATCGGACCACCGGGCGACGTACGCTCCGCGACGAGGCGGTCCCGCTCTTCGAAGCTCATCTTTCCGTCGCGAACCTGCGGTTCAAAACGCGCCCGAGCACCCTCGACGCTGAGCTTTCTCACATGCGCGACGAGCGCTTTGAGATCTGCGTTCGGCAGGTGTCCCCACGGAGGCATCGCAGAACCCGGCATGCCCCGCGAAATCGTCCGCAGCAGGTCGTCATCCGACGGCACGAGGTTCTGCGTCGTCGAGAGTTTGAAGTCGTCGCGAAGGAAGTTGCGAGGCCGCGGGTTCATCAGGTAGGCGAACTTGCCCGCCCCGTCGCCCCGGTCTCCGTGACACAGCGCGCAATACTTCAGGAAAAGGGATTCGCCTCTTGAGACCGCCGCGGGTTCGGCCTTTGCGGCCGCGTCCTGTCCGACCAGAGCACTGCCGCGCCCGATTGCGGCGGACCCCGCAAGACACGCGATCACGCTGAAGAAGGAAACCCACGCAAGTGTCCGAACGCGGCGTTTCTCAATCATGTTCGTTTTCCTTTCCGCTGGGGCGCGGTCTTCGCCGGCGCCGATGAGGTCGCGACCGCCGCGAGCGTCATGTCCTGAACGAAGCTCCGGAAACCGTCCTTCACGATCCGCCACCGGTCATGCCCGGGGCACGGCGAACGCGAGCTGCATTCTCCATGCCGGAACGGGCACGCCGAGTCGTCGCGCAGCGACGACTCAAAGGGAGAGAGAATCTCAAGAAGACGGAGATCCGCCGGAGGTCGACGCAGGCGGAAGCCGCCCCCCTTGCCGCGCGTCGCATCCAGCACGCCCGCGTGGACGAGATCACCGAGGATTTTCGAGAGGTATTTCGCGGGGATGCCGGTCCGACCGGCGATGCGGGCGCCGGAACAGGCGGCGTCCCCCGCCTCTTGCGCCAGATAAACGCACGCCCTCAACGCGTACTGCCCGGTCTGGGAAATCATGCGAGCGCGTTCCTCCGCTGAACCTTATACATATATGTCTATCTTTATATCGTCAATTGTCAATCCCCCTCCGCACGATTTTTTTTTGAAATTTTCCCCCGGGGAGGAGAGGGGGGAGGAACCGCCCGTCGTCACGCCCGCCGCAGACGCAAGGCGTTCAGCACGACGGTCAGGGAGGACGCCATCATCGCCCCGGCCGCCATCGCCGGGGGGACGTGCCCGCCCGCCGCCAGCGGCAGCGCGACGACGTTGTACGTGAACGCCCAGAAGAGGTTCTGCCGGATCACGCGCAACGTCCGCCGCGCCAGCCGAACCAGCTCCGGGATGCGGCGAAGATCATCCGCCAGGATCGTCACGTCCGCCGCCCCGGTCGCCACGTCGCTCGTCCCCGCCAGCGTTACGCCGAGGTCCGCCGCCGCCAGCGCCGGTCCGTCATTGACGCCGTCGCCCACGAACCCCACCACGGCGCCCCCGGATTGCAGAGATCGAACCTGCTCGAGCTTCTCCTCCGGCAGCAGCCCGGCGTGAACCTCGTCAATCCCCACCGCCTCCGCCGCTTCGCGCGCTCCCACGGACCGGTCCCCGGTCAGCAGGATGACCCGGACCTGAGCGTCGCGCAGTTCTCTTACCGCTGCGGCGGCATCCGGGCGCAACGGATCATCAAAGCTCAATGCCGCCGCGACGCGCCCGTCGACCGCCGCCAGCACCGAACCCGCGTCATCAAACTCCGCCTCCTGCTCCGCGCCAGGAACATCATCGCGCGCCTCGGTCGTCGCGCAGACTTTGTTCAGCAGGCGCCGACTGCCCACGATCACGGGGCGCCCCTCCACCTCCGCGACCACGCCTTTCCCCGGATGCGACTGCACGCTGGTCGGAGGCGTCAGAACCAGATTCCGCTCGCGCGCCGCCTGCACCAGCGCCTTCGCAAAGGGGTGCTGCGAGATTGCGTCGGCGGAGGCGGCAAGGCGAAGCACCTCGTCTTCCTGGAACCCGACGTGATCCGGCTCGGACTGCGGCGCGCGAGGCGAGGCGGCCGGCGCCGCGGGGACAACGCGGATCTTCCGCAGACGCGGCTCGCCCCGCGTCAGCGTTCCCGTCTTGTCGAAACAAACCACATCAAGGCGGCCTGCCCGCTCCAGCGCCGCGGCGTCGCGGACGAGGATGCCCCGCGTCGCCGCCCGTCCCGTCGCCACCGCCACCGCCGCCGGAGTCGCCAGACCCATCGCACACGGACAGGCGATCACCAGCACGGACACCGCCGCCCGGATCGCGTCCGCAAAGCGCCCCGTCGCTGCCGCGCCCGTGACCCGCGCCATCCCCTCCGGCGCCGCGATCCAGGCCGTGAACGTCGCAGCCGCAAGCACCAGAACGATCGGTACGAACACGCCCGCCACGCGGTCCGCAAACCGCTGCGCCTCGGATCGCGCGGCCTGCGCCTCTTCGACCGCCCGAAGGACGCGCGCCGCCGTCGACTCCGCCCCCACCCGCACCGCGCGCACCGTCAGGTCGCCGTCCACGACGAGCGTCCCCGCGCGCACCGCGTCGCCCGGCGACTTGTGAACCGGAACCGCGTCGCCCGTCACGCTGGACTCATCCACGGCGGCCTCACCCTCAATGACCACGCCATCCACCGGAACGGAGGTCTGCACCGCCGCGCGCACCAGATCGCCCGCGCCGACCGCCTCGACCGGTACGCGCTCAAGCCCCCCGGCGGTCACTCGCAGCGCCTCCCGCGGGATCCGCTTTGCGAGAGCGACGACCGCGCTGGCGGCGCTGCGGCGCGCCCGCGCCTCCAGATAACGCCCGACGCACACCAGCGTGACGATCATCGCTGCGGCGTGGAAGTGAAACGAATGCAGCTCGGGCATAAAGAGGGTGGCGACGCCTCCGAAGAAGGAGGCCGCGACGCCGAGCGTCACCAGCAGGTCCATGTTGCCCGTGCGGTGCAGCATCGCGCGTACGCCGCCCGCCAGGATCGGCCCGCCCGCCGGCGAAATCAGCAGCATCGCGCAGAGCAACGCCTGAAGCACGCGCCCCCAGACATGCCCCCCGGCGTGCGGCGACGCCAGCGGCGCAATCAGGAAATCCAGCGCCACGATCGGCAGACTCAGTCCGACCGCCTGCACGAGCGCTTGACGATGCCGACGCCGAAGCTCCGCGTCCTCCCGCTCCAGCGATTCAAACGGGCCCGCGCCGGATCGGACCGGCTCCGCGTCGTATCCTGCGCCGCGCACCGCCTCGACCAGCCGCGCGGCCGTCGCCTCCTGCGTACCACGCACCGTCGCCGCATGCGTCGTCAGGTCCACGTGCGCCGAAGCGACGCCCGGCGCCCGCCGCAGCGCCTGCTCCACGCGCGCCGCGCAGCCGGCACAGGTCATCCCCTCGATGCGAAGGCGCGTCGTTCGTTCCAGCTCCCCGCTCATCACCGGGATGTTAGGCGCGACCCACGGTTTGCCGCCAACAAGGAGATCTCCCGACCCTTATCTTCAGCCTGTCCAGACCTGGTGCAGAACAAACCTGAGCCGCCTCGCGCCGGTTACGGGCATTCCGCCGTCTGACACAGCGCGCATTCGTCGAGGCAGACTTCGTGCGGTCCCGTCTGATCCCTCCACTTCGTCTTGCCCGCGCCGCTTTCATCCAGCATGACCTCGCGCACGCGCTCGCCGTTGTTCGACACAGAGACGATCGTGCCCTCGACGAGGTTGCTGCGGATCACCGCCTTGAGCGTTCCGCTGCTCGAGCACCGGACCTTGAACTTCGTCACCGCTCCGCAGACGACCTTCGGCAGCGGCATGTGCCACGCTCCGCGACCCTGCGTCGACGCGACCAGCCTCCCCTGAACCAGGTCCACCACCAGGTCCATCACCGGCGAGTGCGGCATGCGCAACCCGAACAACGTCCACGTCCCTCCATCGTCGGCGGTGACGTAGACTCCCGCGTCCGTGCCCGCGAAGATGAACCGGTCCGCGCCGTCGTTATGCACCGCGACGCAGTTGACCGGCACGTCGGGCAGGTCGCCGTCCAGCGTCACCCAGGTGTCGCCGTGATCGAACGTCGCCTGCACCTGGTCCACCCCGAACCACGCCGTCGCCAGCACCGCCGTTCCGTCATCCAGCGGATCCACGGCGATCTCGCGCGTGACGCGTTGCCAGCCGGGACGGTCCGTCAGCTTCAGCGAGAAGTTCCGCCCGCCGTCGCGGCTGACCAGAACGCGCCCGTCGTTCGTCGCGGCGTAGACCGTCTGCGCGTCGCTCGGCGCGATGGCCAGCGCCCGCACCGCGGCGGGCGATCCGCCGGTGAGGTCTCCGCTGATCGCCGACCACGATGCGCCGTTGTTCACGCTCTGATAGATTCGGTGCGTCGCATAAAGCATGCGCCCCGACGTCTGTGGGTCGAAGGCGTGCGGCGGCAGGAAGCAGTTGCGGTCGCCGGTGTTGATGCCTGATCCGCTGAAGCTGAACGAGGTTCCTCCGTTTGTCGACCGGAACAGATTCCCCGTCCCCTGATACTCCGCAAGCATGATGTTCGGATTAAACGGGCTGAGCGACGTGTATCCGCCGTCGCCTCCCACGCGGTTGACCCACTCAAGGTCGCCGGTCCGGATGCACGACCCGTTGTCCTGAAATCCCGCGAGCAGAAAATCCCGGTTGGTCGGATGCACCGACAGTCCGGCGTAGAACTGAATGACCCCCAGCCCCACGTTCAGCGACTGCCAACTGTTGCCCAGGTCCGAGGTGCGATGCAGCCCCCCGTCGTCCGCCACCAGCAGACGTCCCGACGCATCCCAGGCGAATCCGTGCAGATCCACGTGCGGCGGCGTCCGGTTTGCGTAGCTTTGTCCGGCGGCGGTCCCGCGCAGCATCTCCAGACCGCCGAGAAAAAACGTATCCGGATCGGTCGGGCGGATCGTTACGGTGGACAGGTACCAGCCGTAGGTCGCCTGAAAATTGCCGGGACTGACGTCCACCCACGTGTCCCCGCCGTTGTCGCTGCGGAACACGCCTCGCGTGCTCGCGCCGCCTCCGTTGGCGTCGCTGCGGTTCACGAAGATCGCATACAACCGGTTCGGGTTCGACTGAGCAACCGCCAGCGACACACGGCCGACGTTCGTCGTCGGCAGAATGCTCGTCAATTTCGTGAACGATGCCCCGCCGTCCACGCTCCGGTAGAGGCCGTTGCTCGCGTCGCCGAAGATGTGCCCGATCGCCGCGTAGACGCGGTCGCCATCCGTCGGATCGACGACCAAGTCCGTCGCCGCCAGGGTCGGAATCCCGGTAGTCAGCGGCGTCCACGTCTGCCCCGCATCGGTGGATTTGAACACGCCGACGCCGGCGCCGCCGTCCGGGTGCCCCTTTGCCGCAACCCGCGCGGGGAATCCGCCCGCGTATCCGACCGCCGCGTAAAGAACGTTGCGATCCGTCGGCGACACCGCGATCTGAGCGAACGTCCGTCCGGAGAACGTGTCCGCCGCGAGGATTTCCCAGGTGTCGCCGCCGTCGGTCGTCTTGTAGATTCCCAGACCGTAAACGCTGTGATTCGCGTAGTTCGCCTCGCCTGATCCCGCGTAGACGATGTCGTCATCCAGCGGATCCAGCGCCAGCGCCCCGATCGTGCAGATCGGCAGATGATCCGTCAGCGGAATCCAGCTTACCCCCCCGTCAAGCGTCTTCCAGACTCCTCCGTCGGCCCCGCCCACGTAGTATTTATCCGGATCCGTCGGGCTGGCGACGACGCAGGACAGCCGTCCCGTGTACCCCCCGTTGGTGATCGGCGCTGGCCCGAGTTCGATCCAGTCGTTGGCCCCGACCGCCTGTCGCGGCGCCCCCCCCGCCAGAAGTGCAAGCAGACCCAGGAAAGGGACGACTTTGCGTGTTCGTCGGGTGCGGTTCATGACTCGTCTCCCTTCTGCCGCAACTCACCGGCGGCAACCGGGGCGGGCACTTCGAAGATCAATTCCGCCGTGTACGTCACGCCCTCGACCTCTCGTTCGAACCGCACCGTCCAGCGCCCTGCCTCGGACATCCGAAAATGCGTCGCCCCGACCGCGTCCGTGTTGCCGCTCTGCGACGTTCCGTCCGGCGCGATCGCGGTCACCGCCTGCCCGACGAGCTTGTCCCCCTCGAAGTAACATCGCACCGGAAGGTCATCCCCCGCCGACATCTGCGTCGGGTCCATCAGCGGTACAATCTCCACCTTCCCGCCGACTTTCGCGGTCAGACCCGTGCCGGGCGGCGGCGCCTTCGGACTGCCGTCAGAAACACGCACGATGAATTTCGTGCAGTACGTCGTCCGCTGCCACGAATCCCGGAAGCCCTTCTGTGACGCAGATCCAGCGCCGACAGCCACCAGCGCGTACCCCGGTCGCTCAAACGCTAGGGCGATCTCGCGTGACGCTGCGGAGTCCGTCTCGACCGTCCGCTGTCCACCCGACTGCCGGACGATGAACTGGCCGACGTTCGCCTCCGCCCAGGTGGCGTCATCCGGTAACGCCAGCGACAGCGTGATCGGCTGACCGACCGTCGTCGCCAGCCGGTCCGCGCGCACGCCGCCGGATTGCACTTGCGCGGCGATCGCACCGGAAACCGACATCAGGGAACAACAAAGCCAGGATGTCATCATCCGCTTTCGGCGCACGTTGCGAGTCATCACGGGCGCACCTCCTTTTCAAAAAAGGCCTCCCCGGGGGCGCTTGCGGTACGTCTCTAGTGTAACAACCTCAAAACCGCCGCGATACCGCCGCAGGTAAAAACGACGCAGGCGAGGAACGCCTTTGTTCTCGCCTGCGTCAGATAATCTTCCTCGGGCGCGTCGAAAGGCCGCGCCGGCGATTGCCGACTGCCTACCGGCAACCCCCGTCGCCGGGGTGACTTTCCGGGTCGGCCGGGTTGCAGCCCGCGTCCAACTCATCCTGGTCGAAATACCCGTCGAGGTCGCGATCCACGCCGAGACGTGTTTGCGTCCCGGACGCCACGACCGTGAACGTCAGTTCGCTCCCGTCCGCCGCCGACGCCGCAAGGTCTCGGAAACGGACGACCTCGCCTTCCCGGTCCGACTGAACCCGGTGGCGCTCCACGAGAACATATCCGCGAGGGATGCCCCCTTGAACGCCCTTCACGATCAACCCGACCGCGCCCCGGTCGGCAAGCCGGCGCAATTGCCCAAGATGCTGGCGCGTCGCGGGATCGCGGCGGTTCGTCGAGTTGAGCGTCACCTGGACGCCGACGGCCGCGTGCGCGTCCTGACTGTCCGGTCCGCGAAGCTCCCGGAAGTTGTTGTTGCCCCCGACCGGAAGGTCCGACCCGGAGAACGCCAGCATGAACGCCACGAAGTCCGCCACCTCCTGATCATCCCGCATCCGGAAGATCGGTTCATCCACGAAGCGGGCGATCGAGTCCACGCTTCCGTCATGAATGAAGCCGAACCCGGACACATTCTCCGTCAACGTGAAGTCGCACCCGACCTTCTCGTAGAGATTGCGCAGGTGCGGAATCTTGATCGCCTTGTTCGTCGATCCGTCCAGCGATGTCACCGCGTGATGCTTCTCTCCGTTAGGCCCGATCGGAAAGTCCTCGAACCGGTTGGAGACGCGGCGCAGGTTGCTGCCCATCCCCGTCGGCAGGGTGTGACACGACACGCAGTCGATCACGCCGTCGTCCATCAATCCGCGGCGATAGCGGTCCAGCGCACGCCGCGCGTTGCCCGACGGCAGCGGATCACCCTCCTCCAGTCCGCCCTGGTTCTTGAACCGTCCCGTCGCATGATGCCCCGGAAGCGGCAGATCCTCCGGCAGCGAGTTGTCCACGTTGCGGAACGGGTTCGGCGGGAAATGAATCGTCGCCAGGAAATCCTCGAATTCCTGCATGTCGC
>BOJX01000024.1 GCA_016860685.1 Planctomycetota bacterium
GAAAGTGCTGGCGGCGCAGGACACGGCGGTCGCCTGGCCGGTCGGGACGCAGCTCGACTGCGTGGGGAACAATTGCGGATGCGCCGGCGACTGCGAAGACTACTTCGACGACGAGGCGCGAACCTTCTCCTTCGGGTTCCTCTACCTTCGCCGGAATCAGACGGACAGCCCTCATGCCGCCGAGATCCTCGCGCAGACGGGACAGATTTTCCCGGTGAACACGTCCGCGGAGCACGGGCTGCTCGAAGCGTGGTGGATGCGCGAGAGCGCGTACGTGGACGGATTGTTCTGGCCGAACAAGGTGGTCACGTTCGACGCGGATTATCTGCGCGACGACGGGCGGATCGTGATCGCATCGCGGCGCGGCGCGGACGGATACCCCGACGACCCGGAGGGTTACCCGCCGGGATCGCGCATCTACAACGTCGGCATTTTCAATGCTCAGAACGGACACGGCGAGTCTTCGACACCGGGTTGGAACCCGAACGACGAACATGCGATCCTGCTGCCGGTCGGCGGGAAGCTGCGGGTCTGGGCGGTGCGCAACGACAATCCGTGGCGCGTGCAGACGGGTCATCCGTGGGTGCTGGTGCAGTACCCGCACCCGGATCATCCGGAATCGCGCTGGAAGATGGGCGTCCACAGCGTGCTGGCGGAGTCGGGTCAGGACGACTTTTATTACACGGACTACCGCGCCCTCGACACCGAGTGCGGGTGCGGCGACGACGGCAAGTGCTTCGGCGGGTGGAGCGAGGGGGACGACTGCGACAGCGACAAGGACTGCGTCTGCGAGATCGACTTCGACGTCGTCGCGGGCCTGCCGATCGACCCCCTGTTCCCAGTGAACTTCGGGGCGGCCGTGTGCAAGGACGATCAACGCCCGCCGCAACCGCTGACCTACGTTGAACCGGTGACGGGCGAAGCGCTGTGGGTGGATCGCAAGGGCGGCATCTGGGCAATCGAAGATACGACGGACGACGGTCAGTCGCAGAACAGCGTGGCCGAAATCTTCATCTGGGAGAACTGGGCGGCGGATTACGGCTGTCAGCCGTGGTTGACGTGGGGTCCGGGCGGATTCGGCGGGAACGGCGCGGACCCCTGGCCGGTGGCGTACGACCCGAGTTGGCCTCCGATCGACGGCAAAGACCTCGATCAGAACGGCGAGCCGGACTGCACGTATCCGGAGGATTTCCCCTGCGCGCCGCTGCGTCATGTCGGAGCGAGCTTCGATCAGAGCGGACAGTGCGGGGCGATCGAGATTCTGCATGACTCGACGTGGCTGCGGTCGGACACGCCGGCGGTGCGCGTGCTGGATCCGCGGCGCGAGGTCGGCGTGGACTACCCCTTCCTGGACGTGGACCTGCTCGCGCTTCCGCCGCATTTGTATTCCGGGGAGATCGGCGGCGGTGGAGAGTGGCCGGACCGCGTGTTCTACGATTTCGCGGAAAGCCGGATCGTGTTCCGCGGGGTGATGACCGAGCGGGACCGGGAGTTTCTCCTGCTTCTGGATGCGAACTGCGAGAGCGTCAATCACTGGTGCGACGCCGTGAACGAGCTTCACACGTTGTCGCGCGAGCAGCTTGCGCCGGGATTCGTCAACGCCGGCGCGAGCAAGTTCATCTCGCTGGCACATGAGAACGTCTCCGAGGGCTGGGTCACGTTCGCGTTCCAGAACGATCAGGAGTGCGTGGACGCGGGGCTGCCCGTCAGCGTCGAGGTCTGGCGCGTCGAGTGTCCGCCGGATCAAGGTCGGATCAACGTCGTGCAGCCGAAGTGCCCGCTGAGCGAGAAGCTGATCCTTCAGTTCTCCGGCGACGCGGGGGGCGAACCTGAGATGCTTTATTATCAGTGGCAGTGGTCGCTGGATTACGACTCGACGGCGCCCGAACTGGCGACGTGGAACGATTACAACCCGCCGAGTGGGTACGAGAACGGCGCGGGGCTGCGGGAGGTGCTGATCGAGGGGGCGTCGCTCTTCACGCTTCAGGACACGTACTGGCGCGTGCGCTACCGCGGTTACCCTGGTTGCGGATGCCGCGAGACCGGCGACTGCAACGAGGATCAGGGCGGGGCGTACGACGACTGGGCGGACAACCTCGGCGGACGGAACACGCAGATCAGCCCGTGGACGTCGGTGCAACTGGCGGAAGGCTGGATCAAGCGTGTGATCCGCGGACTGAACGCCTTCGACCAGCGCGTCGAGGACTTTCACCTGAACGACGCGGCGACCTACGTGGACATGATCCTTCAGGCCGGGAAACGCTTCGTCGACCCCGTGCCGCTGAATTGCTCGCCGGACAACATCGACCAGGTGGGGCTGATCGAGCTTTACGAGACGGTGCTGCGCCGGGCGCGGTCGTTCAGCATCGACCAGGGCCTGACGACCGACGGCGTGACGCAGGCGCTGCTGCTGGTCAGCGGCAAGATATCCGAACTCAATATGCTCCTCGGAAACGAGGCGTTCGCGGACGCGATGGATCCGACGGTGGGGACGTTCGCCGATCAGAACCTCGAGCCCGCCAGCTACGATCCGCACGCGGTGTTCTGCTTCGAGGAGCAGGTCGCCTCGCTGCTGGAGGAGGAGCTGGCGCTGCTGCGGGGGCGCAGTCAGACGCGCGATCCGGATTATGACGCGGACGGCGTGATGATCGCCACGGTGGACAACCGCCTGCCCTGGAACTTCACCAGCGGCAACGGACAGGTCGCGTACGCGAACAATTATCAGATGCTTGACATCGAGCAGGCCGTGCGGACGTATCCGCAGGGCCACGGCGACGCCTGGGGGTACTACCTGACGGCGACGCGGAAGTTCTACGTTCTGCTGACGCACCCGATCTTCGACTGGATCGTGACGACGGAGGACGTGCTGGTCCACGGTCAGCCGGTTCCGGTCGGGTTCATGTACGAGCGGAAGCTGGCGGCGGCGGCGGCGGCGCGGGCGCGGACGGGAGCCGCGTTGACGTCGCTGACGTTCCGCAGGCTGGCGTCGTCCGATCCGATCGACGCGCAGGAGGGCTATCCGGATCGGCATGACGCGGCGCGGGCGTGGGGTCTTGCGGACTGGGGGCGCCGAGCGGGCCAGGGCGCGTACCTGGACTGGATCGTCGTCAACGCGTTGTTGCCGTCGGAGGACACGGTCCACGAGGGCATTCAGAAGATCGACCGGACGACGGTGCGCGAGCTGCGCGAGATCGCGGCGTCTTACGGCGAGATTCAAGGCGTGCTCGATCAGGCGGACGCGGGGCTGAATCCGCTGGGACTGGCGGCGAACGTCGTGCCGTTTTCGTTGGATCCGGGCGACGTGGCCGAGGGCGTGACGCACTTCGATCAGTGGGCGCAGTCCGCGCTGGTGGCGCTGAACAACGCCGCGACGGCGTTTGACTACGCCAACGAAAGCACGCAGCGCCTGCGCACGATGCAGGACAGTCTGGGCGACTTCGAGGATCTCGTCGAGCAGTCGGAGCTGGATTACAAGGCGCGATTGATCGAGATCTTCGGTCGTCCGTATTCGGAGGACATCGGGGTGGGCGGCGCGTACCCGGACGGGTACGACGGTCCGGACATCTTCCACTTCGACTACACCGACGAGTCGGCTGTCCTGACCGGCGACGATCACACGCGGACCCAACGCGGCAAGACGCACACGTTGCAGGTGGTGTTCGAGAGGCCGGACTTCTCGATCCTCGGCGACGCGGGGGATCCACTCGAGGGGCTGGCGGAATATCCGCTTCAGTTTCTCGTGGATTCGGAGGGACTCGGTCTGATCAAGCCCGAAAGCTGGCGGGATCGTCCCGAGCCGGGCGAGATCCAGGTGGCGCGGGGCGAGATTCTTCAGACGCTGGGGCGTTACCTCCAGACCGTCGAGCGCTTTGAGCGGCAGATCGAGAACATCGAGGATCAGGGGCGCCTTCTGCAGCACTTGTTCAACGTCAATGAGTCGAGCCTGTCGGTCATGCAGGGCAGCCTCGGCCGTCACAAGGAACTCTGGCAGATGATGGACGAGGCCCGCGGGAAGGCGCGGGACTTCCGCCTCGCTGCGGAGATCACGAAGTTCTCGATCAACGCGGTCGTCGAGGCGATTCCGAAGATGCTGATCGCGGGGCTTGCTGCGGGCGGCGACCTCACGTCGCTGGCGCGGGCGGCCGTCCTTCAGGGCGGAAATCTTGCGGCGGAATACCTTCAGGATCAGGCGAAGAACGAGGAAGGGAAGATCGACGGGTATCTGCGCGAGCAGCAGTTGCTGCCGCAGGAGATGCAGATCGCGATCGCGGGCATCGAAGACGCCTATCAGGAGCACCAGCAGGTCGTGCTGCTCAAGCAGATGCTGCGGGAGCTGTCGGTGCTGCGCGTCGAGTTGTACACGCTTCAGGACGCGATCCAGCAGGCGACGGGACGGTATCAGTCGGCGGTGGGGCGCGGCGTCCGCCTGCTGGAGCAGCGGACGGCGTTCCGATCTCGGACGGCGGATCAGGTTACGCAGTACCGCTACCGCGACCTGGCGTTCCGCGTGTTCCGCAATGACGCCCTGCAGAAGTACCGGTCGCAGTACGATCTGGCCGCGCGGTATGTGCTGCTGGCGGCGAAGGCGTACGACTACGAGACGAACCTTCTGGGCGGCGACGCGATGGGCGGGCAGCGGTTCCTCGACGACATCGCCCGGGAGCGCAGTCTCGGCGTGATCGAGGGCGGCCAGCCTTACGTGGGCAACGGCCTGGCGGGAAAGCTGGCGGAGATGCAGGCGAATTTCGAGGTGCTGCGGCGCGAGCTGGGGCTGTCGAACCGCGACGCGTTCCAGCGCACGTTCAGCCTGCGGTGGGAGTTGTTCCGCCTGCCGAACACGACGGCCTACGATGCGGCGTGGCGGCAGACGCTGACCAGCCATGTCGTGGCGGACATCAATGAACTGCCGGTATACCGTCAGTTCTGCCAGCCGCTGCTGCCGGCGCAGACGCCTGAGCCGGGGATCGTGATCCCCTTCAGCACGACGCTCGCGTCCGGGCTGAATCTCTTCGGGCACAACTCCAGCGGGGATGAGATCCTCCCGCCGGATCGGTTCGCGATCAAGATTCAGTCGTTCAACGTGGGCTTAAGCCAGTCTTACGCCTCGCCGCCGCTGAACCGCGAGGTGCATGTGTATCTGATCCCGGCGGGGGCGGACATCATGCGTGTTCCGACGGACGGGTCGCTGCGGCAGTGGGCGGTGCTTGATCAGATGATGCCCGTGCCCTTCCCGATCAGTCAGAGCGATCTGCACGCGCCGGACTGGATGCCCTGGGACACGCTGACCGGCGGCGCCGCTTCGATGGTGCATCGACGGCGCCTTCCGACGGTTACGGCCTGTCCGCTGACGGAAGCGGCGTGCGACCTGAGCCACCGGCTGACCGGAAGGTCGATCTGGAACTCGCAGTGGTACCTGATCATCCCGGGGTCGCAGTTACTGGGCGAGGATCCCGACGCCGGGATCGACCTGCTCATCCACGGCGAGTTCGGCAACGGCGTCCGGGACATCAAGCTGACCCTCGAGTTATACGGCTACAGCGGGAGCTTCCCGGGCAATTGAGAACCCGCGGTGCGGCCGGAACATCAGGATATGTCGCGGCGCGGGGCGGATGCACTCGTAGGATTCGGAGGTTGCTGCAATGCGAAAACAAGGATTGACGCTGGGTTTGCTGATCATTTCGCCGGTTGTCGCGCTGGGAGAGATTCCCCGCCCGGACGCGATCCTCTTCGGGCAGGTTTACGTTGACGGCGAACCTGCCGGGATCGACTCGGGGCTGGGCGTCGTCGTTCGTGCGGAGGGATTGACCGAGCCGCTGGCGGCTTACCGCCTCGGTGACGTCCCCGCGACCGGCACGCGCTACGTGCTTCACGTGGCGCAGGCGTTCGCCGCGGACGGGACGACGCCGAGCGCCTCATTTGCGGCATCCGGACAAAGCGTGCGGCTTTATGTGCAACCGACCGGGGGCGTCGAGGTCTTCGCGGCCGAGGCGACGTTGCCGTCAAGCGGGCAGGCGACGCAGGTTGACCTGCGCGTTTCTTCAAGCGCGCTGGAGGACGGGCGCACCGCCGGCCGCGGGTTGTCGCAAGGATGCGGCGCCGGCGGCGGGTTGTGCGGGGCGCTGGGGTTTTCCAACTTCGCGATGATGCTCGCCGGGCTGGGGTTGTTGCGGTCGCGGCGCGTGTTCCGGAAGGGGTGCTGATGTGCGGGCGATGTCGTATCTGACACGGTTTCGGGTCGCTCTCGTTCCGGCGGCGGCTCTGGCGTTGCCGGCGGTCGCGGGCATTCCCGAACCGCCGGCGACGCTGCACGGGCGGGCGTTCATCAACGGCGTGCAGGTCCGGGCAGGGGACGGTGTGACGATCCTCGCCCGTATTGAAGGAGTGCGCGATCCGATCGGGATCTATCAGATAGGCGACCTCGCCGGTGCCGGGGACAACTACGTGCTGCGTCTGCGCCTTGAGTCTCTCGCCGACGGCCGGCCTCAAAGCGATGACGCTGGCGTGATCGGTCAGACGGCGACGCTTCTGATCCGGACGCGGGACGGCGCGGAACTCGACGCCGGAACGTACCCGCTGATGCAGTCCGGAGCGATCGAGGCGCGAGATCTGTCAGCGAGTTCCGGATGCACCGGCGACGAGAAGATCGGCGCCGCGAAGTGCGTCGAGAAACGGGGGAAAATCACGTTGACGGTCAAGCTGGTGCGCGGCATGCCGGGCGACGCTTACCAGATCGACCTGACGACGGGCGACGCTAAGTCCGGAGTTCTGAACACCCGCGGCAAAGCCAAGGAAAAGTTCAAGGATCGCGCGCCCGGCGAAAGCGGAACCGCGACGGCGGCGTGGGGCTGCGGGGTCGTCAAGACGAAAGATTACGCCTGTCCTTGATCGTGTCGCGCCCCGCACGGAGACCGCAATCATGTCGCGCAGCCTGATCGTGTTGATGCTGGCGTATGCCGCCCTGCGGGCGCCGAGCGCCGCCGCAACTCCGACCGACAAAAACGGCGTCGCTGCGCAGGCGATCTCCCGTCCCGCCGGTCCAGGCTCTCTTGAAGGGCTGGGCGACGCCTTTCAACCGATCCTCAATTCGGGCACGGCGCAGCACTCTGTCGCGTTGATGCTTCCCCGCGGCGTCACGGGACTGACGCCGACGCTGACCTTGCGTTACGACGGCGGCGACGGTTTCGGCGAGGCCGGGGTGGGCTGGTCGTTCGAGCCGGGGAGCGTGCGGCGCCAGGTGGATGAGGGTCTGCCGCGTTACGGGCAGTCCCCCGACGGCGAAGACGTTCCGGATCGGTTCCTCGGGATGGACGGGGAGGAGCTCGTTCCGCTTCAGAACAGTTACTGGCTGGCGAAGGTTGAGCGGCTTTACGTTCGCTACCGCTTCACGGGGTCGCACTGGGAGGCGCATACCAAGGACGGCGTGCGTCTTGAGTTCGGCGTCACGCCGCAGGGGCGACTGACCAGCGCCGACGGGACGCAGGTCTACGCGTGGCGCCTCGAACGTCAGACCGACCCGCACGGCAACGTCGTCGAGTACCGCTACGTCCTGCCGAATGCGAACGACCGGCGGATCTACCTCAGCGAGATCGAGTACGCCCCGGGCGCGCCGCCCTGGGCGCACCGCTACCGGGTGCAGTTCATGTACGAGGACCGGCCTGACGCTTTTGTGGATTACCGGTCCGGATTCGCGGTGCGCACTTCGAAGCGGTTGTCGCGGGTTGACGTTCAGTATGACGGCGATCTGATCCGGCGTTACGAGCTGACGTATGCGGCGCATCCGCACTGGTCGCTGCTGAGCCGGGTTACGACGATCGGCGCCGACGGGGTCAGCGCGCTGCCGTCCACCACGTTCGAATACAGCGCGTTCCGATCGGGGGACGGCTCCGCGCCGATTTCCGCGGCCGGCGCGGTGATTGAGACGCGCGGCGAGCCGCCCGAAGCGCTCGACAGCGAGCACACCGAGTTGACGGACCTCGACGCGGACGGCTTGCCGGACCTGCTGGTGACCGGAACGGGGCACACGGGTTATCTCAACCGCGGATTGCGCCGCGAAGGCGACGCCGCGTGGATTCAGTTCGAAGGACCGCTCGCTGTCGAGGCGCGGGAGCAGCGGGCACTGACGTACGATCTGGCGTCACCGAAGGTTCATCTGGCGGACATGACCGGCGACGGCGTGGCGGATCTGGTGGCAGCCGGCTCGGATGACGAAGTCGAATATTTCGCGAGCACCGGTCAGGTCGGCTGGTCTGCGGGGCGGCGCATGTCCGCGGGTCATCGTCCGCCGCCGGCACCTTTCGGCGAGGGCAACCGCAACGTCCGCATGTCAGATCTGAGCTTGAACAAGCGGATCGACGTTCTGCAAAGCGACAACGGCGCGTTGCTGGCGTGGTACAATCAGGGGAACGGCACGTACACCGGTCCGATCCTGACGGACGCTCCGCGCGACGGGTCGCGCCCCGTCGAATTTTCCGATCCCGGAGTGTTCCTCGTGGACGTTAACGGCGACCGCGTGCCCGACGTCGCGAAGATCACGGCCGTCGGCGTCCTCTGGTGGCCCGGCAGTGGTTACGCGCGGTTCGGCGCTCGGCGCGAGATGCGCCTGCCGGATCGCGCGCTGGATGACCGGCCCGGCGGCAACCTGGAACGCGCCCGCCTGGAAGACATCAGCGGCGACGGGTTGGCTGATCTTGTCGTCGAGCGCGCTCGCGGCGACGAGCTCTGGTTCTGGCAGAACTTAGGCGACGATCGGCTGGACACCTCTCGCGTGGTGATTGATCTTCCGGTCACGCCTGGCGCGACGGCGCACTGGGCGGACCTGAACGGCAGCGGGACGACGGACCTGATCTACGCGAACTCCTCGCTGCCGTCTTCGCGGCTGAGGTGCGTGGATCTGGGCGAACTCATCGGCGGAACCTCGCATGCGAATCTGCTGACGCTCATCGACAACGGATACGGACGTAAAACGAAGATCGCTTACCGCACGACTTGCGATCTGGCCGTCGAGGCCCGCTTTGCTGGAAACCCGTGGACGATGAACGCGCCGTTCCCGGTTCACGTCGTCGCCGAGACGCGCTCCGCGATCGGCCTGGATCTCGACGGCTATCCCGACGAAGGCCCTGACGGCGACGAATACGTCACGCGCTTCGTCTACCGCGATGCGTATTATGACCCGGTCGAACACCAGTTCCGCGGTTTCGCGTTCGTCAAGCAGATCAACCTCGGCGACGAGCGCTTCGGCGGTTCCGACGCGCCCACGCAGGTTCTGCGTCATGCGTTTCACACCGGCGCGCCGGACGGCGTCGACAACGACGACGACGAGGAGGTGGACGAGGAGGGGGATCTCTGGACGGGCCGCGAGGAAGAGCCGCTCAAAGGCGTGCTGCTCTGGAGCGAAAGCACCGCCCTGCCGGATGATCCCCTGCGCGACGGCGGGTTCGCCGATGACGCGGCGGTCTTCGAGCGGACGCTGGCGACATGGAGGATCCGCGACCTTTGCCGCGCGGACGGAGGCGCGCTCGTCGATCTGCTGGGCGACGGTTACCGCGCGGCCGACGCCTACCGACGCGACGTGCGGCAGTCGGCGCAGACGCTGACCGACCGCATCCTCATCGAGCAGGGGCGTGCTTTGAGCCGGACGATCCGCGTTCGCGCTGACCTGTCGCCGCTGGGCAACGCGCTGTTTGAGTGGAGCGAAGGCGACCTCGGCAACCCGGACGACGATCTTCACACGGCCTTCGAGTACGCCCTCAACGAACCGGCGTGGATCGTCGATCGCGTCAGCCGGGTCGTGCAGTCGGCGGGCGGTCCCGGAGGCGCGTTCGTCAGCGAGACGCGTAACTTCTACGATGGCGCTTCCTTCGTCGGCCTGCCGCTCGGCGAGGTCGGCGGGCGCGGCGTCCTGCACCGGACGCAGGCACTGGTGTCCGGCGGCGCGGTCCCCCCGCTGACGGAGCGCTCCTTCGCCGTCGGCGACCCGCGCGATCCCGACGGCGTGGTGGACACGTTCCGGCAGGAGGTGGATGCCTTCGGGAACCCCGTCGTCATCCGCGACGCCAACGAGAACGACCGCCTTATCATTTACGACGCGGATTTTCCGATCTTTCCCGTCCGGGAAGAGATCGTCTTGGGCGAGGGGGGGCCTGAACTGATGATCGACGCCGAATACGATCGCCGCTTCGGCGTCGTCAAGTCGCTCACCGACTTCAACGGGCAGATCACGCGGTTCACGTTCGACGTCTTCGGACGGCTGGTGGATGAACTTCGTCCCGGTGACAGCGGCGGCCGACCGACGCGCCGTTACATTTACGAGCTGGCCGCCCCGATCAGTTCGATCCGCACCGTCCTGCGCGACAATGTCGGCGGGGCGCCGAACGTCTCGGTGCGCGCCTTTTTTGACGGCCTCGGGCGCCCGCTCGGGACATTCGAGACCGGCGGACCGGTCATGCGCGACGTGACGTTGTACAACGCGCGCGGGCTGCCTCGTCAGTCCTTCATGCCTTATGCGGGCGGAAGCGGGACGTGGTCGGCTCCACCCCCGGAAACTCCCGCGACGACGTCGCGCTACGACGCCCTCGGCCGCGTCATCGAGGCGCTCAGTCCGCCTGACGCCGACGGGCTTCGCGCCCGTGCCACGACGGTTTATCTGCCCCTCGCCGTCCGGCAGCATGACGCGGAGGACAACGCCGGCGGGTCGCACGCTGACACCCCGGTCACGACGTACTCGGACGGACTGGGTCGCGTGATCGAAGTTCACGAGATCGAGACACTTTCACAGACGGACTCAGGAACATTCATCACCCGCTACCGCTACGCCCTCCCGGCGCAACTCGCGGAGGTTGAAGACGCCGGCGGCAACGTCAAGTACATGCGCTACGACGGGCTGGGACGCCGCCTCTTCATCAACGATCTGGATCGGGGACACGTCACGTATACCTACGACGCCGTCGGCAACCTCCTCCGCCGGAGGGACGCCCTCGGACAGGAGATCGTCTACGCCTACGACGCCGCAGCCCGCCTTGTGTTTGAGGACTATCTCGACGACGGACACCCCTTAAGCGCCGGGCGCACTCCCGACGTCGCCTATCATTACGACGCACCGCACCCGGACTTTCCGGCGCTCGCCCGCCAGCGGGGCAAGCTGAGCTGGGTTGCGGACCTCACTGGTGAGGAAGTGCTCGGGTACAACGCCTTCGGCGATCTGGAGACCGTCGTGAAGCGCATCGACCAGCCCGACGGCTCGCGGCGGGACTACATCAGCCGGATGCTTCTCGACAATCTCGGTCGCACCGTGCAGATGACTTTCCCGGACGGCGGCGCGGTGCGTTACGCCTACGACGCCCGCGGGCTGCTTTTCAGCGTTCCCGGGTTCGTCGAGCAACTGACGTACGCGCCCAGCCGTCGGAAGGAAACGTGCCTTCTGTCCAGCGGCGTCATCACCGGCTACGCTTACGATCCGCGCCAGCGCCTGACGCGCCTCACGACGGACGCACCGGGCGCCGTGCTTCAGGATCTTGCCTACCGTTACGATCAAGTCAGCAACATCCTCGGCGTTGATGACGGACGAACTGATGTGCCGGGCGACGACCCGCGCAACATGACCGCGGCGTTCACCGTGGACAACCTCTACCGCCTCACCCGTGCCGCAGGGACGGGCTTCCCCGCGATCCGTTACGATTACGATCGCCTCGGCAACCTCGCCCTTCAGACCAGCGACGACGCCAACAACGACGACGTCCATCTCGGGCAGATGCGCTACGGCGGATCTGGCGGGACCAGCGGCCGCGTCGGCCGCGCCCCCGGCGACCCGCCCGGACCTCACGCCCTCACCCGCACCGACAACGGCGAACGTCGCCGCCGCTTCTCCTACGATGACAACGGCAACCTGATCGACAACGATGGTGACGCTTACGTTTATGACTTCGCCGATCGTCTCGGTCGCGTCATCGTGGACGGCCGCGACATCCGCTATCTTTATGACTACGCCGGGCGCCGCGTCATCAAGCGCATCGACGGCGCGCAGACGTCGTACATCGGCGACGGCGCGGAGGTTCGCGACGGCCGGTTGATCCAGTACGTCTTCGCCGACGAGTCCCGCCGGGCCCGCGTGGACGGCGCGATGCCCGCCCCGCCGGTCGCCGCGCAGCGCGTCGACCTCGCCCCCGGCTGGAACCTCATCAGCTTTCAGGTGGACCCCGGTTCAACCGACCCGGCGGACGTTCTCGCCGGTATCGACGGTCTTTACCGCGCGGTGTACGCGTATGACGGCGCTGGTTACCTCGTCTTCGTCCCC
The DNA here is from genome assembly GCA_016860685.1 of Planctomycetota bacterium. Lineage (GTDB taxonomy): Bacteria > Planctomycetota > Phycisphaerae > UBA1845 > UBA1845 > JABWBH01. The sequence goes on from BOJX01000024.1 coordinate 12,290, forward strand.
GGAGGTCAGAGCAACACACTGACCTCTCTGCGCCCCGGCGTCGGATACTGGCTGGACATGATCGCCCCGGCGCAGCTCGTTCTCGAAGGTCCGGTCATCAATGCGAGCCTTCACGTCCCCGCAAACACGCTGACGCTGCTCGGGTTGCCGGGGCTTTCGAGCCGCGCCCTCGAAGATCTGCTCGCCCGGCACCCGTCGATTACAGGAGTGTGGGCTTACGCCGGCGCGACGCGGACGTGGACGACGTTCAACCCCGGGGCACCGACCTACGTCAACTCGCTCGCGGAGGTGGAACCCGGTCGAGGGTACTGGATCGTCAGCGACGAAGACCTGACGCTCACCGCGCCAGCGCCCGGCCCGGTCTACTTCTACCACGCGGATCACCTCGGGTCCGCCGGCTTCGTCACCGACGCCGCGGGCGCGCTCGTCTCCGAGTTCTACAACGACCCTTACGGACGTCTCCGCCACGTTCACCACGCCGGCAACCCCTTCGACCCCTTCTACCAGTTTATCGACAAAGAGCGGGACGACGAAAGCGGGCTTCATTACTTCGGCGCGCGGCATTATCACGCTCTCACCGGGCGCTTCATCACGCCTGATCCGATGTTCGCCGAGGGCGAGCCGACCGCCGGGGCCGCGCCCCCCCTCGAGAACAATCTCTACGCCTACGCCCTCGACAATCCCGTCACCCGCTTCGACCCGGACGGCCACGCCGCGAAGCACACGATCCACTACGGCGACGACGGACAGGTCGATTACAAGATCGAGTCCACCGTCTACGTCTACTTCGACAAATCCACCGACATGTACAAGTGGCTGCATCCGCGCGGAAAGTGGGATGCGAAGCGCGCCGAGCAGGTCGCCCGCAAGCTTCAGAAGGAGTTCGAGAAGCGCGTCCCGCGCAACACCGCCCACGACTGGGGCACGTTCTCCGTGAAGGCGAAGTTCAAGGTCGTCGAGAAAAATCCGGACGCCCTCAACCCCACGCCTGAGGACATCAACGAAGTCACCGTCCTGCGCTTCCGGCGCCGCACCGAGGATGAAAAGAAAGCGGGGCTTTGGGGGGAGTGCAGCCCGAATGCGGGCGAAACCTGCTGGTTCGGCGAAGACCCGGGCCGCACCGCGGACAACGCCAACATCTACGTCGACAAGAAGGGCAACCTCAAGCACGCCGGATCCGGGCACTTCCACGAAGTGCTCCACGGCTTCGGACTTCAGCACGCCGTCGCCCTCAACCGCGACACCAACACGTGGGGACCGGAAGGCGTTCCCGACATCCTCGGTTACGGCCGCACCGAAGGCTCGGGCAAGCTCACCAGGGAGGTCCAGACCGAGTTCGTCCGCAAGGTGCTTGAGCGCTACGGGCATCAGAGTCACACGCTCACCGGCGGACACACCTGGGCCACCGGCGACATCTGGTCCGAAGACATCCAGGCCCTCTACGACGCCGCCAACCCGTAACGCCGCGCACTCCGCGCCGCAAAGCACCCGTCATCCGACGCTGTGGGACAGGCGGTAACAGCGCAGGAACCGGGTTTTTGATGCGCCGGGTCAGCGGAAAGGGACTGGGCAGAGGCGGATTTGAACCGCCGACACACGGATTTTCAGTCCGTTGCTCTACCAACTGAGCTACCTGCCCTGCGGTGCTTTCGGGGAGGCGACCCGGGAAAGCACAGGATGCGGCGTTCGGATCCGTTCCGCAGGGTCGCAGAGCGTGCCGAGCGCAAGCGCAACTCTCAAGCTAGATTATTCAGGGAAACGCAACCGGTCAAGCGAAGGAAAATCGGCTCAACGGAGATACGCGGGCGCGGATCACCGGTCGGCTCAACTCGTGCCTCGACCTCGGATACCCGGCCTTGCGGCGAAGCAGCGGGACGGGCAGCGAGGCTTTTGCGCTCCCGCATCCCGGACCTCCGCTACGCCCGTGCGAAGCAGAGCTTCGCGATCCGGCGCGAAAGCAAGGGATGCCCAACTCACCCCGCTTGAGGGGGGACATCCTCGCCGGGGGGCGCCGCTTCCGCATGCCGTGTGCGATGCAGCGGCGCCGCGATCTCCCGCGCCGCGCCGTAAAGCACGACGTTGACCACCGCCGCCGTTGCCGGTCACCGGCAAGGGCGCGTAGGTCGCCGCACCGGCAGCGATGAAACAGTCGTTCCAGCGACGAGGAAACAGCCGCGGCGGCGGCTGGGTGTGCGGGCGGTGCGGTGGTCCCCCGTCGCGCCGCCGCCCCTTCCAGCCCCGAATGTACGTCGCGCCGCGACGACGGAATATCCGTTGCACCGAGCACCGGCGGCAGGCGGAGACTCGGGACGCGACTTCTGCCGCTTCTGAAGGAGGGAGATTTCCCGGATGATCAGAAGCTTCAAGGCGTGCCGCTCAGGAACTTGACCCCCCGGGGTTTCCGGGATGTGTCGCAGAACATCAACGTTTGCGTCTTCCTTCGAGATTCAAAGAACCCGCCCTCGGAAAAGCTAGAAAGTCGAGTTTAACGGTCGGCGCCCGCCAGAGAGGCGGACGCATCAACCGGAAACGCCGCGGCGAGACGATCGAGGCGGGCCCACTGCTCGCGGATCTGCGACTCGATGCGCGTCGGGTCGGCGCACGACCCGGCGTACCGACGCTGGCTCTCCGCGTACCGTTGCGGCGATGTGCCGTCGGGGCGGACGTTGATGCGGTAGCGGACGCCGTCGAAAACTTCATACAAGGGAAACAGGCCGCAGCGCACCGCCAGGTCGATCAGCGCGACGCTTTCCTGCGGTTCGGACTTCCACCCCGTCGGGCAGGGTGACAGCAGCAGCAGAAACCGGAACCCCTTCATCCCCAGCGCCAGGCGCACCTTGCGAAGGAAGTCGTCGCGATGCGCGATCGAGAGGGTGGCGGCATAAGGGATGCGGTGCGCGGCCAGGATGGCGACGATGTCCTTTTTGCGCTCCGTCTTGCCGCGCGGCGTCGTCGAGGTGGCGACGCCCTCGGGGGTGGCGCTGCTGCGCTGGCCGCCGGTGTTGCCGTAAATCTCATTGTCGTAGCAAAGGTAGAGGATGTTCTCGTTGCGCTCGGCGGCGGCGGACAGCGTGGCGACGCCGATGTCGTACGTTCCACCGTCGCCCGCCCAGCAGATCACCGGCGCGTCCTCGCCGTTGAGTTCGCCGACCAGCGCCAGCCCGGTGGCGACTGCGGCGGCGCTGGCGAACGTCGTCGCCGCCACGGGCGCGCCGTAGGCGCTGGTCGGAAAGGCGCCCGCCGTCACGATCCCGCAACATGCCGGGATCGCCAGCAGGGGTCGGCGCTCCACGCCCAGCGCCTGCTCGAGCAGTTGCAGCCCGATCGACATGCCGCATCCGGCGCAGTTCGTATTGCCCGCACGCAGCAGCGGGTCGATCCCCGCGCAAGGCAGCGCGTCGGTTCCTGTGTGTCTGTCCGTCGCACACGTCGTCATAACCAGCCTCCGCGCAACGCCGACACGTCGCATTTTTGAGTTCCAGCGCTCTTGCCCCGCCAACCTCCAGTGTTCTGAGTTGCAAGTTCGTTGCTTCATTCGGGATCGCGGACTTCCGATCCGCACGGGCGGAGCAGAGCTCCGCGCTCCTCATCAAAGGCAAAGAACTGATGACTCATCACACTATCGCCGAGCACTGAACCCTGAATCCTGACCTCCGAACGCCGAACCCGCTTACCCCACCTCCCGCCAGACCGGCTCCGCCGAGCGTTCGCGCCGGCGCAGATCGTCAGCGATGGTCCCGAGCACCTCGGGCGTCACATCCCCGCCGGCGAGCCCGACGATGTAATCCTGCACGATGACGTCGCCGCGTCCCTGAAGCGTCGCCGCGATCTCGCCCCAGAACACGCCGCCCGACCCTGGCGAGTGATTCCGGTCCAGCACGCCCACGCGACGAACGCCCCTCAGCGCCGTCCGCAGCGCGTCGCGCGGAAACGGCCTGAACAGCTTGATCTTCACCAGTCCGATCGGGTCGCCCTGCCCTCGCCGCACCTCGACGCACCGTCGCGCCGTGCGCGCCATCGTGTTGCAGGCGACGAGCACATCCTCGGCGCCGTCAACGTGGTCCGCCCGGATCGCCCCGTCGGGCCGGCGGCCGAAAACCGCCTCAAACTCGTCCAACGCTTCCTCCAGCACCTGCGGCACGCGCTCCATCGCGTCCTGAATGCGCCGTCGCTGATGTTCGGACTCGCGCGGCCAAGTCAGCCCGCCGATCGTCGCCGGGTGTTCAACGCGCAGCCGGTGCGGCACATGACACGGTGGCAGGAAGCGGTCCACCAGCGCCTGATCCGGAAGCTCGACGCCCATCAACGTGTGCGAGACAACGAAGCCGTCCATCGCGACGCACGCGGGCAGCATCACGCGCGGATCCTCCGCGACGCGGAAGGCCAGCAGGATCGTGTCCACCAGATCCTGATGAGACTCCGTGTAAAACTGAATCCACGCCGCGTCGCGGAACATCAGGCTGTCGCCCTGGTCCACCCAGATGTTCCACGGCGGGCCCAGCGTGCGGTTGACCGCGACGAGCACGATCGGCAGGCGCAGATATCCGGCTGCGAAGATGTTCTCGACCATGTACGCCAGTCCGTTGGCGGAGCTGGCGGTGAAGGCGCGCGCGCCGTTCATCGACGCGCCGATGCAGACCGCCATCGCGCTGTGCTCGCTCTCGACCGGCACGACGCGCCCGCGGGAGAAGTTGAACCCCCGGAGAAACTCGATGATCTCCGTCTGCGGCGTGATCGGGTACGCCCCGGCGGCGCATCCCCGCGCCGACCGGTTTGCCTCGCCGCAGGCCGCCAGAGCGTGCCCTGCCGCATGATTCCCTGTCACCAGCGCCTTCATGCGTTCGCTCCTTCCGTCATCCGCCCGTCTTCGGTTCCGCCGGTTTCCGGTCGGGGTGCGCCGACGGGAACTGCTTCACCACCAGCGACGTGATATCGACGGTCTCGACGTTCTCGCTCGCAAAGAGCGTCGCCTCGACGATCGCGTCCACGCCCGCCTCACGCGCGATCGCGGGCCAGGCTTCTTTCAGATGCGCAAGAATGTTCGTGATCGGGGCTTCGCCGGCGAGCTGGCGGTGCGCCCGCTCCTGCATCGCGGCGCCTTGCGCCTCCAGCTCCTTGACCCGCGCCTCGTCGCCCGCCGCCCGCGCTTCGTCGCGCTTCCGGAGCAACTCCTTCATCACGTCGTCATGCGGCTTTGAGCGGTGATACGCGACCATCACGTCGGCGCGCTGAAACGTCCCGATGCGGAAGAGGGCGGGCTTTCGCGCGACATCCTGACCGGCGCCCGCCGGCGCGCCGCCGAACATCACCAGCGCACCCGCCGCGGACGCCGTGACGAACACACCGGTCATTCCCAGAAGATGACGGTTCATTGCCTCCCCTTTCGATCAGAGTTCGGTCAGGTACACGACGCCGCGCGGGCATACCGACGCGCACACGCCGCATCCTTTGCACTGCCCGTAATCAAAGAAAAACTCTTCGCCGCGCCGCACCAGCACGCCTTCCGGACAATACTGGATGCACCGGTCGCATTGATTGCACACGCCGCAACTGAAGCACCGCGCGGCCTCGTCTTCGGCCACGTGGAACACCGGATCATCCGGAAGCCCGCGGCGAACCTCCGTGAACGTGTTCCGGCGCTCCGAAGCCGGCGTCACCCGCCCGTGGGCGCCCGGCGCGGGAGTGAAGACGTGCATCGTGATGTGCTCCGGCGTCGCCACCGGCGCAGTTTCCGGCGGAAAAAGATCCTCCCCCGTCAGCGCCCGGTGAATGTGCAGCGCCGCACGACGACCGCTTCCGATCGCCGCCGCAACCGTCCCCTCATTCGTGGCGAAGTCTCCGCCCAGAAAAACCGGTGCGGACGCGAGACCGACCAGCGCCGCGCCCTCGCGGATCTGCGACCCTTCCGGAAGGATACGCAGATCGGCGGACTGTCCCAGCGCCAGGATGACGCGGTCGCCACGCAGGTCAAAATACCCGTCCTCGCTCACGTCAGGCACGACGCTGCGACGACCGTCCGCACCCGGTTCACCAAGCCGCATCCGCCGGCACGTCAGCAGCGCCGCGTCGCCCGCCCGCCGGATCCGGACCGGCGCCGCAAGCTCCTCGATCCGGACGCCCTCCTCCAGCGCTTCGTCGATCTCCTCGCCGATCGCGGGCATCTCGGCGCGCGTCCGGCGGTATACGATGCGCACCTCTCCCGCGCCGACACGGATCGCCGTCCGCGCCGCGTCCACCGCCGTGTTCCCTCCGCCGACGACCAGCACGTGCTCGCCGTCGAGCCGGATTCCACCGCGGCGTGCTTCGTCGAGGAACGTCAACCCGCTAAGGACAACGCCGTCTCCGCCTTCACCGAGGTCGATCCGCTCCTCCGCCTGAAGCCCGGACCCTACGAAAACCGCTGCGAAGCGCGTCGTCAGCTCAACCAGGGACGCAAGCGTGACGCGCTCATGACATACCGTGGCCCCGTGATCGAGGATGTGACGGATTTCCTCATCCAGCACGTCCCGCGGCAGGCGGTACTCCGGAATCCCGGTGCGCAACAATCCGCCCAACTCCGCACCGGCCTCGATCAACGTGACCGGATAACCGAGACGCGCCAGATGATACGTCGCGGAAAGCCCGGCCGGTCCGGACCCGACAACCGCCACGGTTTCCGCCCGCCAGGGCCTCACCGCCGGCGGGCGCGTTCCGTGGTCCGCCGCGTAGCGCTCCAAGTCGCGGATGTTGACGGCCTCGTCGAAAAGCCTCCGATTGCAGGCACTCATGCAAGGTGCGGGACACACCCGTCCGCACACGCCGGGCAGCGGCGTCGTCTCCAGCAGGACGCCCAGCGCCGCCGTCGGATCTCCGCGCTGGATCGCCTCGACGAACCCGCGCACCTCGTTGCCCGCCGGACACCCGTGATTGCACGGCGGGGTCAGCGTCCGACGATGCGGCTGACGTGACGCCCAGCTTCCCGTGCGCAGTCGCGGCGCCTCGCCGACGGCGTCATCCAGAACGTCCCGCGGCGCTGTCGCAGCGCGCTGAGGCGGCGACGCCGTTGCACCGGGAAGCGTTTCCTGACGCACGGCGTCAAAAGCCCGACGCGCCGCCCGCACGTTGGACTCGCCGAAGCAAAGGTCCGCCAGCGCCGCAATCGCCTCCTCAACCGGCAGGTCGAACATCCGCGCCGCCGCGCCGAGCAAGGTCGTGTTGACGATCGGAACCGCGCGCGTTCCGAGCCGCTCCTCAACCGCGATCGACGTTGCGTCCACGCACGCCACGCGACGCCCGGGCAGCAACGCCTCGAACGCCTCGGGAGGCTCGGGGGTGTTAAGCAGGATCCACCCGCCGGGCTTAAGTCCTTCGACGATCGCCGGGCTGATCAGCGTGCGATCGAGAACGATGACGTGATCCGGCGTCCTTACCTGGTTGTGATTCGTGATCTCCGCGTCGCTGATGCGGACGAACGCCTGAACCGGCGCTCCGGACCGCTCCGCCGCGTACACTCCGAACGCCTGCACATAAGCGCCGCGGCGGAAAAACACCGTGGCGATCAGCTTCGCCAGCGTTACCCCACCTTGACCGCCCCGGCCGTAGAGCGTCATCTCCACCACGCCCGGACCCTCCCTGAAAAGGCGAACCTCCGCCTGTGCGGCCTCGACGTGGCGCGCGACTGGCCCTGCAAGGTCTGCCCCTCACGAAAGGCGGCAAGCCGCGTACCAGACCCCCGGGTTGCGGCACGTTGATTCGGCGCTTTCCGGCAACATCCGCCTGAAATGCAGCGTCCGCCGCGATTATCCGGGCGCGATTGCAGGAGTAAGGGGGGTCCACCTGGCGCGAAATCGTACTCTTGTGGATTGAGGGCGCTTGCCGCACTAACGGCGCGGCGCCCCGCGCTTCGTTGACCGCACGCGCTGCGCGAAACAGCGCAACGGGCGGCCGTGGAACGGGACGCGAAGGTTCAGATGATGTCGAGGGCGGACGGGAGACGACAGCCGTGATTACATCGGTATCCGACTGGGTAGCGTTCCTTCATGCATGCGACGCCCTGACGGGGATTCCCTTTGTGCTGTCCGGCGTGGCGATGATGCTGCTCGGGTGGCGGATGTGGAAGTTCGCCGTCGTGCTGACCTTCGCATTGATCGGTCTGATGGTGGGCGTGGCGCTGGCGCAGACGCCGTCGCAGGCTGCGCTTTACGGCGTCGGCGGCGCCGTGGCGCTCGGGCTGGCGAGTTTTCCGCCTGTGCATCAGTCGATCGCGGTTCTGGGTGGTTTGATCAGCGCGGGGCTGGTGCGGATGTTTCTCGAATCGGTCGGACTGGAGGGCGTGCCGCTGTGGATCGCGGTGGCGCTGACCCTGCTGGTCGTCACGCCGCTGTGTGCGATCAACCGGAAGCAGGTCATCATCCTCATCACCTCCTTTCAGGGCGCTGTGTTGATGATCTCCGGGTTGGCGATCCTCGTGCGCGCAGAACCGACGTTGCGCGGCACTTATGAGCAGATGTCCGAGTACAGCGCGATCGTCGGTCCTTTCGTGTTGCTGGTGCCCACCGTGGTCGGCGTGTTCCTCCAGATGGCGGACGTGCGTCAGCGCGAACGCGGAAATTAGGGCGGCGCGAGTGCGGGGACCGCGCGGACCATCCTGAACGCTCCTCGTTTCCGCGAGCGTGCTGCCGCAGTGCGCGCTGGTTCGCGTCCGCAAGCGAACGAGCGAGCGCCGTCCCCCTGTCCGCCGCCTGACGTTCCGGGTATATTCCGATCCTCATCACCGGGTGCGGACCGGTGGGTGTCAAGGGCGCAGAGGAAAGGGGCGCGCAGAGTTTTGGGGGCGAAAGGACTGCTGCGACAACGACTGCGGAAGACGCTCGCGGCGATGACCGCCGATGAGCATGACGTAGGCTCGCGCCGCGCCTGTCACCGCTTATTCGATCTGTCGGAGTACGTGCGCGCCGAGGTCGTGATGGTCTTTCTGTCGCTTCCGACCGAGATTGACACGACGCCGCTGGTCCTGCGCTGCTGGCAGGACCGCAAGCGCGTCGTCGCTCCGAAGGTGTCCTGGGAGCAGCGGCGGATGCTCCCCGTCGAGATTCAATCCTTGTCGGACGATCTGGTTGCCGGGGAGTTCGGCCTGCGCGAGCCGATCAGTGGCGTACCCTTTCCCCTGTCGATGATCGACCTGGTGATCGTGCCCGGACTGGGCTTCGATGAGTACGGCAACCGTCTCGGCCGCGGGCGGGGGTTTTACGACCGGTTCCTCGCCAACCCGGAGTTCACCGGCGTCGCCTGCGGGCTGGCCTACGAAATCCAGGTCGTCCCCAACCTCCCTGTCGGACCGACCGATCGACCGGTGAACCTTCTCGTGACCGACGCGCGCATCCGACGGTTCGACGCCGCCGCTCACCAGCCGATCCCCGGCGCCGCGACCGGACCGAAGGAATGACGGCGGATCCCGAGGACGGCACAAGGCGACCGGCGACGTGCAGCCCCTTGCACGTGGGCCCGCCGGCATCGCAGCGTGGCGCATCACCTCGTCTGATATGACACGTTGTACGATCGCGCGCTGAGCAGACCGGTCCTCAAGGGCCGCCCCGTGGCACGCGGCTTGCTCCGCTAAACAATACCGGGAGAGCGCTCCGGCGAGACGTGTCATGAGTTCAACCACGGCACACTGGAAAGAACGTTACGCCGACCGGATCCGCACCGCCGCGCAGGCCGTTGCGGACATCCGGCCAGGGCAGCGCGTGTTCATCGGGTCCGGCGCGGGCGAACCGCAGGGGCTGGTCGAGGCGCTCGCCGCGCGCACCGACCTGAGCGACACGGAGATCGTCCACATCCTCACGCTCGGAATCGCGCCTTACGCGGAACCGCGTCTCGGACACTGCTTCCGGCACAACTCGTACTTCATCGGACCGAACGTCCGGCAGGCGATCAACGAAGGTCGCGCGGATTACACGCCGATCTTCCTGTCCGAAATCCCCGCGCTCTTCCGCTCCGGGCGCGTCGTCGTGGACGCCGCGCTCATCTCCGTCAGCCCGCCCGATGAGCACGGATATTGCAGCTACGGCGTCTCCACCGACATTGTGAAGTCCGCGGCCGAGTCCGCGCGCTTCGTCGTCGCCGAAGTGAATGAGCAGATGCCGCGCGGGCTGGGCGACTGCTTCATTCATGTGCGCGATCTGGACGTGCTCGTCCCCTCGGATCGCCCCGTGCTCGAAGCGAAGCACGGCGAACCGGACGAACTGTCCGCGCGGATCGCCCGCCACGTCGCAGGACTCGTCGAGGACGGGGCGACGCTCCAGCTCGGCATCGGCACGATCCCGGACGCGGTGTTGACCTACCTGACCGGTTTCCGCGACCTGGGCATCCACACCGAGATGTTCAGCGACGGTGTCATTCCGCTGGTTGAGAAAGGCGTGATCACCAACGCGCGGAAGTCGCTGCACCGCGGGAAGATCGTCGCCGGGTTTGTCCTCGGGACGAAGAAGATCTACGACTTCGTGGACAACAACCCGCTGGTCGAGTTTCACCCGACGGAATACGTCAACGACCCCTTCATCATCGCCCGCAACGACCGCATGATCTCGATCAACTCCGCGATCGAAGTGGACCTCACCGGGCAGGTCTGTGCGGATTCGCTGGGCACGATGTTCTACAGCGGCATCGGCGGGCAGGTGGACTTCACCCGCGGCGCCGCGCGATCCGCCGGCGGCAAGCCGATCATCGCCCTGCCCGCAACCGCCGAGGGCGAGACGATCTCGCGCATTGTCCCCACGCTCAAGCCCGGCGCCGGCGTCGTGACCAGCCGCGGCGACGTCCACTACGTCGTCACCGAATACGGCGTGGCGTACCTGCACGGCAAGACGATCCGTGAGCGGGCACTCGCACTGATCCAGGTGGCGCACCCGAAGTTCCGACCGTGGCTCTTCAGCGAAGCGAAAGCCCGCCGCATGATCTACCTCGATCAGATCGAACCGCCGATCCGCACGGCCGTGTACCCGGACGCGCTCGAGCGATCGATCAAGCTCAAGGACGGCGTCGAGGCGTTCTTGAGACCGCTGAAACTGACCGACGAGCCGCTCGTGCGCGACCTCTTCTACCAGCTCTCGCCGCAGTCGATCCACTACCGCTTCTTCCACATGATCAAGACCCTCCCGCATGAAAAGCTTCAGGATCTGCTCCGCGTCGATTATGAGAACGACATGGCGCTCGTCGTCCTGACGTCGCGGCGCGCGGATGATGCACGGATCATCGCGATCGCGCATTATCACCGCGACCCGGCCACGAACTTCGCCGACGCCGCCTTCCTCGTCCGCGACGACTGGCAGGGCAGGGGCGTGGGCACGGCGCTGATGCGAGCGCTCGTCGACGCGGCCCGGGCGACGGGCCTGGCAGGCTTCACCGCCGACGTCCTCGTCGACAACCACGGCATGCTCCGCATCTTCCACCGCTGCGGGTTCCCGGTGCAAAGCCGACTGCAAGACGGCGCCTACCGTCTGACGATCCCCTTCACCCGCCCCCAGAACGCCTCCCGAACCGTCGATCGCCCATCCCCCGTCCTTCCCGAGACCGCCTCGCTCGCTCCCGACCCAGGAACCTGGCGCGAGGCTCCGCCTGGCGGAGCGTGACAACCGCCGCTCCAGGATAGGCAACAGGCAACCGCCCGCCTCGCTCGTCCACCGTTTACGTCGGGCGGCGAGATCAAGGGCCGGGAAGCGTTCTTCTTTCAGGTTGGATGCGTGACTTGGTTTCAGTGAGCGGCAGGACTTCTCGTGCGGCGGGTAGCCACGCTTCTCACGTACACAAGAAATCCTCTAACTCGAGTCTCCGCGTGATTCCGGTTGCCGGGGGTTGAGTTCGTGTGCGCTTACGATCCTGCGCATCCTTCGGGATCGAGGCGAAGGCGCCCGACGATCCTGCGCCTTCCCGTGTTTCCGAAACGCCCGAGGATCTTGAGTCTTCCTGGGGTTCGGGCGAGGCTCAATGATTCTGAGGGTCTCGTGAGTCTTCTGAAACCGAGCCCCGACCGAAGCGGCAGCGTTGCCCCTTGCCTCGCCCAGGGCTACATTTCGCGCCCGCGTGGTTCCGATCGAGATAGAACGGGTGCGAAAGCGGTTCGGGGGCGTGGCGGCGGTGGACGGCGTCAGCCTCTCGATCGGCAAGGGCGAGCTTTTCTTTCTGCTGGGTCCGAGCGGTTGCGGCAAGACGACGCTTCTGCGCTGCATTGCCGGCTTCTGCGACGTGGACGAGGGGGCGATCCGCTTCGACGGCAGGGACATCACCGCCGTGCCGGCGCACCGGCGCAACACGGGGATGGTGTTTCAGAATTACGCCCTCTGGCCGCATCTGACGGTGGCGGAGAACGTCGCATTCGGATTGAAGGAGCGCAGGGTGGGGCGTGCGGAGCGGGACCGGCGCGTCCGGGAGGCGCTGGCGCGGGTCCAGATGGAGCCCCTGGCGTCCCGAAAACCGAACCAGCTTTCGGGCGGTCAGCAGCAGCGCGTGGCGCTTGCGCGGGCGCTGGTCATCGAGCCGGACTGTCTCCTGCTGGATGAACCGCTCTCGAACCTGGATGCGCAGCTCCGCCTGGAGATGCGCGAGGAGATCCGGGCGCTGTGTAAACGCGCGGGAATGACCGCCGTGTACGTCACCCACGATCAGAAGGAGGCGCTTTCCGTCGCGGACCGGGTGGCGGTCCTGGATCGGGGGCGCGTCCGTCAGGTCGGCGCGCCGCGCGACATCTACCGCCGTCCGGCGGATACCTTCGTCGCCGGCTTTATCGGAGAGACGAACCTGATCCCCTCGCGCGTCGTCAGCGTGAACGGCGCCGAGGTCGTCGTCGAGTGCGACTTCGGCAGGCTGCGCAGCACGGCGTTCGCCGCGGGCCTGGCGGGCGGCGCAGAGGTCCGGGTCAGCCTGCGCCCGGAGTCGATCCGCCTCGGCGAGGCGCAGGCGGGGGCGTCAGGTTTCCCGGCGAAAATCGTACATTCCGTCTACCTCGGAGAGTTGGCGCAGCATCGCGTCGTGCTCGGCGACCGGACCGAAGTGAAAGTCTTCGAGATGAACCCGCGCTGGATGGCGTCTGAAGGGCAGCCCGTCCACGTGCAGACGTGGCTGGACGCCGCGGACGTGGTCGTGCTGCCCGCGTAGCGCGACGAACCCTCCATCATGCGCCGAATCCAACCGATCCGCGCCCGTCAGGAAGCGGTCTGAAAAAGACGGCAGACCACGCACAACCGGATACAGAACTTCATCCTAACTGGCGCGCGGTCCGGCCGGACGGCGACCGGAAATCTCACCCGTCTGGCGTTATTTCCCGCTCAGCTTCCGGAGGTTCAGGCGCAGCCCCTGCTCCGCGAGCTTCGGCGCGTAGGCCGCGATGTCCTTGTTGAACTTCTCGATGCACATCGCGCAGCAGAAGTACACGCGCTCCCCCGTCTTCAACTCAGTGCTAGCGGCCGGCGAGATCTCCTTCCCGCTGACCGGGCACACCGTCTGATACGTGTATGAGGCTTCGAGCCGGCCCTTGTACTTGGCGGGTTCCGCCTTGTACTTGTCCACGCAGCCCGCGCAGCAGAAGCCGACCTTCTTCCCTTCCACTTCGGCGAACGTCTTGCCGTCCACCGCCTTCTCGCTGACGGGGCACGTCGCTTGAATCCGCGGGCGCTTGCTGAGGATCTCGCGCTGCTTCGCCACGGCCTCCTCGTGCTTCGCCGGGTTCTTCTCGAACTCGTGAATGCAGCTCGGGCAGCAGAAGAAGACCGGTCCGTCGTTCGTCATCGTGCTGACGCCGAAGTTGATCTCCTTGCCCATGATGGGGCACACCGGCAGGTCCGCGGCCGGTTTTGCCGCCGGCGCGGCGTCCTTGTCCTGCGCGGAAACGCCCGCCCAGCCCAGACCGATGACCGCCGCCACCCCCACCAGCCGCCCGTGTGATACAATGCTCATCGTGTGTCTCCCTTGAAATCGGCTCCACTCCCGCCCTTGCGCGCAGGCTCCGGCCCTGTCGCGCTGAAGGTTGGATGTCCGGAACGCCTTTTTCTTCCCCCGTGCGAGGATCGCCCTTATTCCGCGCCTTTGAATCTCGACCCGATCCGCACCGCTCCGCTGAAGAACCGCCGCGGGTTCTCCCAGACGACACGGCGGATATCACCGTCATCGTGCCCCCGGGACCGCATCGCGCGGATGAAATCCGGCACGGCCATCGGATCGCTCGGTCCCCAGTCCCCCGCCGAATTGACCAGCACGCGCTCGGTTCCGTAGCGCTCAATCATATCGACCGCGCGGTCCGGTGTGCATTTCGTCACCGGGTAAAGCGTCATCCCGACCCAGAAACCCGCGTCCAGCGCCGGCTGGATCGTGTGCTCCTCGACATGGTCGATGCAGACCCGCCCCGGCTTCACGCGAGGGTTGTCGGTCAGCAGGTCGAGAATCATGCGCGTGCCCTTGTACTTGTCCTGAAGGTGCGGCGTATGAATGAGGACCAGCTCGTCGGTCTTCAACGCCAGCTCGACCTGCAATTGAAACACCTCAGCTTCGTTCTTCGTGTTCTTGTTCAAACCGATCTCGCCGATGCCCAGCACGTTCGGTCGATCGAGGAACTCAGGGATCACCGCGATCACGTCGCGGGCGAGGGAGACGTTCTCCGCCTCTTTCGCGTTGATGCACAGCCAGCAGAAGTGCTCGACGCCGAACTGCCCGGCGCGACGCGGCTCAACCTCCGTCAGGTGACGGAAGTAATCCCGGAATCCCTCGGCGGATCCCCGGTCGAACCCCGCCCAGAACGCCGGTTCGGATACCGCGGCGCACCCCGCCCGAGCAAGGCGGACATAATCGTCAGTGACGCGGGAGATCATGTGAATGTGCGGGTCGATGTATTTCATAATCTCATGCTGGAAAAATTGTTACAGATCCGGCGAAGCGCCGTCGATAGCCCGGGTGCTTCATGAACCTCTTACCTCCCTTTGACCGGACGGACACGCTCCCCGGTCAGCATCCTTGCGGGCGGGCCCGGAAAACCGGCTGGATTCCGAGTCTGATTCCGGGTTGCCGATGACAACGGAGTCGCAGGCTCTTCGATCCGCCCCAGACTCGGCCAAAGGATGTTCGTCCGAGTTGAACCTCGTTGTGCAGAATGATACCTTGAATGATGCATCGCGGTATCCGCCCCGTCTTCGCGAGGGCTCGTTTTCAGGAAGGTCCACTTAGCCAGACCCTGACACAGGGCGGGAAAGGCGAGAAGGGAATGTGGCGGAAGGAAGGCATGTTCATCGAGCGCAATCTTAAGTCGTCAAGGAAGATAAATACGCTTTCACCCGAATCACAGGTTCGCCGCATCCTTCACCGGGCAGCACGCGGGGCCGTGGCGCTGGCGGTTCTGGGAGTCGGGCTGCGAAGCGCTGCAGCCGAACACTATCACATCGACGAAGGCATCGCGTTTCACGCTTACGATGCAAAAGGCCAGGGGGATTCGAGGCAACCTCTGTTCCGCCTGATGAGCCCGAAGGACGTTCACGGGTTCACGTCCTCTGAGTCCGTCCGAACGATGCTCGTGGACCTGGGTATGAAACCCGAGGACAGCGGGATCTACGTCCTCTCCCGCCCGCGCGAAGGCGCCAAGCGACTCTTCCAGTTCATGCGCAAAACCGGCGTCAAGGACGGCAACATTCAGACAATCCTCACCGTCTCCGAGGAAGGCCGGCAGGATCTGCTCAGCCGTCCGGACGAATTTGAAGAGATCGCCAAGGAACCCGGAGTCTACGTCTTTCCGCCCGAGTTCAGCCCGTCTTACGAGCATCTGACGCCCGTCTACTGTCTGCGCAACCCGTTCACGGACGAGCGTCTTTATACGCTCAGCCGCGTCGAGATCGACGCCGTTCTCAGCAAGTGGTCCAACCGTGAAAAACGCCTCGCCCGGGAAGTCGCGCCGCTCATCAACAGCGGCCGGTCGCTCGCGCAGATCGTCCCCGTCGGGATGGAGGCGAAAGTCGGCGACATCGCGTGGCGCTTCGAGCACGACCGCGAACTCGGCAAGGAACTCGAAAACGCGGGCGCCAAGGCCCCGAAGACAAAGGGCGCCTTCATTTACGTTCAGGTGAAGATCACCAATCAGGGGCAGACCCCCGTTGAGATCAAACCGCCGTCGCTGCTGGCGGGGAATCCGGCGCTGCGCCTCCCGGCGGACATCGCGGCGACGACCAGCTTCGTCAAGGAAAACGGGTTCGTGTTCACTCCCGGCGCGAAACTTGAACCCGGCGCGAGCGTGCAACTCCGCTTTGTCTACGACCTCCCGCTGAAAACGAAGGACGTCCTGGTCGAGGCCTGGGGGTCGGATCCGAACACCAAGGAAGTCATCCTGCTGGACACCGGGCGCTGACCCGGACGCCACGGAGAATCAACATGACGGTCAGTGACGCGATGAACCGGCAGCTCAACGAGCAGATCGCCAACGAACTCGGGTCGTACTACACCTATCTGGCGATGTCCTGCGAACTGTTCGACATGGGCTACAAGGTGCTGTCGAAGTTCTTCTCCCGTCAGGCGGAGGAGGAGCGCGGGCACGCGATGAAGTTCCTGCACTATCTTCAGGAAGTGGGTTCGCCGGTCCGGCTCGCCGCGCTGCCTGCGCCGAAGGCGTCGTTCGGATCGCCGCTGGCCATCGCGCAGGGCGCGCTGGATCAGGAGCAGATCGTCACTCGGCAGATTCATGAACTGGTCGCCCTGGCGGAAAAAGACCGCGATTACCCGACGCAGAGCTTCCTCACCTGGTTCGTGGATGAGCAGGTCGAAGAGGTCCGCTCGATGCGTGACCTCGTGCAGCTCATCCAACGCGCGGGAGATCAGCACCTGCTCTTCGCCGAGCACCGCGTCGCGCAAATGATGGCGGAGGCGGCGGAGGAGGACGACGATTGATCCGCGCGGCAAGCCGGAACGCATCCGCCGCGCAGGCCGCCGGGACCGCTTCACGGAGCGCGGCGCCCGTTCCGGGACGACGTGACGACGCTCAATTCTCCATGAAACGCCAGCACGTTTCGTAGTTCCGCGTGAGCGGCACGTCGATCAGGCTGGCGCGCACGAGTTCAATCGGGATCGGACCCAGCGTCAGCACCGCGTCATGAAACTGGCGATGCGTCATCCGCCCGCTCCCGACCAGTTCCCGGTGCAGCGCCCGCACCTGCAACCCGCCGACCAGGTACCCGCACTGGTACAGCGGACTGTAGTCACCGCCGATGTAGCGCCGCACCTCGCTGGTGGCGTTCTCCTTCTCATGCCCGACGCGATCGACGAGAAAGTCGATCATCTCCTGCGGCGCCATCTGCCCGAGATGAAACTTCAGCGACACGATGATCCGCGCGGCGCGGTGCATCCGCCAGAAGAGCATGCCGACCCGGTCCTCCGGTCCGCGGGCGTAATCCAGATCCCACAGCAGCATCTCCCAGTGCAGCGCCCACCCCTCGACGTAGAAGGGCGTGCCGAAAAGGCGCCGGTAAGGCCGATGCCGCTGCGCCATGAAGCCCTGAAGATGATGTCCGGGAATCAATTCATGCGGCGTGACGATCCGCGTGAAGTGAATGTTGTTCCCGCGCATCGCCATCAGCTTCTTATCGTGCTCCATGTTGGCCATCGCGTAAGCCACCGCCATGTGCTGCCCGCCGTAAAACGCGAAAGGCCACTGTCGCTGCGCCCGCTCATCGATCATCTCCAGGCGCCACAGCTCCCGGCACAGATCGGGGACGGTCACCAGGTCCAGCCGGTCGATGAACTCGATCGCCTCCACGGCCTGCCGCGCCACCAGCCCCGCCTGCTCGCCCGGCGGAACGTGCAGGTTCTTCACGTGTTCGAGGGCTTGCTTCCAGTCGTCGAACTTCAGATCCGCGGCGGCCTTCTTCATCTCCGCTTCGCACCACGCGAACTGCGCCTCGGCGATCTGCACCAGTTCCCCCGGGGAATACGGCATCAGCTCATGCGCCAGGTCGTCGCGCAGGGCGTCCGCGCCGATCGGGTCGCCGATGAGCGGATCGTCGTCCTTGCCCTTAAGCCCGGCGATCTCCTCGCGGAGATACTTGGCGTATTCGTCCAGGGCCTTCCCCGCGTCCTCGTGCGGGCGCCGCACCCACCAGGAGAAGTCCGGCTGATAACCGTCGTGATAGGTGAACCACCCACGCAGCGTACCGCGCAGCGCATCGACAAAACGCGCCGTGCGGAGCGCGGTCACCGGCGTGACGGAGAGCGGCGGCTTCTTCGTCGGTTCCTTCGACGTGGATCCGCCGACAGGCGGCGGCATCGGCGCGTCGCCCGGCGGGGCGGTCGATGCGCCTGAAGCGGCTGACGGATCCGAAGCGGCGGAGGACGCCGTCGGCGAGACGGACGGGGATGCGACTGAGGCCGTCGGCGGCGCGGTCGCGGAATCCGCCGGCGGCGGAGGCGCCGGATCCAGCAATGTGCCGAAGGTCGGCACGGCGTCCGGCGTCGCGGGCTTCTTGCGACCCTCCTCGATGCGCTCGCGGACTTCCTTGATCCCGCGGATAATCGCGTCCACGCGCTGTGCCGCGTCGCGCGAGTCCACTGTCTCCAGCCGACAGCGCCGTTCCTCCAGTTCGATGATTGCCTCGGCGAAGGGCAGCAGCGCGGCGCATTCCTCCCACTTTCGCCGCTCATGCCCGAGTTGCGCAAGCTGATAGTCCAGCTCGTGACGCATCAGGACGTAATCCACCCGGCCGGGGCGGTCCAGCGCGGTGAAGTCCACGCTCTCCAGCCGCTGCTTCCACGCCGAGTAGAACCCGACGAACCGTTCCTGCCGCGCCTGCGCCCCGGGAATTGCGTAGAAACGCTGCACCGCCGAGCGATCCTCGGAGAAACGCTCGATCAGGGCGCGCATCGTCCAGCCGTCGGCACCGGGTTCCGCGCCGCCCGGCGGAGGTTCGATCTGCCCGGAATCGCTGCTGCCGGCCGCGCGGGGCGACAAGCCGTCCTTCCCCGGCGCCGTCGCGCACGTCGGCACGCCCAGCAGCGCAAGCATCACGGCCGCCGCGCCCGCCAGCGACCGAACACGCGGCGGCCTGCATCGCCCTGCCGGCCGCCTCAAGACCGCGCCGTCCTCCACCGGACCGCGGAGCTCTGCTCCGCACGCTTGATCCGAACGACGACCAGAAACCGATGCTGACAAAACCGCCGACGACGCGTCGTCGCACCCGTTTTCAGGTCCGACCCCAGGCGCCACGGTTCGGTCGTCCCGCATGTTCCGCATCATCCGTCATGTCTCCCGGGCAACGTGATCCGGCGCGCAATCCGGCCCCCCAGCGCGCCTTATCCTGTAGATAAAGACAACAGGCAACAGGCGGCACAAGACAGATTTCAGGACGCAACCTAAAACCCCACTCCCACCCGTCACAGCCCCAGCTTGTCCCGCAAATACTCCAGACACCGGCTCTTGTCGATGCGCACCTGGCTCGCGTCGTCGCGGTTGCGCACCGTCACCGTGCCGTCCTCCTTCGTCTGGCCGTCAATGGTGAAGCAGAAGGGCGTGCCCGCTTCGTCCATGCGGGCGTAGCGCTTGCCGATGGACTGCTTGGCGTCGTACTGCGCGGGAAAGACTTTGCGGATCGCCTCGTAGATCGGCAGGGCGATTTCGGGCATGCCGTCCTTGGCGACCAGCGGGAAGACCGCGGCCTTGATCGGCGCGAGGCGCGGGTGGAACTTCAGGAACTCCGGACTCGCGCGGGTCTCATCATACGAGTACGCTTCGGTCAACACGGCGAGCGTGAATCGATCCGCGCCGGCTGAAGGCTCGATCACGTGCGGGACGTATTTGTAAGGCGGTTTGCTCTTTGCGTCCTTCGCCTCCTCCGCGGTGAATCTATCTTTATCCCGCTCCCACGCTTCATCGTCGAAGATGGCGAAAGCGTCTTCCTTGCCCTTGGCGAACTTGCCGTGCTGGTTGAGGTCGAACGACCCGCGATGGGCGACGCCTTCCAATTCCTGCGGTTCGTCGGAGAAGGGGAACAGGTACTCGATGTCCGTACACGCCTGGCTGTAGTGGGCGAGTTCCTCCTTGCCCTGCTGCCGCGGGCGCAGCTTGTCCGAGGCGATGCCCAGCGATTTGTACCAGTTAATCCGCGCCTCGCGCCAGAACTCATACCACAGCATCGACTCGTCCGGGTGGCAGAAGAACTCGATCTCCATCTGCTCGAACTCGCGCGAGCGGAAGGTGTAGTTGCGCGGGTTGATCTCGTTGCGGAAGGCCTTGCCGATCTGGGCGATGCCGAAGGGAATCTTCACCCGCGAGGTGTCGTAGACGTTCTGAAAATTGGCGAAGATGCCCTGCGCGGTTTCGGGGCGGAGGTAAAC
Source organism: Planctomycetota bacterium (assembly GCA_016860685.1). Classification (GTDB taxonomy): domain Bacteria; phylum Planctomycetota; class Phycisphaerae; order UBA1845; family UBA1845; genus JABWBH01. The sequence continues at coordinate 32,618 of BOJX01000024.1, forward strand.
CTTGTTGGCATCGTCTTTGACTGCGCCAGCGTGGGATTCAAACATCAGGTTGAACTGACGCGGTTCAGTCAAGTCACCCCCGCAAAATGGACAGGGTGTGACAAACGCGTTCGTCATTGATAGTTGTTCAGTGGCGAGGTACTGGATCACTTCTTTCAATGTCATCGGAAATGGCGTGGATGCGCTCAATACACGCTCAGTTAACCAAGAGATGGTCACGGTTGGATTGCGCACGAGAGCCAGATTCGGCACGAGCTTTTTGGCCTTTCTCTGAGCCCATTGAACCAAGTCAGTGCCTGCGACCTGGTCGATGCCTTTGGTAGCGTACAATTCGACAAGGGATTTGAACCATTCTGTTTCCTCAATCATGGACCAAACTTGATCAGCGCGCACCATCTTCTTGCAGTATTTGCAAGTGCTCATCAGGTCTGAGAATCCGCCGACGTGGCCGCTAGCCTCCCAAACGCGTGTATGCATGATGATCGAGCAGTCTACGCCGACCATCTGGAACTCGCGCCCGGCGAGCTTGGGGTGACCCGCGGTGCTCGGCGGGTTGCGCACCATGTCCTGCCACCACGCGTCCTTGATGTTGCGCTTCAGCTCGCAGCCCAGCGGTCCGTAATCCCAGAAGCCGTTGATGCCGCCGTAGATCTCGCTGCTGCCGAAAATGAACCCCCGGCGGCGGCAGAGGGCGACTATTTTTTCCATCGTGGCTGCGTCTTTTTTCATAGTGTGCTTGCCCGAACACGTGGCCTGCCTGTCCGCAACCGCGCGATTCTCGCATCGACGAGGTGGCGGTCCCAAAGGGGCGATCGTAATGCAACGCGAAGCGCTGGACAACGATTCAGCGCCACCGGGCAGTCAAGCGCGAAAGCGGGAGCCCCCGGATAGACCGGGAACCCCCGCTCGTCGTTGAACCGCAGGCGTTGTCGGCAGCGATCCCGGGGAGAGCGAGACGGAACCCGTTCACCAACCGGGCATGTCGTGACGGACAACACGTCGACGCGACGCCCGGAACACCGAATCCCCGCCGCAAGGCCGTTCAAAAACAACCCGTCGATTATACCTGACTTCCGATGACGCGCGGATAGGATACTTGAGTATGCCTCAGAACATAAACCCCGAGCGCGAGCAAAGCCCCTCCTGGCGCAGGCTTTTCGTCGGCCGCGAAGACGCCATGCGTCAGCTTCAAGACGACTGGCGAAGCGCCGCTGAAGGCAGGCCGCAGTTTGTCATCCTCCTCGCCGAAAGCGGCGTCGGCAAGACGCGCCTGGTGCAGGAGTTCTACCGCTGGCTCAGTCAGAACGCCGACGCGCCGGATCCGAGGGGGTACTGGCCGGACTCGTTCACCCAGGACCACGCCAGCCTGAACGTCAACCCGACGTTCGCCCCAGGCTGGAACGCGGAGCGGACGCCGATCCCGTGGCTTTGGTGGGGACTTCGCTGGGTCCGCCCCGAACGCCGCAACCAGATCGACGAACGTTGCGCCTTGGTCAGTCATGCCGACTCGCTGGCGCAGCACATCATGCCGATCGTCGACGCGCGGACCGTAACGGATCGTCATAAAGCCGCCTTCCTGCGCACCGCCACGGACCTGGCCCAGTTCATCCCCGTGATCGGCCAGTTCGTCGGCGGGGCGCAAGCCGTGAGGAATCTGCTGACCGAAACACGCCAGGATCTTCGCGAGGCCCGGGAGGCGGGGCGGCGCCTTCAGGGGGATCCCGCCGCCCAGGCCCAGTCCAGACTCGAAAGCCTCGGCGACAAGGTGCTGGACCTCTTCCGCGCGTTCCTGGATTCCGACCGCGCCGACGCGCCGACCCTTCCCGTCGTCCTCGTCCTCGACGACGCGCAGTGGGCCGACTCGGAAACCCTTCGCTTCGTCTACCGTCTCTGGGGCGAGGCGACGGCGAAATGCTGGCCGTTGCTCATCCTCGCGACGCACTGGGAGCGGGAGTGGCGCGAGCACCGGAACATCCTCCCCGACGGCAACCTGCCGCGACGTCTCAGCGACCTGCTCGAACTGCTCCCCTCCGACTTGCGCAAGGGCATCGTCGAGCGGCCGGTCGACCTCGTCGATGACCTTTCCCGGATCGTGGAACTCGCGCTGCCCGGTCTGGCGCCCGAGGAGCGCCAAACTCTTCTGAACCGGGCCGACGGAAATCCGCTCCTGCTGATCGAGATGGTGGATTACCTTCTTCGGCGACCGGAGTGGTTCGTCGGCCGCGACACCTCCGCCGCGCTCACCCCCGTCGCCGCTCAACGCCTGCACGAAACCCCCTCGGATCTCGTCCGTCTGTATGACGACCGTTTCCACGCCCTGGACGAGACCGTCCGCGACCTGCTCGGCTGGAGCAGTGCGCAGGGCGTGCGCTTCCTGACCTCACTGACCGCCGCCGTCTCCCGCAAGCTCCGCCCCAACTGGCAGGATCACGTCGTTCAAGACGGGCTGAATCGCGCCGAGAACCCCGCCGCCGTCATTCAGAGGTTCAACGTGTACCGAAACGAGTTCCGCCAGGCCGCCTTCCTTCACGTGGCCAGCGCCTATCTCGGCGCCCAGCCCGACACCCAGAAGGCGGTGAAAGACGCCCTGGAGAAGGAATTGACGAACGTGGTCCTGAGCGGCGGGCTGGACGCGCTTCCTCCGGAGGAGCGCCGTGACGCCCTGCTGATGGCGCAGAACGCCCTGTGGGAGGAGGGTCGTCCGGCTGACGTTACCGACCCCTCGTACGTCGCCTGGGTCCGCGGTCTTTTTCGCCTGCACGACGTGGACCGCGAACAGCGACTCTGGGCGTCGACGCTCGACGTCGCCAAGCGACTGAACCGCGCCAGGCCCGAGGAAGGCTGGTCATTCGATGTTCTTCCCTTCTGGTCGCAAATCCGCGTCATTGACACGTTGCGAGAGTTTCGACGTCTCGACGAGGCGCTGCGCTGGTCCGAAGCCGTGGAGGCGCAATGTCGCGCCGCCGCTTCACACAACCCTGCCCGGCAAGCCCTGCGCGACCTGTCGGTGTCGCTGGACCGGGTCGGCGACGTGCGGCGTCTGAAGGGGGATCGGGACGCGGCGCTGGCGGCGTTCGAGGAGGGGCTGACGCTGAGTCGGCGGATCGCGCGGGAGTTCGGCGAGACGCCCGAAGCCCTGCGCGACCTGTCGGTGTCGCTGGACTGGGTCGGCGACGTGCGGCGTCTGAAGGGGGATCGGGACGCGGCGCTGGCGGCGTTCGAGGAGGGGCTGACGCTGCGTCGGCGGATCGCGCGGGAGTTCGGCGAGACGCCCGAAGCCCTGCGCGACCTGTCGGTGTCGCTGGACCGGGTCGGCGACGTGCGGCGTCTGAAGGGGGATCGGGACGCGGCGCTGGCGGCGTTCGAGGAGGGGCTGACGCTGAGTCGGCGGATCGCGCGGGAGTTCGGC